>CALWWB010000028.1 GCA_944385175.1 uncultured Oscillospiraceae bacterium | reverse complement strand
CAAGCATACTTCAACCTGACTCAACAATACGGCATTACGCCTTCGATGTCAAGGAAAGGAAATCCTTATGATAATGCCATGGCGGAAAATTTCTTTTCCATCCTCAAAACAGAATGTATCTACCGTCACAAACCGGCTACTTTCGTTGAAGCAAACGAAATGATTGACCGCTATATCTGCTTTTATAATCATGAGCGCATCCAGCTAAAGACTGGAGAGGCCCCGCTTGCGCGACGCCTCTCCTCCTAGAACTCAATATTCCTGCACCAGGGGCTTTTTTGTGCTGTCCGCACAATCTGGCGCGGTTCAAAACCGGACGGAGGATTCCTTTTATGCTTCCGTTCATTATTTTCCCAGGCGGTTTTCTCCGCTGTCCTCTCCTGTGAGAGCTTTTGAAAATTTATAGTGAAAATTGTGCATGCCCTCCCGCAGGTAAAACCTATGGGTGTCCTTCCTGAGTTGGTTGCATGCCACTTCTATCTGCATGCAGCCCCGCTCCCTGGCCAGCTCCACGGCCCGGGCCAACATCTCCCTGCCCAGCCCCCGGTTCCGGTATCTCTCGTCTACTGCAAATTCCATTATCTCGGCCACGGCGCCGGCGTGATGCAGCTGACTTTCAAAACGCAGATTCAGCATGGCTATTGTCTCCCCCTCCCGGCGGAAGACAAGGCAGTAATAATCCTCGTTCTCCAGCTGTTCTCCGAATATCTTCTCAAAGCCCCCAAAGGGCAGCTCTTTTTGCTCCATGTCACAGATGAGCTCATACACCCGCCGTGTATCTTTTGCTTCCGCTTTGCAGAACATGTGCACACCTCCTGAAAAGTTCTCCCTCAAGGCTGCGGATTTATCTTACCACCCGGTGCCTGCACATCCCGCGCTTGCCGCATCTCGGGCAGGTCAGGCGGCGCTTTGTAAAAGTGTGATAGCCCTTGACATATTCTCCGATGCTGGGGACAAACAGTTCCCCGCAGCCGGGACATTCATAGTATCCGGCCTTCACTTCCAGCACTGCCGCCGCGCCGATACCTGCCACCGCCGTGGCAAAGGCGAGGATTATAAGCAGGATTCTCACTATTACCGGCAGCTGAAGATATGATGCTATGGTTATAAGAGAGCAAACGGCGATCACCGTTATAGTCCCGCAAATGACGGACAGCGCCATCCGCTTTTTGTTTTCCGCGTTCTCCTTTATCAAATCCATCATGTTCTCCTCCGCCCTTTCCTTATAGCTTTCCTCATCCAGCCTCTCCCCGGACAGCATTTCGTTGACACTGATGCCCAAAGTCCGGCAAAGAGGCAGCATGAGAGAGACCTCCGGCAGCCCCTTTCCGCACTCCCATTTGGACACAGTCTTGTCGCTGATGTCAAGAGTAACCGCCAGCTGCCGCTGGGTACGGCCCAGAGCCTTTCTGGACTCAGCTATAAATTTGCCTATGCGCATCTGATCCACGGGGATTCCTCCTTTCTGCCCTAAAACTACACCTCCGGCAGCGGTTTTAACACCCACGCTCCGTAGACTTTTTATATGTCTACCCAGGGCAGACAGGATTCCCGGCCCAGGCAGGGCCGCACCCTTGCGTTCTCCCGGCCCGCATCAGCTGTTTTTCAGTATCCTCTTTTTCTTCATAAGCCTATAGGCCAGCAGGCCGAAAACAGCATAGGCCAAAGCGGACACCAGGGAAGCCTCTACCCCGAAGTCCCCTCCGGTGAGCAGGAAGGAACTGCTGTTAAAGACCAGGCTGAAGACCGCCTCCCTCTCCGCCGTATTTCCCACGTGTACAAGCCCTCCGGCAAACACCGCATTCCACAGCCCGTGGACTATGGCGGCGTTCCACACCGAGCCGCTCTCCAGAGTGATGAGGGAAAAGAGTATACCCACCAGGCTCCCGGCTATTATCAGCTGCAGCGCCCCAAGCAGGCTCACCCCGCCACCTATGAGGTGCAGGGCCCCGAAGAGCACCGAGGGCAGCAACACGGCAAGCCTGACATCAAAAGCCCTCTCCAGGCTGCCCATTATCAGGCCCCGAAAAACCAGCTCCTCCGCTATACCCGCCGCCAGGCCGTAAAACACCAGGGCCCCGGCAATCACTGCGCTGCGGCTCTGGGGCTCCATGGGCGACACCGTCCAGTGTGCCCCCAGGGCCATGTAGGCCAGCAGCACCAGGGTGGGGAGCACCGTGGCGGAGAGCAGCCATACAGGTTCCGGCCTCCGCGGCGCCAGGCGCAGTGCCTCCGGGCTCAGGGCAAAAAACTTCAACCCCAGCAGCAGAGCTCCGCCCAGGGCAAAGGCGGCATACAGCAGCCCTGCGACAGTATTGCACACAGCCCCGGAAAGGCCCAGGGCGGGCAGAGGCAGGCTTATGAACAGCGCCAGGCTCTGGGCCAGCACCAGCACCGCCAGTGCCAGAAAGCAGCCGCCCACGGCCTTCCCGCGACTTATTTTCTTGGACATGTTTTCAGAATCTTTCATCAAGGTATCTCCCTGTTTTCTATCATTTTTATCACTTTTTTACTCCATAGGACTTTGTTAAAGGCTAGCGGGAAATACAGTAACACCTCGCAGCCCCATTCCACCGCCAGGAAGCTGTAACTGCCTGTTCTGAAATAGCCGTAAAGGCAGAAAGTCATTATCAGCAGGATGATCCCCATAACTACGTACGTCCTTTTCCCAGCCCTTTTCATTTCCTCCAGTTTATCATAAAATTCCAGTTTGCCTGAATAATACGGGTGCAGCCTCTTTATACATTCCCTATGGCTAAAGCGGCAATACAGCAGCCATATTCCGTTACTTATCAGACAAAACCAGAGCTTTCCATGGCTGAAAAACCACTGGCAATATATCTCCGGCCCTTTACCCAAAGCCAAATAGAGCATCACCAGCGACACAATAAATTCCCGCAGCGATATTTCCCAGCTGTTAAAATAGTAAAAAGCATCGTTATTCAAATCGTAGAAAATAGTTCGGCTAAGCTTGAGCTCCCGGCTCCTGTATATATAAAAGGAGATATATTCAGGCTTAGCCATTTTTCCACCGCCCTTCCCCTTTGCAGCCCCGGCTCTCGCCTTCCGGCCCACGGCACAGCGCAAAACAGATTCTGTCTCCCCCTCCGGGGCCGGGCCTTTCCTTTCCCAGTATATCAAGTTCCCCCCGGGTATGCAAGGTTCCTCTGCTCAACCCTGTTTCAGGAAACTCTGGGGCCTTGTCCCAGTTTTTTCTTGACAGAGCGGCGTTCCGGCTGTATGCTTGAAGCAGAGGTGTACCGGTTTCCTCCCTTTTGCCGGCACCCTCTGCGGCTGGGCGGCGCCCTGCTTTCCGGGGCGCCGTGCCTCCCTTTTATAAATGAAAGGCTGATTTTATTATGATAAGGAAAACCAAGATAGTATGTACCCTTGGCCCGGCTACCGACCGGGAGGGCGTGCTGCGGCAGATGCTTCTGGCGGGTATGAATGTGGCCCGCTTCAACTTCTCCCACGGCAGCCACCAGGAGCACCTGGGCCGTCTTGAGGTGCTGAAAGCCCTGCGCAGTGAGCTGGATCTGCCCGTGGCAGCCATGCTGGACACCAAGGGCCCGGAAATCCGGCTGCGTTCCTTTGAGTCCGGCTCCGTCTCCCTGAAAACAGGCCAGAGCTTTACTCTCACTACCGACGATCTCCCCGGAGATGAGGCACACTGCTCCGTCACCTATGCCGAGCTCCCCCAGGACGTGAAGCCCGGCGACACCATCCTACTGGACGACGGGCTGGTGCGCCTCACCGTGGAAGAGACCGGCGTCTTCCATGTCCGCTGCCGGGTGGAAAACGACGGTATCATGAAGAACAACAAGGGCGTCAACGTCCCCGGCGTGCGCCTTGCCATGCCCTACATGAGCCAGCGTGACCGGGACGACATTCTCTTCGGTGCGGAACAAGGCTTTGACTTCATAGCCGCCAGCTTCGTGCGCACCGCCGCCGACGTGCGGGAAATACGCCGGCTGCTGGACAGCGTGGGCTCAAAGATCCGTATAATAGCAAAAATCGAAAACCAGGAGGGCATCAGCAATCTCTCCGAGATAATCTCCGTAGCCGACGGCATCATGGTAGCCCGGGGCGACATGGGCGTGGAGATAGACTTTACCGAGATCCCTGTGCTGCAAAAGCAGATGATCGCCCAGTGCGTCGCCTGCGGCAAGCCGGTCATTACCGCCACCCAGATGCTGGACTCTATGATAGAGCATCCCCGGCCCACCCGGGCGGAGATAACCGACGTGGCCAACGCCATCTTCGACGGCACCTCCGCCATCATGCTCTCCGGTGAGACCGCCGCGGGCAAATACCCTGTGGAGGCCGTCAAGACCATGGACGCCATCGCCTTGCGTACCGAGGCGGAGATAGACTATACCAAGCAGATGAAGATCCTGGCCGGCAGCAGCCGCATGTCCATTGCCGCCGCCACAGCCCACGCCGCCTGCACCACCGCCGCCGACATTGCCGCCGACGCCATCATTACCGTCAGCCAGCGGGGCACCACCGCCCAGATGGTCAGCCGCTTCCGCCCCGCCACTCCCGTGGTGGCCTGCCTTATCGATGAGCAGGTGCGCCGTCAGATGAGTTTGTATTTTGGGGTCATACCTCTTACCATGCCCTACGCCGCCAGCACCGACGAGCTGGTGGACTTTGCCGTGGAGAGCGCCGAAAAGGCCGCCCTTGTAAAACGGGGCGATCTTGTGGTGGTCACTGCCGGAGTTCCCGTGGGTGTGGCAGGTACCACCAACATGGTGCGGGTGCGTCTGGTGGGAGATTTTCTTCTCAACGGACTGGGCATCGGCGGCAAAAACGCCTCCGGCCCCCTCTGCGTATGCCGCAATCCGGAGGACGTGAGCGCCAAGTTCCACCCCGGCGACGTGCTGGTGGTTCCCTATACCACCAACGACATGCTGGACTATATCCGCCAGTCTGCCGCCGTCATATGCGAGGAATCCGGCATGAACAGCCATGCCGCCACCGTGGGCCTCACCCTGGGCAAGGCAGTGATCGTGGGCGCCACCGGCGCCACTCAGCGCCTGCAGGACGGTATGCTGGTCTCCGTGGACTGTACCCGGGGTGTAGTACAGACCCTGGCCCAGTGAGTTTGGCGCTTTGAACATGTGTGAGTAAATCTTCATGGAAATCTTCTATCTTTTCCTGCTGCTTCTCATAAGCTTTGTCCCCTCAGCCCTTGTGGTCATATACACCAATCAGTCAAAAAAGCGGGGCTGCGGCCGTGGCTGTGCTCGCTGCGGCAACCGGGACTTCTGCCATCGCAGAAATCTGAGCTTTGAGGATTCAGGCAAACCCGGCAGCAAACCGAAAACCAAACTGGATTGACAAAAGGCATCAGGGAGAAGCCATGGCTTCTCCCTGATGCCTCAGTTTTATTCCTAATTTCCTTATCCCAGTATTATCTCGCAGATCCTGTCCACATCTTTCAAAGGCAGCTCAGGGTACAGGGGCAGGGTGAGTACCTGCCGGGCTATCCGGGCAGCTATGGGGGTGCGCTCCGGCTGGAAGCCTTCTCTGCCCCGGTAGCAGTCCAGGGCGTTGGTGGCGGGATAGAAGTATTTTCTGGCGATGATGCCCTGGGCGCTGAGGCGGCTGAACACCTCATCCCGGTCATACTTGTAGCCCTCAAAGACTACAGGAAAGTAGGCATAGTTGGACTCCACTCCAGGCTGGGGACTGTTCAGCTTTATTCCCGGTTCGGCGGACAGCCGCTCCATATAACGCTCATAGACCACCCGGCGCTGCTCCAGCCACTGGTCAAGATGCCGCAGGTTGCACAGGCCCATGGCGGCGCAGAACTCGTTGAGCTTGGCATTTCCCCCCACAAATGGCACCGACTCCGGCCCGTGGATACCGAAGTTTTTCAGGTCGTTTATGCGCTGCTTCAGAGCGGCGTCCTTGAAGCACAGGGCCCCGCCCTCTATGGTATTGAAAACCTTGGTGGCATGGAAGGAGAACATGGTGGCATCCCCAAAGCAGGCAGAGCTGAGCCCGTCCTTCTTTACTCCGAAGCTGTGGGCCCCGTCGTAAATGACCTTCAGCCCGTGCTTTTTTGCAATGGCCTCTATAGCCACCACGTCGCAGAGATTGCCGTAGACATGTATGGGCATGATGGCCACGGTCTTGTCAGTGATGAGGGCCTCTATCTTCGCCGGGTCCAGGGTGTAGTGCTCCGGCTCTATGTCGCAGAACACGGGAGTGCAGCCGCAGCGGACTATGGCGTGGGTAGTGGAGGCAAAGGTATAGGGTGAGGTTATTATCTCCCCCCTCAGCTCCATGGCCTGGATGATATTCTCCAGGGCCAGATGGCCGTTGGTGAGCAGGGCCACATTCTCCACGCCCCAATATTCCCTGAGCGCGGCCTCCAGGCGCTGGTGCTTTTCTCCCATATTGGTCAGCCAGCGGCTGTTCCATATATCCGCTATCTCCCGGCAGTATTCCTCATAGTCCGGCAGGGAGGAGCGGGTCACGTTTATTATGTCCTTCATGTTATCTCCAATCCGGCCCGGCAGGGCCTTCATTTCTGGCTTTCAAATTCCCGGCACAGCTCCAGCAGCCTGCGGCTGCGCTCTCTGATAAACCGGGCGGGGATGCCCGCATATATGCCCCAAGGGGGCAGGCTCCTGTTCACCAGGGTCATGGCCCCCAGAGAGCAGCCCTCCCCCAGGCTTACCCCCGGCAGCAGGGTGCTGCCGGTGCCTATGATGCAGTGGGCGCCTATATCCACCGGCTTCTCCTCCACGGCGGTATATCCCTCCGGCACGGTGGGGTTGGTCATGTGCTCGCCGGAGTAGTCGTCGCTGAGGGCGTACACCGCCCCCCTGGATGAGATGGTGCTGTAGTCCCCGAAGCTGATGCCGGCATTCCCGCCGAAGAGCATGGCCCCGGCGGCTATATGTACATAGCTGCCAAGGCTTATCTTCCCGCTGAGCAGGCAGAAATCGTCTATGCGCACGTGGCTGCCCAGGCTTATTTTCCCGGCGCCGTAGATGCTGCACTTGCGGCTGATGAGCACATCCGTGCCGTATTCCTTCAGGCCCAGGGCCTTTAATTCCTCCGGGCTGTAATATTGCTCCATGGCATCCTCCAGAATTTTTTCAGGCTATTCCTCAGGCCCGCCAGTCCATCAGGCTCTCCACCATGTCCAGGTCGAACACAGGTATCCCGCAGGCATCGTGTATGCGCTTGCGCTCGGCAAAGGAATCGTCAATAAAGATGGAGGCTGGCTTAATGTGGGGCACCTTGCTCTCGCTCATGTCCAGATGGATTATCCGGGTAAACAGGCCCGGGGCGATATTGTGGCGCAGCAGCTCGGAGGCTATATCCCCCCGGTGCTTGGTGAGCATGTAGACGTGCTTGCCCTGGTTCTGGGCCTGATACAGAAAGGCAATGAGGCTGAGGTTGACCTTGCCCCGCATGATTATGGAATCGTCAAAGTCCACATACACGTTGTCGTAACTTATATCGGACTTAAAGCGGCTGATAAAGGCCCGATCCAGCAGCAGCTGGTTGTGGTTATCTATGATGCTCACATCGTAGCCCCACATATTATATAAGGTCAGCAGGGGCAGGTTCACCCCCCGGTTTCTGGTGAGCCCCGAGGTACCGGCTATCCTGGGGGAGACTTCCATGAGTTTGTACTCCCCTTCGGCGGTCTCCTTCAGCTGGAAGAACCAGGCGCCGTTAAACTTGAAGCGGCCGTTCAAATCCCGGGCTATCCGGTCTATGCGCTCATCCTCCGGCAGAAAATGGGAGCGCACCGCAATGCCCGCCTTTATCCTGTCTCTGGAGCGGGGGCTCACAAAACGCAGGACACCATGGCGGTCGGTAAAGCAGTCCACGGAGAATTCCGGCCCGGGCAGGTATTCGCAAATGGCATACTCCACTCCCTCCGCCAGGACCTCCTCCAGATGGGCCCGGTCTTCAATTCGCCTGGCCCCCTGGGCTCCCTGTCCCACCGAGGGTTTTACGAATACCGGGTATTCCTCCACAGCCTCAGGCCCCTCATAGAAACGGGGCAGATATTCCGCGCCTTCAAGATGTCGGTAGGTTGCATTCTTCGACCGGCAGATTTCCACCGTCTCCAGAGGGGAGCTGACCACCGGGGCGTGGAGCCGCTGCTGCTCCCGCACCAGGGCCAGGCAGGCACTGTCATGGGCGGGATATACATAGTCTATGTGCAGCCGGTCTATAACCTGGTTCAGCTTCTCTACAAAGCCGGGTTCATTTACAAAAGGTATATCGTCGGTGCAGGTCCTGAACACGAATTCCCCATGGTCAGGCACGCTGCCTGCACCGTACAGATCCACGAACTTGCTGTAGCGCAGGGCGTGGTGGATCTCAAAAGCTATCTCCGTGCCGGCGGGAAAAACCAAAATATTCTTGACGTCAGCCGTGGTAACTCACTCCTTCCCTGCGCCGCGGCGGTGCAGGATATTCTTGATTACGGATAAAATATAATTGAAGCTGTCTATCCTGAAAAGCAGGGACAGAGCTACATACAGGGCCACGCCGCAGGCGAGCTGCAGGGCCAGAGTGGCAAAATCGTTCAGGCCAAGGAAAGTCAGCAGATATACTCCGGCGCCCATGGCGGCAGACAGGAGTATGGAGGGGGCCATGTCCTTCAGCTGCTCCAGGTAGGGGTAGTCCAGCAATTTTTTGTTGGGAAAGGCATTTATAAGCTGGGAGAGTACACCGGTAAAAATCCGGCTGAGCGCCATGTAAAACACGCCCATGTACATGGTTATCACCAGGGCCAGGATACCAACCGCTTTCTTTACCAGCTCCAGATACAGGAACATATCGCTGCGGCCCATAGCCTTTATGGCATTGAGGTTGGCAGTATGCAGGGGGTAGAAGGCATAGCAGACGCAGAAGATCTGCATATAGGGTACGCAGGGCAGCCACTTCTCCGTCAGCAGCAGGCGCACTAAGGGCTCGGCACAGGCGGCAAGTCCCGCCATCATGGGCATCATCACATAGGTGCTCATCTTTATGGCCCGGCGGGTCATCTCCCGCACCACCAGGCGTTTGTCCTGCTCGGCGGACAGCACTGGCAGCAGCACGCTGTCAATAGAGGAGTTGATGTTCTCCACCACCAGCACCGGCAGCTGGTCGGCCTTGTTGTAATAGGCCAGGTCGGCGGAGGAGTACACGATACCCACCACCAGCTGATAGAGCTTGTTGTACACCGTGTCCAGCAGAGCGGAAACCAGCAGCTTCCAGCCGTAGGAGATGAGCCCGGCCAGCCGGGTAAAGGAAAAGGCCAGCCGGGGTTTCCAGCCCACGGTGAGCCAGAGTATGGCCGTGTTCACCGCCGCGTTCAGAAGCTGCTGCATCACCAGGGCCCAGATACCGTAACCCATATAGGCCATGGATATGCCCACCACTGCTGAAAACAGGGTTCCGCCCAGAGTGGCAAAGAAGAAGCGTCGAAACTGCATGGTTTTGGACACATAGGCCTGCTGCACATTTTTTACCCCGGAGACCACCAGGGTAAGCCCCAGTACCCGTATCACCGGCACCAGGGAGCTGTCCTCATACACCCGGGCGATAAAAGGTGCAGCCAGGAACAGCCCCAAATACAAAACCAGGCAGAACACCAGGTTAAAGTAAAACACCGAGGAATAATCCAGGTCGTCGGTGTCCTTTTTTTGTATGAGGGCGTTGGCCATACCGCTGTCCACGAAGACCTGGAGGATGGAGGTTATCACCGTCACCAGGGCTATGGAGCCGTAGAGCTCCGGGGCCAGCAGCCGGGCTAGCACCACCGACACCACAAAGGATATCAGCTGTGAGCCGCAGCGCTCCATAAAGCGCCATATCAAATTGGACAGCACGGACTGACTGCTCTTATCCATCAGTTAATCTCCGTAGCCCTGCCGGCGGCGGTACATGCGCTGTACGGCAGGGAAATAGCTTTTTACAAAATTTTTCAGTCTGTAGGAGAAGCTCTGGCGGCGGAGGATGCTCCGGTAAGGCTCCCGGCGCTGCTCCCTGTCCCGCCCCTCGATATACATGAGTTCAAACTCCTGCTGGAGTATCCCCTGCTTCACCAGCTCACGGTACTCCTCCGGCACATGGGGCAGAAAGGCTTTCAGCATATCCCGCTTACCGGTGACAAAGTTTTTCAGTTTATCATACTGGTAATCCACCCCGGAGCTCCAGGCCGCCTGGCCGCTGCCTATGCGGTAGACAGACATGAGCCGGTCTATATAGCGTATCTTCCCGTTGAGACGCAGCCACAGGTCGTTAGCCTGGTCGGTAAAACCGTGGCTGTAGGCCACATGGTAAAAGTCCTGGGTGTCCGTTATTATCTCCCGCCGTGCCATCAGGGAACTGGTGTGGAAAGACTTGGCCGTACCCTGAACTATCAGCTCCATGGACACGTCCCCGTCCCCCTTCCTGTCCAGCAAAGGACGATCCGGTTGGGAGCCGTCACAGTAGTGGAGCAGGGTATTGTGGACACAGGCGGAGTAGTCCGGGTGGGCATTTAAAAAGTCCGCCTGGCGTTGGAGCCTGGTATCGTCAGTCCAGTAGTCATCCCCCTCACAGATGCAGATATATCTGCCCCGGGCATTGGGGAAGAAATACTCCGTATAGAAATTGCCGCCCTTGGAGAAAAAATTTTCCTCCATGAGCCAGGTCCTTATTATGTTGGGGTATCTGGCGGCATAGTCCCTGATGATATCCGCCGTCTTGTCCGTGGAGGCATCGTCGCTGACCAGGATCTCAAAGGAGAAGTCCGTCTTTTGGCTGAGAAAGCTGTCCAGCGTCTGGGCTATATATTCCTCGTGGTTATATGCGGTACAGAGTATGGAGACCATACAGTTGTTTTCCATATACAAATTCTCCTCACCGGTCTGCCGGGCTCAGTCATGATAACCCCGGCGCTGCCGGTACAGGCGCTGTAGGCCGGGGAAATAGCTTTTTACAAGGTTCTTCAGTCTATAGGAGAAGCTCTGGCGGCGAAGAATGCTCCGGTAAGGCTCCCGGCGCTGCTCCCTGTCCCGCCCCTCGATATACATGAGCTCGAACTCCCGCTCCAATATCACCTGCTCCGTCAGGGCTTTATACTCCTCCGGAGCCTGGGGCAAAAAGCTTCTGAGCAGTTCCGCCTTGCCCACAATGAATTTTCTCAGTTTGCCGTACTGCCCGCCTACACCGGCGCTCCAGGCGGCAGGATTGCTGCATATGCGGTAGACGGACATAAGCCTGTCGATAAAATGTATCTTACCGTTCATTCTCAGCCACAGGCCCCAGGCGTAGTCGGCAAATCCGTAGCTTGTGGCCACCAGGTAGAAGTCCGGCTTTTGGGTAATGATGTCTTTCCGGGCAAAGAGGGAGCTGGTGTGGTAGGAGGCCACAGGCCCCTGGATGAGCTGCTCAAAGCCCAGGTCCCTGTCCCCTGCCGGAGCGATCAGCGGCTCGTCGGGCCGTGAACCGTCACAATAGTGGAGCAGCGTATTATGGACGCAGGCGGCATAATCCGGATGGGTTTCCATGAAGTCCGCCTGCTGCTGGAGTTTGGTGTCGTCGGTCCAGCAGTCGTCCCCCTCACAGAAGGCCAGATACTTCCCCCGGGCATTGGGGTAAAGCACATTCTCATACACATAGCCTATTCCCTTGGAGAACTGATTCTCCTTCTGATAGAAAGGGCGGATGATGTGGGGATACTTTTCCTCATACTCCCTTATTATCTCCGCCGTCTTATCCGTGGAGGCATCGTCGTTTATCAGCACCTCAAAGGCAAAGTCGGTCTTTTGATTCACAAAGCCCTCCAGGGCACTGCGGATATATTCCTCATGATTGTAGGCCGTACACAGTACGGATACCAGGCAGGTTCTCTCTTCCATTTGGCCTCCCGGGAAGCATTACTCGTGGCGCCGGGCTCCCGGCCCGGCTGAGCATTCCAATTCAAATTATTATACTCCCAAAGCTGCCGCTTTTCAACCAAAATATAGGGGCACACAGCAAAACCGGGTGACCATCAGGCCACCCGGTTTTGCTGTCAATTCAGTTTTACTTCACTTTGCCAGCTCTGCTGCAGTGAGAGCGGCCACCTTTGCATTATTGAGCACCAGCTTGATGTTGCTCTCCAGGCTGTCGCCGCCGGTGAGCTCCACCACCTTTGCCAGCAGGAAGGGGGTAGTCTCCTTGCCGTGGACGCCCTGGGCCTTGCACTGGGCCAGGGCCTCCTCTATGGCGGCGTCGATGACGGCCTTGTCCATGGCGTACTCCTCCGGGATGGGATTTGTAACCAGCATGCCGCCCTTATAGCCCAGAGCCCGCTGGGCGGAGAACATGTCTGCCAGCTCCTTGGGGCTGTCCACCCGGTAATCCACCCCGAAGCCGCTCTTTCTGGTATAGAAGGCGGGCAGCTCCTCGGTGCCGTAGCCGATGACGGGTACGCCCTTGGTCTCCAGATACTCCAGAGTGAGGCCCAGGTCCAGGATGGACTTGGCTCCGGCGCAGACCACCATCACCGGGGTCTGGGCCAGCTCCTCCAGGTCGGCGGAGATGTCCATGGTCACCTCGGCCCCCCGGTGTACGCCGCCGATACCGCCGGTGGCAAAGATCTGGATACCTGCCATATGGGCAATTATCATGGTGGTAGTGACGGTGGTTGCCCCGTCGGACCCCCGGGCCACCAGGGCAGGCAGGTCACGGCGGCTGGCCTTGGCTACACCCCGTCCGGTCTTACCCAGATACTCTATTTCCTCCTTGCTCAATCCCGCCTTCAGCCTGCCGCCGATAACGGCAATGGTGGCGGGCACGGCGCCGTTGTCCCTGATGGTCTGCTCCACCAGCAGAGCGGTCTCCACATTCTTGGGGTATGGCATGCCGTGGGAAATAATGGTGCTCTCCAATGCCACTACGGGCTTGCCGGCAGCAAGAGCCTCCTGCACTTCCGGGGAAATATCAAGATACTTGTTCATCGGGATCATTCTCCTTTTAACGTTCTGAGAGTCAGGCCGCTGCACCGGAAGTTTCCGGTGCAGCGGATGTAGGATTTACTTGGATTTCAGATAAGGTTTGCCGTTGGCGGCGGGCACCCGGGATTTGCCCACGAAGAGCACCAGCACGATGACCGTGACCACATAGGGGATCATGGATATCAGGTGCACATTGACTCCGGAGGATCCGCCCAGAACCACCTTCAGGCCCGAGCAGAAGCCGAAGAGCAGACAGCCCAGCAGGGCTCCCTGGGGACGGAATTTGCCGAAAAGCACGGCGGCAATGGCGATAAAGCCCTGGCCCACGATGGATATTGGCCTGAACTGGTTGGAAGTGGCCATGGTCACACAGGCTCCGCCCAATCCGGACAAAAAGCCGGAGATGCACACGCAGGCGAAGCGGGTGGCGATGACGTTGATACCCAGAGTCTCACATGCCTGTGGATGCTCGCCGCAGGCTCTCAGCCGCAGGCCGAAGCGGGTCTTGTAGAAGACGAACCACACCACAATGACCATGACGAACACCAGATAGGTAGAGGCATAGGTGGCAAATACATTGTCCATAAAGCGGCCGAATACGGTACTGGTGTCAAAAACGCCCTTGAAGAGTGTGGGTATCTTCTGATCCGGGGTGAGAGGTATGGTATCCGTGGAATTGAAGAGCACCCTGGCTATCATTATAACTATGCCCGGGCCCAGCATGTTGATAGCCGTACCGGAAATGGTCTGGTCGGCGCCCAGATTCACCGTTGCAAAAGCGTGGATTGCGCCAAAGAGCATTCCGGCCATGCCTCCACATATAAAGCCCAAATATGGGCTGCCGGTGAAATAGGCCACCACCGTTCCGGTAAAGGCTCCGGCAGTCATCATGCCCTCGATACCGATGTTCACCACACCGGAGACTTCAGAGAAGCAGGAGCCTAGGGCAGCGTACAGCAGGGGCGGAGTATATATAAGGGTGGCATAGAGGATAATGCCGAATTCATTCATAAACGATGTCATTTGTCATCCCCCTCCTTCACACTTTGTACCGCTGCGGCTTTAGGCTTCTTATTTATATGGACATATTTGAGCCGCTGGAATATAACGGAGATGGCAATAAACAACACCACCGTGCCCACGATAACATTTATCAACTGGGTAGGTGCACCCACCAGATTCAGCTTGCTGCCGCCGTAGATAAGCGCACCGTAGAAGATGCCTGCAAAGAAGGCGCCGAAAGGATTGGAGCAACCCATCAGGGCCACAACTATGCCCGCAAAACCGTAGCCCTCCTGGCTGGAGAACACGCTTATGCGGCTGCCCATACCCATCAGCTGCAAAGCCCCGCCCAAGCCCGCCAGAGCGCCGGAGATAGCTAGGGCGGTGAGAATGGAGCGGCTCACGTTGATACCGCCGTACTCGGCAGCAGTCTTATTAAAGCCCACCGCTTTGAGCCGGTAGCCCAGGGTGGTCTTGTCAATGATAAGCCAGGCTATGATGGTCATAAGCAGAGCCACCAATATGCCCCAGTTTGCCGTGGGGCACAATCCCAGATCTGCAATAAGCTCCTTTGACAGCAAAGTGCTGGCATTTTCGGAGATGTTCTTTGTAGCCTCGGCAGTGCCGTCGCTGTGGATTGCGGGGATGCCGGCAATGAAGTTTGACAGATAGAAGGCTATCCAGTTAAACATTATCATAGACAGCACTTCATTGATACCCCACTTGTTTTTCAAAAAGCCCACGATTATGCCCCAGACAGCTCCAACTACCATGGCCCCCAGGAAGCACAGTGGAATAAGGATGGCGGAGGGCAGCTGTCCCAGAAGTATACCTATGCAGGCGGCAGCCATGGAACCCATGACAAACTGTCCCTCGGAGCCGATATTGAAGATGCCGGTGCGGAAAGAGAAAGCCACGGACAGGCCCGTCATAATATAGGGTATGGAGTACACCACCACATAGGAAAAACCCTTGACGCTGGTGACGCTGGAGATGAGCCTGCCGTAAGCCGCACCAACATCCAGCCCCATTATAAGCAGGAAGAAGGCGCCCACAGCAAAGCCCAGAAGTATGGACAGCAGGATGTGGATGATACGGGTCTCGGCTATGATGGTGAAAACATTCTTTTTCTTATCCATTTACCTTACCTCCCGCCATCAGTAGACCCAGATCGTTTTCGTTGGCGTCCTTGCCCGGCACAGAGGCCACGATCTTGCCGTCAAAAATAACGTCTATTATGTCAGACAGGCTCATGATCTCGTCCAGCTCGAAGGAGACCAGCAGTACAGCCTTTCCCTTGTTGCGCTGCTCCACTATATATTTGTGCACATATTCTATGGCGCCCACGTCCAGGCCCCGGGTGGGGTTGACGGCGATGAGCAGGTCCTTGTCGTTCTGTACCTCACGGGCAATGATGACTTTCTGCTGGTTACCTCCCGACAGGGTGCCGGCAGTGCGTCGCTCACTGTGCTGGGGCCGGATGTCGTAGCTCTCTATAGACTCGGTAGCGTGCTCAAAAATAGCGTTGCGATTAAAAAAGTGATTTTTGGAATAGGGCTGCTCCTCATAGTTCTGGAGAATCAGGTTATCCTCGATACTGAAGTCCAGGATCAGGCCGTGTTTCTGCCGGTCGGCGGGTATGCTGGAGACCCCGTGGTCAAAGCCGAATCGGGGAGGCTTGTTGAAAACGTCCGCCCCGTTGACAAATATCTGGCCGGAAGTGCCCTTGCGCAGCCCGGTGATGACCTCCACAAGCTCAGTCTGTCCGTTGCCGTCTATACCGGCAATGCCCACAATCTCCCCACGGCGCACCTGCAGGTTCAGTCCCTTAACGATCTCCACATCCCGGTAGTCGTTGCAGTGCAGGTCTTTCACGTCCAGCACCACTTCCCCGGGCTCCTGCTCCGGTTTGTCCACGGTAAAGGTGACGTTGCGCCCCACCATCATGCTGGCAAGTTCGTTCTCGCTGACCTTTTCCACATCCACAGTGTCTATGTACTTGCCTTGTCGTATGATGGTGCAGAAGTCTGCGGCAGCCTTTATCTCTTTCAGTTTATGGGTGATTATGATTATGCTCTTGCCGTCTTTGGTGAGACTGCGCATAATTACAATGAGTTCCTCTATCTCCTGGGGGGTGAGGGAGGAGGTAGGTTCATCCAGAATCAGTATATCCGCCCCTCGGTACAGGGCTTTCAGGATCTCCACGCGCTGCTGCATTCCTACGGAGATATCCTCTATCCTGGCATCCGGGTCTATAGCCAGGCCATAACGTTGGCTGATTTCCTCCACATTTTTCCTTGCGGTGACCATGTCCAGAGCCACGCCTTTGGTAGGCTCGGTGCCCAGCACGATGTTTTCCGTGACGGTAAAAGGCTGGATGAGCATGAAGTGCTGGTGCACCATGCCTATGCCCGCAGCTATGGCATCACGGGGATTGTTCATTTCAATGGGTTTCCCGTTGACCAGTATCTGGCCGGAGGTGGGCTTGAGCAAACCGTACAGCTGATTCATCAGTGTGGACTTGCCCGCGCCGTTCTCCCCCAGTATCGCGTGTATTTCCCCTTTGTGCACGGTGAGATTGATGCCGTCATTTGCCGTAAAATCCCCAAACTTTTTGACAATGTCCCGCATCTCAATGACCGGGGTATTCATATCTATATATTCTTTTGCCAAATCGATGCCCCCTAATATCAGTTTCTTGCAGGCTCAGCCGCTCACAGTATATTGAAGAAGGCTTCCAATTCGGCTGCATGCCTGCCCCGGCAGATAAGGTGATGGTTATTTATGGGCCTGGTGAGGAAGTAGGAGAAGTCGTCCAGGCGGAGCTTTATCTGGGTGCGGCAGAGCATGTCGCTGAAGGTGGTGGGGATGATGCTGCCCTCCTGGGCGTGCCAGCGGGACAGATCCCCCTCACACTTGAAGATGGTGCAGTCGCTCTCGGCAAAGGTTCCCTGTACCGCCACGCCGATGCCGGACTCAAAATGGGTGTTGAGACAGAAGTCCTTGAGCATGGTAGTGGGGATGGTGCAGTGGGCAAAAACGGCGGTACTGGCCTTGGTGTCAAAACGGCTGGGATTACAGAGGAACACAGGCTCGCCGGTGACGGCGTTGAGTATAGTCATGGACAGCAGAGAGGGCACATCGCTCTCGCAGCCGCCGCAGATACCCTCGTCATTGAGAATGGATAGGGCCAGGCAACCGGTGGTGTACACGGTGTCCAGCAGGTCGAAGCAGCGCACGGTGACGGCGCTGAGCTGATATTTCTCGCACAGGCGCTTTATGGCCCCATAGACATACAGGGCTTTCTCCACCTCTTCCGGCTTGTAGCCCTTGCTCTTGAAGGCCCGGGTGTATTCGTTCTCCGGATACTCGTTCTTAGCGATCTCCGAGAGCAGCTCGTCGATGCCCACCATAACAAAGCCAATACCCAGCTTTTCCATCATGGCCTCGGGGCTGTAATTGCAGGCGATGAGCCACTCGGAGGGTGCGCCGATACAGCCGATATTCTTGCCCTTGAGAGCAGCTTTGGCCCGATGGGCATTCATGATAAGCCGTATCTTTTCGGCCACCTGCTGGATATCCCCATGGAGGATCTCTCCGCTGCCGCCGTGCTTGTTGAGGAAGCTGAGTATCTCCATGGAGGCAGCCAGGGAATTGCTCTCGCCGCTGGTAAGTATATAGCAATGGCGGTTCTTCAGCTGCTCAAAAGCCTCTATGAAGTAACCCTCGCTGCCGCCGGAAGCCACGTACAGCAGGGCAAAGTCTTCCGCCAGGTATTGCTCCAGGGATACCTTTTCCAGCTTCTCCCCCAGAGCCTGAGACACGGCATTGATGTAGTTGGTCATATGATCTTCAGTGATTTGGGACAAAGGACTTCTGATTTGGTAATATGCAGGCATGGTTCATTCTCCTTTTACATAAAAATTCTGTATTGTTTGCTTTCTATCCGCCACCGGGAGAATTGGGGGGCGGCAGGACAGGCCGGAGTCCGTTCGCAGCCTGTCCATGGTATTTGATTTATTATAGCATAGCAAAGCCTTTTTTTCTATATTTTCTATACATTATTCGAAAAAAATCCTCCACCGCAAAAGCGGTGGAGGACAGGGGGTATCAGTTTTTGCCCTATTACTCGGCCAGAGTAAACTGGGGGCAGTCGGCAACGGAGGTGGGAACGCTCTTCTCGCCGTTGATGATGGCGGTTTTGGCGGCCTCAACTACCTCCAGAACCTCGGCGGGGATGTGATCCCTGGTGGGAGCCAGGTCAACGCCGCCGTTGGACAGGTCGTACATGTGGACACCGGCAGTGAAGTTGCCCTCGGCAACAGCCTTGGAGATGTCCTGAGAAGCCACGTCCACACGCTTCATAGCGGAGGTGAGCACATGGTCGGGAGCCAGGGAAGCCTGGTCGGTGTCAACGCCGATGGCCCAGATGCCTTCCTCGTCGCAGGCGGAGATGACACCGATACCGGAACCGCCGGCAGCGTGGTAGATGACGTCGGCGCCCTTGGTGATCATGTCCTTGGCAGCGGTGGAGCCGCCGGCGATGTCGCCAAAGTTGTTGACATTGTACTGGAGAATCTGAGCATCGGGGCAAGCCTCAAGCACACCGGTGATGTAGCCGATGCCAAAGAGGTTCATGGAGTCGGACACCATGCCCTGAACATAGCCTACGACCTTGCTCTCGGTGACGGAACCGGCAACCAGGCCCACCAGGTAGGAAGCCTGCTCCTGAGCGAACATCAGGCAGGCCACGTTGGGCAGGTCGATAGTGGAGTCATCGATAATAGCAAAGAGCTGGTCGGGATTGGCCTCGGCAGCCTCACGGGTGGCGTCGGCCAGCATGTAGCCCACACAGATGATCAGGTCATATCCCTCGTCGATAAAGGTATTGATGTTGGTCTGGTAGTCGGCGTCGGTCTTGCTCTCCAGGTAGTTGACCTCAAAGACCTCGGGGTCCAGAGCCTGCAGACCTTCCCAGGAAGTCTGGTTGAAGGACTGGTCGTTCACACCGCCAACGTCGGTGACCATACCAATGCGTACCTTCTCGGCAGGGGCAGCCTCTTCTTCGGCAGGAGCTTCAGCGGCGGCATCCTCGGCAGGAGCCGCATCCTCGGCAGCGGGCTCGCTGGAGCCGCAGGCGCAAAGGGCGAATACCATGCAAAGAGCCAGCAGAAGTGCGAGAATCTTTTTCATGTTTTTTCCTCCAATAAGTATTTAGTGTAGTGACATGTGTATTCCACACATTAGGAATTATATCACGTTGCTTTCGGGCAATCAAGGCTATTCTTGCCTAAATTGCGTTCTGTTTATGTCCTCATCATTAACATTTGCCTGAGATTCTTTAAACTTTTTCCGGAGGCAACGTCAAATCTGCTGCGTTCACAGCTCCGCCATCTTGACCGCCGTGTCCAGAGCTATTTCCATCATCTGGGTGAAGGAGTTCTGCCTGTCTTCACTGCTGAGATATTCCTGGCGGTACAGATGGTCGGATATGGTGCAGATGCACAGGGCCCGCTTCCCGGCATAGGCGGCATTGCAGTAGAGGCCGGCGGCCTCCATCTCTATGGCCATAACGCCCATGCGCTTCCATTCATCATTCCCTTCCTGGCCCCGGGCGGAATAGAAGTTATCAGCGGAGAGTATATTACCCACCTTCATCTCCACCCCGTGCTCCCGGGCTGCTTCCACTGCCTTGCTCAGCAGAGTGAAGTCCGCAATGGGGGCAAAGCTGCCCTTTACCCCAAAGGTATTTATATAGTTTGAATTGGTGCAGGCTCCCTGGCCTGCCACTATGTCCATGAGCTTCAAATCGTCTCTCAAAGCCCCTGCCGAACCTATGCGGATGATATTGTCCACATCATAGAAATTGAAAAGCTCCCAGCTGTATATGCCTATGGCGGGGATACCCATGCCCGAAGCCATCACCGTCACCGGCACACCCTTCCAGGTCCCTGTATGGCCCTGGACTCCCCTGACATTATTCACCAGTACAGGCTCCGTTAGGAAGTTCTCGGCAATGAATTTTGCTCTAAGGGGGTCGCCGGGCATCAGCACCGTCTTGGCTATCTGGCCTTCTGCGGCAGCTATATGAGGGGTTGGAATCGACATTTTATACACCTCCGGTAAATTTTTGACTGTTCTGCCATTACATATTTTGAATTATAGAGTAGAAAAAAGTAAAAGTCAAATTGAAACAGGGTGGAGTATATGCTACAATGAGCTTTGAAAGAAATATACAGGGGGTATGCCCATGGACGAAGTAATGGTCATCGGAATCGCCGGAGGCACCGGCAGCGGCAAAACCACCATCACCAAAAAGCTCATGCAGCGTTTCGGCGGGGACGTGTCCGTCATTTACCACGACAACTACTATAAGGCCCACCACAACATGAGCTACGAGGAGCGGGCAAAGCTCAATTACGACCACCCGGACTCCTTCGACACGGATCTGCTCATCCAGGCTGTGAAAGACCTGAAGGCCGGGCGCAGCGTCATCTGTCCGGTGTATGACTACACCATCCATGACCGCTCCGACAAGGTCATCGAGGTCAAGCCCGCCCGGGTAATCATTGTGGAGGGCATACTCATTTTCCAGAGCCGGGAACTCTGCCGCCAGATGGACATCAAGATTTACGTGGATACCGACGCCGACGTGCGCATACTCCGGCGTATAGTCAGGGACGTGCGTGACCGTGGGCGCAGTCTGGAGAGCGTGGTGAACCAGTACCTCAATACCGTAAAGCCCATGCACGAGCAATTCGTAGAGCCCTCCAAGCGCAACGCCGACATCATCATCCCGGAAGGCGGCCACAACATGGTGGCCATGGAGATGGTGATGGAGCGGGTGAAGGCCCATATAGAGAGGTTCAAATAAATGGCAAAACTCTATTTCAAATACGGGGCCATGGGTTCCTCCAAGACCGCCCAGGCCCTGATAACCCGTTTCAACTATATGGAGCTGGGCATGAGCGTCTGGCTCATAAAGCCCAGTACCGACACCAGGGACGGGGCCGACATAATAAAGAGCCGGGTAGGGCTGGAAGCCCGGGCCCAGGTCATCACCCCGGAGCAGGACATCGTCCGGGAATACAGGCAGGCAGGGCGTTACGACGTCATCATCGCCGACGAAGCCCAGTTCTTCACGCCGGAGCAGATAGACCAGCTGCGCTTTTTGGTCGATGAGGAGGATTTGCCGGTACTTTGTTTCGGCCTGCGCACCGACTTTCTCACCCACCTATTTCCAGGGTCCCGACGGCTCATGGAGCTGGCCGACTCCCTGACGGAGATAAAAACCGTCTGCGCCTGCGGCCGCAAGGCCACGGTAAACGCCCGACTGGACAGCAGCGGCCGCATCCTCACCCAGGGCGACCAGGTCTTTTTGGGCGGCAACGACAGTTACATCGCCATGTGTCACAAATGCTGGAAAGAGAAAATAAAGGAGCAATCCGGCGAAGCCTGACATCCAGGTTTCCATACACTTCTGCACAGGGGTCTGTTGCAAAATGGAATTTTGAAAAATAGGACAAAGAAAAAGCTATCGAGAACCTGTCAAGGCGGCGGTTCTCGATAACTTTTTTAATGCACAAATTTTCAGGCCGGGCCTGAAAACTGCATTTTGCAACAGGCCTGTATTGTTTACTGCGGTTCCTGCTGCCCTATGATGGTTTCGGCAGCCGCTTTTGCGGATATCTCCATTTCCCATCCCGACTCCTGGAATCCCGCTTCTTCCAGAGCCGTCTGGGCTGCGGCTTTTACCGGCAGTGACGCCGCCAGCAGCAGGAATGCCAGAAATATGCACAGCAAACTTATAAGTAGCCTTTTTGCGCCCCATCCTATATTCATTGTTATCCTCCGCTGACTTGGAATTTACATTGTTATCATGTGCCATTCCTGGGAAATAATGCATGGCTATTTTTTCCTGTGCCCGGTTTTGTAGTCCTGTCCCAGCTGCTTAAGGCAGAACCAGGAGGCTTTTGTATCCAGAATGCCGGCCCTTTTCAGCTTGCCAATCTCCGCCGACATTGCAGAGCGCTCAACCCCCAGATAGTCCGCCAGGGACTGGCGGTCAAAGGGTATGACAAATTCCCCCCTCCCCCGCTCCTTCGCCTGGTCCAGAAGATAGGCCATCAATTTGTCTCTTGTGGTCTTTTGGGACATATAACGTATTTTCTTTGTAAAGGCCAGATTTTTCTCCGCCAGCTCCCGGAGCAGATTACCTATAAGCAGACTGTGAAAGCGGCAGGCATTGGAGCACATGTCAAGCGCCCGCCGGCTGTCCACAAGAAGCAGACTGCTGTCTCTGAGGGCAATTACGCTGACAGGCAGAGCATCAAGCCCGGCGCAGGAAAAGGCCTCTCCAAAAATCTCCCCCGGCGACAGCATGGACAGGACGCTCCTGTTCCCGTAGTAATCGTCCTGAACTATCTGTACGCTGCCGGAGAGCAGAACCCCTACCAGCCCGGGAGCATCTCCCTCCAGGAAAACCGGCTCTCCCTTGGAGACGTCCATCTTTTTCCCGCCCAAGCAGCCCAAAAGCGCTTTGATCTCCTCGACGTCGATCCCCTTAAAAAGCGGGCAGCCGGATAATACAGGCCAAAAATCCTCCATGCCAAACCTCCAATGTTGGATTTCCAACAGACTTGTGGCTGTAAGTATAGTAAAATATCCACAAATCGTCAAGTATACAGAATTTTAGGAGGTGCAATCATGCTTCGCAGAATTATAGAAATAGACAGAGAGAAGTGCAACGGCTGCGGCGCCTGTGCGGCGGCCTGCCACGAGGGGGCTATCGGAATGGTGGATGGCAAGGCCCGGCTGCTCCGGGACGACTATTGCGACGGACTTGGGGACTGTCTGCCCGCCTGTCCCACGGGAGCTATCAGCTTTGTGGAACGGGAGGCGGCGGCCTATGACGAGGCTGCGGTACAGGAGCACCGGAAACGCAAGACTCCACCCCAGCCTTCCGGCTGTCCCGGCCATCAGCCCAGGAAGCTGGAGGTCCACGCCGTCCCCGCTCCCCCATCCGGTCCCGCCCTCTCCCAACTGGGCCAATGGCCCTGCCAGATAAAGCTGGCCCCGGTGCAGGCCCCCTACTTTCAGGGAGCAAAGCTGCTGATAGCCGCCGACTGCACTGCCTATGCCTATGCCAACATGCACCAGGACTTCATGCGGGGCAAGATAACCCTGGTGGGCTGCCACAAGCTGGATGCCGTGGACTACAGCGAGAAGCTGGCAGAGATACTGAAAAACAACGATATCCGAAGCCTTACCATCGTCAGGATGGAGGTGCCCTGCTGCGGCGGGCTGGAGCTGGCGGCAAAGAGGGCCCTACAGGCCAGCGGCAAGTTTATCCCCTGGCAGGTGGTCACAATTTCTGTAGATGGACATATCCTGGACTGAGACAAGAGAGAAAAATACAGGAAAAAGCCTTCCCTGACCGGGGAAGGCTTTTTTGCACCGTACAGAAATTTACTTGTTCTCAGTATTCTTTGCCTGATGCACCACTACCTGGCTGAAGGGTATCTCTATGCCCTTGCTGTCCAATAACAATTTCATTTCCCGGTTCAAGGCCCGGCGGGCGGCAAAGTAGTCCTCCTCGGTCACATCCACCACCAGACGGATAACAACAGAGGACGCGGCCAGTTCTTCCACCCCTAGATAGTGAGGTATGGAAAGAAAGATATCTTTATGGCGCTCGTATATCTCCGGCAGAGACTCGGCCAGCATCTTCTCCACTTTCAGGATGTCGGAGGAATAGGAGATTCCAACGTCGCACACGGCCACAGAGGCCTGGCGGGAGCGCTGCTGGAGGTTGCGGATATCGGAGTTGTTGACAATTTTCAGGTTACCGCCGGCGTCTACGATGCTGGTGGTGCGTATGCCTATGTTTTTCACTGTGCCCCGGAAGTCATCCAGAACTATGATGTCCCCCACATTGTATTGACCCTCGAATATGATGAATATACCAGTGACGGCGTCCTCGATAAGGCTTTGGGCGCCAAAGCCGATTATCAGGGAAGCCACGCCCAGAGAGGCAAACACACCTGCCAGGTTCACGCCCAGTATGCCTAGTGCCCACACTATGCCCACAATGGCGCATATGAACTTGGTCAGACTGATGAAAAGCCCGGCCATGGATTTGCGGTGCTTGCCCTTTTTGGCCAGCAGCTCCAGGGGCCAGCAGATGAGCAGGGACACTATCACCATAAAGACAACCACTGCCGCTGCGCTGATGAGCCGGGCAGGAGTGAGGATACCTATGCCACCGAACAGTCCGCCGAAGGCCCGCTGTATCTGGGCAGTCACGGCCAGTTTGCTGCCCTCATCCAAAAAGGGGTTCCAGCCGGGGAAGACCAGCAGGACCAAAAGGACCAGCAGGGCCAGAACCAGAGTAATGCGTTTTTTAACTCTCATTGTAAAAGTCTCCCTTTGTTATGTAGTGGGGTCCGTTGTATCGGAGGTGTCCATTGTGTCGGAGGTGTCCGTTGTATCAGAGGTGTCTGTTGTGTCGGAGGTATCCGTTGTATCAGAGGTATCCGTTGTATCAGAGGTGTCTGTTGTATCAGAGGTGTCCGTTGTATCGGAGGCGTCTGTTGTATCGGAGGCGTCCGTTGTATCAGAGGTGTCCATTGTATCAGAGGTGTCCGTTGTATCGGAGGCGTCTGTTGTATCGGAGGCGTCCGTTGTATCGGAGGCGTCCGTTGTATCGGAGGTGTCCATTGTATCAGAGGTGTCCGTTGTATCGGAGGTGTCCAAAGC
>CALWWB010000027.1 GCA_944385175.1 uncultured Oscillospiraceae bacterium | reverse complement strand
GTCAAGGGCGGCGCTAAGTTGCGCCACCCTTGACGAATTAAAGAACATTCTCAATAGAAATGATAAATCCGAACACATTACCCACTTGGATAATGTAGTTCGGATTATCATTGTTTGGTCCGAGTGGAGGGACTTGAACCCCCGGCATCGTGGTCCCAAACCACGCGCGCTACCAACTGCGCTACACCCGGTGATCTTATTGCCGAAAAGTAAATTTTGAAAAAACCAATTCTTAATTTTTATTAAGAATAATGTCCCGGGAGAAAACGCAGGAAAATGAAGGAAAGCCTTGAAAACCGGGACTTTTACTTTTCAATGCAGGAATCATTATACAACAAAATTAATAGTAAAGCAAGTCATTTTTCATTGATGTTTTTGGCGGCTTGTGGTATGCTGAAAAAAGGAGTGTGATTCGATGAGAATGAGGAAGCGGCCCAACCTGGAGCCCAGAATGGAAAAGTGTGCAGAGCTTATGGTTGCCCGGCCGGAGGAGCTCAAGGGCCGGTGGAAGACCGCTGCCGAAGAAATCATGGGACGCCCGGCGGAGCGGCTGTATCTTGAACTGGGCTGCGGCAAAGGCCGCTTTACGGTGGACACTGCCGAAAGCTTGCCTGAGGTTTTCTACCTTGCCCTGGAAAAAGTACCGGACGCCATGATAATTGCCATGGAGAGGGCGGCTGCCCGGGGTACAGACAATCTACGCTTTATAAACGGAGATGCTGCGCACCTGGGGGAAATGTTTGCCGGCGGGGAAGTGGACAGAATATACATAAACTTCTGCGACCCCTGGCCTAAAAGCCGGGACGCAAAATTCCGCCTCACCTATCCTGCCTTTCTCAGAATTTATTCCGACCTGCTGCCTTTGGGAGGGCAGATACATTTCAAGACCGACAACCTGCCCCTATTCCAGTGGTCCATAGAGCAGCTGGAAAAAGAGGGATGGGCGCTTTCGGAGATAAGCAATGACCTGCACGCCCAAGGCGGTGAAATTATCATGACCGACTACGAGGCCAAGTTCTCCGCCGAGGGAATAAAGATAAACCGTCTGGTGGCGGAAAAGACTGATAAGACCCTGGATACCTCCGCCCCACCTTTGGCGCGGATGCGCTTTGCATCTTTGACGGATGCCAGGGGCTATGCCGAGAGCGAGAGAGACAGAGGGGAGACAAGCCGATGAGATTTATTTCCTGGAATGTGAACGGACTGAGAGCCGTGTATAAAAAGGGCTTTGAAGATATATTCTGGAGCCTGGACGCCGACTTCTTCTGCCTGCAGGAGACCAAACTCCAGGAGGGGCAGATAGCCCTGGATCTGCCGGGATATGAGAGCTATTGGTGCTATGCGGAAAAGAAGGGCTATTCCGGCACCGCTATATTTACAAAGCACACCCCTCTCTCTGTCAATTATAATATAGGTATAGAGGAGCACGATCGGGAGGGCCGCTGCATAACTCTGGAATATGAGGACTTCTACCTGGTTTGCGTATATACCCCCAACGCCCAGGATGAGCTGAAACGCCTGGACTACCGCATGCGCTGGGAGGACGATTTCAGGGAATACCTGAAGGAGTTGGATAAAAAGAAGCCGGTGATAGCCTGCGGGGACATGAATGTGGCCCACGAGGAAATAGATTTGAAAAATCCCAAGACCAACCGGGGAAACCCCGGCTTTTCCGATGAGGAGCGGTCTAAATTCACAGAGCTTCTGGAGGCCGGATTTACCGACAGCTTCCGCTATCTGTACCCGGACAGGACCGACGCCTATTCCTGGTGGAGCTACCGGGCTGCGGCAAGGGCGAGGAACGTGGGCTGGCGCATTGACTATTTCGTTATTTCCGACCGGCTGCGGGAGCATATCAAGGATGCCTATATATTGCCGGAGCTGATGGGCTCTGACCACTGCCCCGTGGGGCTGGATATGACATGGTGAAGATAGGCAACGTTGAAATTTCAGGCCGGCTTAGCCTGGCCCCCATGGCGGGGGTGACGGACTTTGCTTTCCGACGGGTGTGCCGGGAGCAGGGTGCGGCACTGACCACCACGGAGATGGTCAGCGCAAAGGCCCTGGTGTATAAGGACGAAAAAACAAAATCCCTGCTCTATGTCCCGGAAGATGAGCACCCCTGCGCCGTTCAGATATTCGGCCATGAGCCGGAGATAATGGCTCAGGCCGCCCATCTGGCCCTGGAAATTTCCGGGGCTGATATAGTGGATATAAACATGGGCTGCCCGGTGGGGAAGATTGTAAAGTCCGGGGACGGCTCGGATCTGATGCGTCACATGGAGCTGGCAGGGGAGATAATCCGCCGGGTGAAGCAGGCCGTGGCCGTGCCGGTGACGGTGAAGTTCCGCAAAGGCTGGGACAATGGCAACGTAAATGCCGTGGAATTTGCCCGCATGTGCCGGGATTCAGGGGCCGACGCCATTGCCGTCCACGGCAGGACCAGGGCCCAGATGTATGCCGGACGGGCGGACTGGGATATCATAAGAGATGTGAAAAAGGCTGTGGACATACCGGTGACGGCAAACGGGGACATATTTAGCCCGGAGGATGCGGAGCATATCCTCCGCTACACAGGCAGTGATATGGCCATGATAGGCCGGGGCAGCTTCGGGAACCCCTGGCTTTTCCGGCAGGCCAATGCCCTGCTGGCTGGGCAGCCTATGCCGCCTGTGCCGCCCCTTAATGAACGTATAGACAGGGCGGTGGAGCAAATCGAAGAACTCAGCTTCCGCACGGGGGAGCATGTAGCCTGCCTGGAGGCCAGACACCAGCTGCCCTGGTACCTCCACGGTGTGGCCCACTCGGGCTATTATAAACAGCAGCTGGTGCACGTGGAATCTTTGAATGAATTGCGGCATGTTGCCGAAGGAATAAAACGGGATCTGATCTGAGTGCCGGATGAGAAGGCCGGACGGACAGACATACAGGAGGTGGCGGCTTGACACGGGAGCAGGAATACCTTATAGTACAGCAGGTACTGGAGGGTGACACCAACGCTTTTGAAGAGCTGGTACTTGAATACGAAAAGAAAGTATATAACGTAGCTTTGCGCATTCTGGGCAACAGTGAGGATGCGGCTGACATGACCCAGGAGGCCTTTATAAAGGCCTATAATTCTCTGTCGGGTTTCAGGGGAGACAGCAAGTTCTCAGTGTGGCTGACAAGGATCGTCTCTAACCTGTGTCTGGACTTTTTGCGCAGCCGCAACCGCCGTCCCACCATATCCCTGTCCATGGAGGATGACGACGGAGACGACGTGCAGCTGGATATTGCAGACACCCGCCAGAGCCCGGAGCTGCTGCTGGAGCGGAGCCTCACCAGAGAGAGCGTGCGCCGGGGGCTCAGATCCCTGCCGGAGGATTACCGGGAGATACTGCTGCTTCGGGAAATTCAGGGGCTGAGCTACGATGAGATAGCCGCGGCGCTGAATATAGAAGTTGGCACTGTGAAGTCCAGAATATTCAGGGGAAGAAAAAAGCTTTGCGATTATCTTATAAAAGATGGGAACATTCCTGAATTTGCATCGTCTGGAAAAACGAGAGGAGGTGAACTGCCATGAGAAATTGTGATTACTACGAGGAGCTTATAAGCCGCTCACTGGATGATGAGCTCAGCGTAGAGGAGCGCAGGGAGCTGGCGGTTCATCTGGCAAGCTGTCCTTCCTGTAGCCAAATGCGTCAGCTTATGGCGGATATTTCCGGATTGATGGAAGAGGATATGGAAGAACTGCCCGGCGGCCTTCATGAGGATATCATGGCGGCAGTGCGCCGGAGCGAGATGATAAAGAAGAACGGCGGCTCAGCCAGAGCCGCAAAGACCGGCAGACATGGAAGAAACATCAATAACATTAAGCCGGTCAAAATACCCAGGTATGTGCGCAACCTTCTGGCCACTGCGGCCTGCATGGCCCTGGTCATAACAGCGGCTGTAAGCCTTAACCCCGGCGAAAAGGCCGAATCCGTAGTCATATCCAGAACCGCCCCGATGGCGGCAGCCGACACGGCCCAGCAGAATACGGCTGCTGAAGCCACTCCGGAGAGCAGCTTGCAGACTGCTCCTACCCAGCAGCCCAGCCCTTCCCCAACTGTCCAGCCGGATACAGGGGCGAGCGCAGGCACACAGGTAGCGGTGCAGTCCGGAAATAGCGGCACCATAGTGACTACGCCTACGCCCACCAGCGACCCATACATGGGTTGGCGTATCCCTGCAAATCCTGAGACAACGGTTACGCCTGACAATAGCGGTTCCGCTCAGGGAACCATAATTAATCCGGCTACGCCCAGTCCTCTGCCCGTGGTAACGCCAGAGCCCAGTCCGGTATCTCTGCCGACTCCTACTCCTACCCCCGCCGAGATTACGCAACCCGGCAGCGACGAGCAGGTCGGTGCAGTAGCTGAGAGCCAGGAGGCTGTAAATTCCTCTATTGAAGCCAGTGAGAGCAGTGTCCAGGCCCAAGAGCCGGCAATCGGCAGCCAAGCTGACGGGAATGTTGAAGTACACAAGACTGCTCCCCTGAGAGTGTTTAGCCTCTTCCCCTCCCTTGCGGAACTGAGCCCGACAGAGACGCCGGATGTGGGCAGCGAGGATGGGAGCACAGAGATTGCCCCCGCCAGCGGCGAGAACTCAGCCGGTGAAGCGCCCATAGCTTCGCCTGCACCCACACCATGTCCCGACCCGGTGGAGTTGGATCTTATGGATAAGGAAAAGTGCGGAGATATCTTGCTGCTGCTCATGGGAATGCTGGATGAAAGCGGCACCGATCCCAAGAAAGTGACCCTGCCTGAGGGTGAGTGTGACCGGGGCTACATCATATCTTTGGTATATGACGAAATCCCCTGTGAAGTTGCAGTGTTCGTCTACGGGGAAGATGTGTATTTCTCCCTGGCCGAGATAGTGGTGGAGCCTTCCCAGGAAAATGCTCCTGCAGATGTCCAGCCTCAGCTTCCCGCCCCGGAGACCGGCAGCCTTGAGAACGCGATGGACATAGGCGGCCAGGACAGCCAGAGCACTCTGCCAGGCGCTGAAGAGGACTTTAAACCCATATGGTTCCTGTCCGGATGCACCGGCACTCAGCTGAGCGATCTGCTGGACAGCTTCGCCAAGTAATAAAGTTAAGAAAGCCTAAATGACCCCGCCGACAGTTCAGCTGCCGGCGGGGTCATTTATATCTTGTGCAACAGGTACTTGCCAAAGCCCGGACTGTCTGGTAAAATGTGCCGGATATAAGACGAAAAGGCGGAGAAAGCAGCTATGGAACTTCTGTACCTTGCAGCCATATGTGCGATCATAGTGATACTGCTGGCAATAAAGCGTCCCCTGTACCAGGCCATGCTGGGCGGACTTCTGGCCACGGCACTGCTCTACAGGCTAAGCCCCATGACCATGCTCACACAGACGGGCAAAGTGTTCACCGACTGGAATTCCTTCCAGGTTCTGGTGTCCCTGTATCTTATCACCTACCTGCAGCGTATGCTGGAATCACGGCAGATGATAAAACAGGCCCAGCAGGACCTCAACGGCATTTTCCACAACCGGCGCGTTAACGCGGGGGGAGCCCCGGTTTTTATCGGCCTTCTGCCCTCGGCGGCTGCGATGATACTCTGCGCGGATATAGTGAAGGATTCTACCGACGGCTATCTCAAACCCAAGGAACAGGCCTTCGTCACCAGTTGGATGCGCCACATCCCCGAGAGCATTCTGCCCACCTATTCCGGCGTACTGATAATGACCAGCATATCCCAGGTACCCCTGCCAAAGTTCATGCTGGGGATGATAGTGCCCACTCTGGTGCTGGCGGCTATAGGCTATTTCCCCTACCTCCGGAGACTGCCCAGGGACCCTGGCACACCGGAGAGTGAAAACCGCCGTGAGGATATGTTGAAATTGCTGCTGCATCTTTGGCCTCTGCTGTTGATAATTGGGCTTATACTGGTTTTCAATATCTCGGTGGTGCCTGCCAGTCTTATATCCATGGCGGCTATGGCCCTGATTTGCCGCTTTAAGCTGAAGGAACTGGGGCGCTTCCTGATAAGCGCCTTTGAGGTGAAGCTGATCCTCAACACCTTCCTGGTGCTGGTATTGAAAGAGTTTATAGGCTGCACCGGGGTGTTGGAGCGCATGCCGGAGATTTTGTCCGTGCTGCCGGTGCCCATGTATATGGTGTTTGCCCTGCTTTTTTTCCTGGGGGGAATAATAAGCGGTGCCTCCGGGATAATTGCGCTGGGTACGCCCCTGGCCTTCGCGGCAATGGACGGAGGCATGCCCCTGATGGTCCTGCTCATGTGCATGAGCCATGCGGCCAGCCAGGTCTCACCGGTACACGTGTGCCTGGTGGTAGCGGCAGATTACTACGGCGTAAGCATGGGGGAGCTGATACGAAAGAGCATTGTACCCTCTCTGCTGTTTGCCCTTTTGATGCTGGGGTATTATCAGATATTGCTGGCGATATGCTGAAAATGAAAAAGCCCGAAGCGGATTTTTCCCGCTTCGGGCTTTTTCATACGGAATACTTTTTAATGAAGGCTAAAGCTCACTTCCCGGCGGCACAGACGGCGTCCTGCCCCTCCTTCTCCTGCTGCCGGTGCAGGTCCTTCATGGCGGCGGAGAGCATGAGCTTTATGCGGTTGAGCTGATTGACTTCGCTGGCGCCGGGGTCATAGTCCACGGCGGCGATGTTGGCTCTGGGGTATGTCTTGTGGAGGGCCTTGATGACACCCTTGCCCACCACATGGTTGGGCAGGCAGGCAAAGGGTTGGATGCAGACAATATTGGGGGTGCCGGTGAGGATGAGCTCCACCATCTCTCCCGTGAGGAACCAGCCCTCACCATACTGATTGCCAATGGACAGGAAGGGCTTGGCCAGCTCCGCTATCTTCTCAATGGGCATGGGGGGCTCAAAGCGGCGGCTCTTTTCCAGGGCCTCCAGGGCAGGCTTGCGCAGGCTGCGTATAATGGATACCCCCAGCTTGGCTGTGGCAGAGGAGGTCCAGCTCTTGCCCAAGAAACGGTGCTTGTAGTCGTTGTTGTACACGCAGTAGTTGAGGAAGTCCATCAGGTCAGGCACCACAGCTTCGGCCCCTTCGCTCTCCAGCAGGTCCACCAGGTGGTTGTTGGCCAGAGGCATATACTTCACCAGTATCTCGCCCACTACGCCTACCCGTGGTTTGCGCAGGGTCTCGTCAATGGGGAAGCTGTCAAAGCTCTCCACTATCTCATGGCACAGCTCCTTATATCCCGGAGCAGCGCCGGGCTGGGTAAGGGAGAGAATGCATTTGTCCCTCAGCTTTATGTACAGCTCATTGGCTGAGCCTGGGGTGAGCTCATAGGGCCGGACGCGATATAGGCAGCGCATGAACAGATCCCCGTAGACCACGGCGTGGCCTGCGTCCACGATAAGGGAGGGGGAGAGCTTGAAGCCGGGATTTTTCTCCATGCCGTTGGCATTGAGGGAGATGACCGGGATATGGGACAGACCGGATTTATCCAGGGCCCGGCGGATAAAGCCCACATAGTTGCTGGCCCGGCAGCAGCCGCCGGTCTGGGTCATGGCTATGGCCAGATGATCGGTGTCATAGCGGCCGGAGAGTACGGCCTCCATTATCTGGCCCACGGCTGTCATGGCGGGGAAGCAGGCGTCGTTATTCACATACTTGAGGCCGGTGTCTATGGCTGAGCGGTTGTCGTTATCCAGAATGACCACATTGTAACCATGCTTGCGGAACACCGGCTCCAGAATGTCAAAATGTATGGGGCTCATCTGAGGGGCGATAATGGTCCAGCCCTCTTTTCGCATTTGCTGGGTGAATACGGTGCGCTGGTAGGCAGCGGGCCGGGGCCTGGCGTGGACGTTCTTGTCCCGGCGCATATTCATGGCGGCAATGAGGCTGCGCACCCGGATACGGGCGGCGCCCAGATTATTCACCTCGTCTATCTTCAAAACGGTGTACAGCTTGCCGCTGCCCTCAAGTATTTCCGAGACCTGATCGGTGGTGACAGCGTCCAGGCCGCAGCCGAAGGAGTTGAGCTGGATGAGCTCCAGATCGTCCCGATGGGAGACAAACTCTGCCGCGGTGTAGAGCCTGGAGTGATAGACCCATTGGTCATTGGCCCTGATAGGACGGCCTGGGACAAAGTCTATGGGCAGGCAGTCCTCGGTGAATACCGTCAGGCCGTAGGAGGCGATAAGTTCAGGAATACCGTGATTTATCTCCGGATCAATGTGATAGGGCCTCCCGGCCAGAACTATACCCCGGCCGCCTTTCTCTTCCATCTCCTTGAGAAGCCGCGCACCCTCACGTCGCACATCATCCTTGGCCCGATGCTGTTCGGCCCAGGCCAGCTTCACAGCCTGGCGTACCTCCTGCTCGGGAATGTCCCACTCCTCACGGCATAACTTTGTAAGCCGGTCCGCAGCTACACGCTCGCAGGTGAAGGCGATGAAGGGGCGGATATAGCGCACGTCCCCGTCGGCCACGGCCTCCACGTTGTTTTTCAGGTTTTCGGGGTAGGAAACCACAACCGGGCAATTGTAATGGTTCTGGGCGCCGGGGGTTTCCTGGTGCTCATAGAATACGCAGGGGTGGAAAATGGTTTTTATACCATGGTCGATTAGCCACTGGACATGGCCGTGGGCCAGCTTTGCGGGATAGCACTCCGACTCCGAGGGGATGGACTCCATACCCAACTGGTAGATCTGCCGGGAGGAGAAGGGGGACAGATCCACCCGGAAGCCTAAAGCTTTGAAGAAGGTGGCCCAGAAGGGATAGTTCTCCCACATATTCAGCACCCTTGGTATGCCGATGACACCCCGGGGGGCATCCTCCAGCGGCGGATAATCAAACATACGCTTCTGCTTGTATTCCACCATGTTGGGGGCGCGTTTTATTCCGGAGGCGCCGCCCAGACCCCGCTCACAGCGGTTGCCGGTGACATGGCGGCGACCGCCGGGGAACTTGTTCACCGTCAGCAGGCAGTTGTTGGAGCAGCGGCCGCAGCGGGCGGTAGCCGTGGTGTAGCTGAGATTCACTATCTCGTCCAGGGGCAGCATGCTGCTCTCCTGGCCGGTATAGCGGTTTCTGGCTATAAGGGAGGCGCCGAAGGCACCCATTATGCCGGAGATATCCGGGCAGGTGACCTCTACTCCGGCTATGGCCTCAAAGGCCCGGAGCACTGCTTTGTTATAGAAGGTGCCCCCCTGGACAACGATGTGGCTGCCCAGCTGGGCGGGATCGGTGAGCTTTATAACTTTATAAAGAGCGTTCTTGATAACGGAATAGGCCAGACCGGCGGAAATGTCCTGGACTGTGGCGCCCTCCTTCTGGGCCTGCTTCACGTTGGAGTTCATGAAAACCGTGCAGCGGGTGCCCAGATCCACGGGATTTTTGGCATAGAGGGCCTCCTTTGCAAAGTCCTCCGCGCTGTAGCCAAGGGAGTTGGCAAAATTTTCAATGAAGGAGCCGCAGCCGGAGGAGCAGGCCTCGTTCAAAAGCACGGTGTCCACAGAGTCGTTTTTAAGCTTTATGCACTTCATGTCCTGGCCGCCGATATCCAGCACACAGTCTACCTGGGGATCGAAGAAAGCGGCGGCGGTGCAGTGGGCTATGGTTTCCACCTCGCCCTCGTCCAGAGCAAAGGCGGACTTGAGCAGATCTTCACCATAGCCGGTGGAGCAGGAGCGGGCAATGCGGGCAGTTTCGGGCAGCAGGCCCCGAAGTTTGTCTATGGCCTCCATGGCGGTGCGCACGGGGTTGCCCTGATTATTGGAATAATAGGAATAGAGCAGCTGGCCTTCCTCTCCGATAAGGGCCAGCTTCGTAGTGGTGGAGCCGGCATCAATACCCAAGAAGCAGTTTCCGCTGTAGCTCTCTACCGGGGCCTTATGTACGACGGCCTTTTCGTGGCGGCGGCAGAAGGTATCATACTCCGCCTCATCTGCAAAAAGAGCCGGCAGGCGTTTTAGCTCAAAGTTCATCTCCACGCCGGAGGATAGCCGATCTATAAGCTCATCCATGCTGTGACTTCTGGCGTCCTCCGCCTCCAGGGCTGCGCCCAGAGCGGCAAATAGATGGGAATTTTCCGGGTCCACGGTTGTCTCATCAGTGAGGTGAAGAGTGCGTATAAAGGCCTTTTTAAGCTCCGGCAGGAAGTGAAGCGGTCCGCCCAGAAAGGCTACGCAGCCTCTTATCGGCTTGCCGCAGGCAAGACCGGAAATGGTCTGGTTTACCACCGCCTGGAATATGGAGGCGGCCAGATCCGCCTTGGTGGCTCCGTCGTTTATCAGGGGCTGGATGTCGGTCTTGGCAAAGACACCGCAGCGGGCGGCAATGGGATATATCTGCTTGTAGTTGGCTGCCTCGGCGTCCAGCCCAGCAGCGTCTGTCTGCAGAAGAGAGGCCATCTGGTCAATAAAGGAGCCGGTACCTCCGGCGCATACGCCGTTCATCCGCTCCTCAAGACCGCCGGTGAAGTATATTATCTTGGCATCCTCGCCGCCCAGCTCTATGGCCACATCGGTCTGGGGTGCGGTATGCTGCAAAGCCGTGGCCACAGCCACGACCTCCTGTACGAATTTTATATCCAGGGCCTTCCCCAGATTTATGGAGCCGGATCCTGTTATCCCGGCGAGCAGCTCACATTCTCCGGTTATCTTCCTGGCGTCTGTGAGCAGCTCCGCCAGAGTTTCCTGAGTGTGGGCCCGATGGCGGCGATAATCGCTGAAAATAATATCACCGTCATCATTCAAAATTACAAGTTTTACTGTGGTTGAGCCGATATCTATGCCGGCCCTGTAGCAATACATTATGTGTTCATCCTCCCGAAAGAAGCAAAAAAACAGGTCTTGAATCATCCGACAGACTGCCGTATAATAAATTGTATCATCCAGCTTTTTGATTATCAACCAACAAAATCCTGCTTTCTGTCGGATGGAGGAAAGTGTATGAACAAGCAGCCGGAACTGACAGATAAAACCCGCCGTGGCATTATAGATGCATTCTGGAAACTGTTGATGAACCGGGAAAAACTCAGTGTTATCAGTGTTTCCAAGACTGCCGGGGTCAACCGCAGCACCTTTTACCAGTATTTCCTGGATATGGAAGACCTCCGAGACAAGGCGGAAAAACAGATGCTGGAGGATGTTAAGAAAAAAATATCCCAGGTCTTCCCCGCCGGCTTTCCCATGAGCCTGAAAGAATTTGCAAAGAGCTATGCGGGGATACTGGAAGACGAAGGGGAAAAGCTTTTCTACACTATCTCCACTGACCTCAACTCCGGCTTTGTGGAAAAGCTGAAGGATTTCTATGCGCCAATCTTTACAAAGCTTTTCGGACTGGAGCCGGATACTCCAAACTTTGACTATGCCCTTACCTTCAGTGTCTCAGCCATCAGCGGTATTGTGTCCAAATGGTACCAGGACGGGAAGAAGCTGAGTCTGGAGGAACTCATGTACAACTGCTACTGGCTGGTGTCGGCGGGAGTATTTGGCTTTGCCCAGATGAAACCATACAGCGAAGCCTGAGACAAAAAGGACTGGGGGAGAGGTCAGTCTCCCTCAGTCCTTATCTTTTAAACCGTAAAGTTCGTACATGGACAGCAGCTGCCGGTAGACAAGCTTGTTGCCCATGTATTGCCGGTAGGTGGCGCTCTTCTCCTTACCCTGGGCTTTCAGCGTATCCATCTTCTGCTGCATGTCGTTGTAGTTTTTCTCAATGTCTGCCAGCATTTTTTCAAAGGCATCCAGACGCTCTTCTTTATTCATGCTCGGTTCTCCTCCTTTATGCTGCCCAGCTGATAAAAGGCCACGGCGCTGGCTGCCGCCACATTCAGAGAGTCTACTCCGTGGGCCATGGGTATGCAAACGGTGTAGTCACAATGGGCTATGGTACTTTCTGCCAGCCCGTCCCCCTCCGTGCCCAGGACTATGGCCAGCTTTTTCTCCGAGTTCAGGGCCGGATCTCTGAGAGATACGGCGTCGGAGGACAGAGCCATTGCCGCGGTTTTGAAGCCCAGGCTGTGAAGCAGCTGCGTCCAGTCCTCGCCCTGGGGCAGATAGGTCCAGGGTACCTGGAACACCGTGCCCATGCTCACCCTTACGGCCCGGCGGTACAGAGGGTCGCTGCCGGCGGAGGTGAGGAGCACAGCGTCCATGCCCAGAGCGGCGGCGGAGCGGAAGATGGCCCCAATATTGGTGGGGTTCATCACGTTCTCCAGCACTGCCAGGCGACTGGCCCCGGAACAGATCTGCTCCGGGCTGGGCAGCTTCGGACGGCGCATGGCGCATAGCATGCCCCGGGTAAGGTGAAAGCCCGTGAGCTGCACCAGCACCTCCAGGGGTGCGGCATACACCGGCACATCTCTGCAGCGATCTATAAGGTTGCGGCCCTTGCCCTCCACATGCTTTTCCTCCATGAGAAAGGACACCGGCACGCAGCCGGAGTCCAGGGCCCGCTGGATGACTACAGGGCTCTCCGCCACGAAGAGGGCATTTTCCGGGTCGGCCCGGTTCACCAGCTGGTTTTCCGTCAGCCTGGCATAAATGTCCAGCTCGGGGGCTGAAAAATCGGTGATGGGGATTATTCTGCTCACAGGGTAAAACTCCTTTGAGAGGGGATTTTCGGCTGATACAAAACACATTATATTCCTAAAACAGGAAAAATTCAAACACTTTCCAATGGGAGAGAAAGGAAAGAAGTTTTTTCGCCCGGTTGAAAATATGGAAGAATAATGCTAATATATGCAGTAACGAATAATCGGCGGCGGAAGGCCGCACACTGGGCTTCGCGGAGGGAAAAGAAATGAGAGTCTTTGTGACCGGCGCCGGAGGCCAGCTGGGCCGGGCACTGACAGAGGATTTTTCCCGCCGGGGCTGGGAGGTGCTGGGCTCGGTGAGAGGTGCGCAGACCGGGGACTGCCGGCAAAACCTCATATCTTTGGATGTTACCGACAGGGCCGGGGTTAGCTCCGCCCTGAACAGATACAGGCCCCAGGCGGTGGTCCACTGCGCTGCATGGACGGCGGTGGATGCCGCAGAGGCGGAGGAAAACCGGGAGACGGTCATGGCGGTAAACGCTCTGGGCAGCAGATACATTGCCCAAAGCTGCCGGGAACTGGGCTGCAAGCTGGTGTATATAAGCACAGACTATGTGTTTGACGGGAAAGCTCCCGGGCTGAGAGGCGCAGACAGTGAGGATTACCGACCTCTTAACCTTTACGGTCTCAGCAAGCTGGAGGGAGAACTGGCAGTCAGAAAGCTGACGGATAAGCATTTTATCCTGCGCACCCAGTGGGTCTTCGGCCCGGGAGGGGGAAACTTTGTAGATACAATGCTCCGCCTCAGCGAGAGCAGAGACTGCCTGAAAGTGGTGTGCGACCAGCTCGGCACTCCCAGCTATACCCGGGATCTGGCAAGGCTGATAGGCGATATGTGCCTGACAGAGAAATACGGCTGCTATAATGCCACCAATGAAGGGGGATATACAAGCTGGTACGCTTTTGCGGAGGAAATATTCCGGCAGGCCGGGCGCAGTACCAGGGTACTGCCGGTGACCACGAAGGAGTACGGCCTCAACCGGGCTGAGCGGCCGCTGAACAGCAGGCTGGACAGGAGCAAGCTGATTCAGGAGGGATTTGAACCCCTGCCGGATTGGCGGGACGGACTGAGAAGATATCTGATCGAAACCGGAGTCACAGGCTGAGCCGGACCCATTTTGATATAGGTAAATTAATTATTTGCAGAGGTAGAGATGGGCAAATTAAAGCTGGAGAGCTGCCCCATTCAGGGGCTTTACATCATTGAACCCACCGTGTTTAGCGACAGCCGGGGGTATTTTGTGGAGACGTACAACCGGCGGGACATGGAGGAACTGGGCATAACACTGGACTTCGTGCAGGATAGCCAGAGCATGAGCCATAAAGGTACCCTGAGAGGTCTCCACTACCAGAAGCAGCATCCTCAGGCGAAGATAATACGGGTGATACGGGGACGTATCTACGATGTGGCTGTGGATCTGCGCTCCGGCAGCAGCAGCTTCGGTAAGTGGTTCGGCCTGGAGCTGTCGGAGGACAATCACAGACAGCTGCTCATCAGCCGGGGCTTTGCCCACGGATTTCTGACCTTGTCCGATGTGGCCACCGTATGCTATAAAGCCACGGATTTCTATCATCCCGGGGATGAAGGCGGGATCGCCTGGAATGACCCGGAGCTGGGTGTAGACTGGCCGGAGCTGGTGGGCGGTTACTCCGGCACGCCCTCCCCAAAAGGGTACAGCCTGAGGGACGGCAGCCCAATAATACTCAGCGAAAAGGATCAGCGCTGGCCGGGAATTAAAGAGGCATTTAAATTTTAAAAGAAAGTATTTTACAAGCTGCTGGGGCGAATAGCCAGAGATGCATATAATCGAATCTAAAATGGGGACAGGCGTACTGAAACGCTTGTCCCCAATAGTTTACATAAAAACAAAATGCTGCTGACAGAAAGTGGAACTTTTGCATAGGAGCTTCGTCTATGTAGCATGACCGCAGTAAACAATAACAATGCGGTAAACTCAGGAGGTAAAAAATGAAAAAGACAATTGCGATGCTGCTCATATTGAGCCTGGCTATTCTCACCTTGACGGCCTGCGGCTCCGGTGAGGCTGTCCAGCCCACAGAAAGCCCTGCCGTTCCTGCCGCCAGCGCTGCACCGGAGACCCCGGCAGTGGAGGAGAGCCCCGCTGCTGAGGCAGAAGGGGAAGCAGAGCAGGAGAGCAACACCAAGGCTGTTCTTGATGAGTGCATGAAGCTCATCGGCATGGATGATACGGCAGCTGCCGATATGCTGGGCGGCGGCGAAAAAAACATAGCTGTAGATGGAACCAGTTTGATCGGCCGTATATACAAGGGTAACATTTTTGATGAAGATGTGGAAATCAGCACAGTATATGATGGAAATGGCCTGGTGTGTAGCGTTACTGCTATACTGTCCAATCCCGACGCAGCCGTGTATGCCGAACGACTGATGGAAATATATGGGGAACCCGACGCCAGCAATGACACCCCCTCGGAAAGCGGCGCCACCTGGCAGGAATGGACAGAGGATGGCATCAACATCCGCCTGTGGCAGATGTATGAGCTGGCTTCCATAGAAATAAGCGCAGCCGTTGAGGCCCAGGGCTGATGAAACATAAGATGTTCTAATGCAGCAAAAAAACATTGAGAGCCTATAAGCTCTCAATGCTTTTTCTTCATATTTGTGAGTAAACGGAAAAGCCTCAGCCGTTCCATTCCCTTATCTGTTCTCTGAGCCAGTTTGCCCATTCGTCGATGCCCTCTCCGGTACGTGCGGAGATGGGGATTATCTTCATATTGGGGTTGAGTTTCTTTACATAGCGCTTGCAGGCTTCCAAATCAAAGTCAAAATAGGGGAGGACATCTATCTTGTTTACCAGCAGCACATCACATATGGAGAACATCAGAGGATACTTGAGGGGCTTGTCATCCCCTTCGGGGACCGAGAGTATCATGGCGTTTTTAACAGCGCCGGTATCAAACTCAGCCGGGCACACCAGATTGCCCACATTCTCCAGAATGGCAAAATCCACATCATCCACGCCCAGACCCTCCAGGCCCTGGCGGGTCATGCCGGCATCCAGATGGCACATGCCCCCGGTGTGCAGTTGGATTACCTTGACGCCGGTCTTTTCAATGGCAGCGGCATCCACGTCCGAGTCGATGTCCGCCTCCATCACACCGATGCGGAACTCATCCTTCAAGGCGGCGATTGTGGCCTTCAGAGTTGTGGTTTTGCCGGAACCGGGGGAGGACATGAGGTTGAGTAGAAAGACCCGGTCTTTCTTCAGATCCTGGCGCAGCTGCTCCGCCTGCCGGTCATTATTTTCAAACACGCTTTTTTTGATTTCGAGAATTCTGTATCCTTCCATGTTTATCTCCATTCTGCCGCATTTAAAGGCAGCGGCGGCCAGTAGTCCGAATTGAATATACTATAATTATAACATGGTTCAGTACAGTAAATCAAGGGCACGGCAAAGGGACAGCTCCATTTCTTCCCTGTTTTCCGCAAACTCCCCCAGCGGCGGATATATGACCTGCCGAAAATCTATGGAGATATCAGCAAGAGGCGTACCGGCATCCCGGGATTCCTGGGACAGAGGCGTGGAGACCGCAGGCACCAGGCCAAGCTGCAAAGCGGACTCGGGGGAAAAGGATCGGGAGAGCCAGAAGCCGAAAGCCTGCACCGAGGGAAGAGCATAGGTATTGGCTCCGGTGACTGCAAAGCCGATTATATCAGGCACATATACGGCCTCACCATTTTCGGGCAGGGGCAGTGTTGTATAGCCCAGGCCCTCCGGCAAACCTGACAGCAGGGAGGAGTCCACAAAAACGCAGGGCAGCAGCCCTGCCGCCGTCATTTCCAGCCTGTCCTCTCCTGGGGGCAGAAAGCTACCCTCCATGGCGGCGGAGGCCAGAGTATTATAGCACCGGGCAAAACCCTCGTCTATTGCGTCCAGCTCCGGCCTGCCCTTCAACTGGTAACCCAGAGAGGCCGACCAAGTGCACAGCAGGGGACTGAGTCCGGATGCAGAGAAAAAAGGGGAGCCGGTCTTTTCCAGGTAATCCTGGGCGGCGCTTATAAAACTCTCAAGATTTTCAAAATCAGAAGATATGCCGGCCTCCTCTAAAACAGAGGTGTTGAAAACCAGGATAGGTACTCTGGAGCCTATGGGGAAAAAGCTCTGCCCGGCAAAAGGCAGGGCCTGCTCTATCTCCGGCAGGTAATCGCCAACGGACTGATCCACGCTGCCCAGCTGGCCCCGGCTGCCCAGGCTTGCGGCTCTGGTATAGGAACAAAGCAGAAGATCGGGCCTCTGAGTCTCAAAGGCGGAGGCCAGAGCCTCCTCAGTCTCAAAGCCCTGAAGGCTCAGAGCATAGCTGTCCCGGCTGCGTTGGGAATTGTAGCTTTCGGCCAGGGCCTCCAGGGACGAGAGGGAGACATCACCCTCCACATACCACAGGTTCAGCTTTTGAGAGCTGCCGTCATCGGACAGCTTCATGTACAGTATGAATATCAAAAGAGCCGCAACACAGGAGAGAGCGGCAGTCAGAATTTTTTTCATGGCCTTTTACCCTTGAAATTATTTCCACATCATTATATTATAGGCAAAGACCAAAGACAATTTATAATTTTCTTAAGATTTCCTGCGGAATGGCGGGAATATACGGAGGAATAAATATGTACAAAGCGGTGCTTTTTGATATGGACGGTACGGTGCTGGATACCCTGGGGGATCTGGCAGACTCAATGAATTACAGCCTGCGCCATTTCGGTATGCCGGAGAGAGATGCCCGTGAGATGAAAACATTCCTGGGTAAGGGCCCGGCCCATTTTGTGAATTGCTCGGTGCCGGAGGGGACTACCGAAGAATTGCGCCGCCGGGTACGGGATTTTTATGAGGAGTATTACGACGAACATTGCCAGATCAAAACCGGACCCTATCCGGGAATAAGCGAACTGATGGAGAGGCTGAAAGGCCGGGGCCTGAAGCTGGCAGTCATATCCAACAAGCAGGAGCCGGCGGTGAGAGTGCTGGCTCAGAGGTACTTCCCCGGGCTTCTGGAGCTGGCTGTGGGCACGGGGCCCAGCATCCCCTGCAAGCCGGACCCCTCGGCAGTGCTTTCCGCCATGGAACGCATGGGCGTAACTGCTGAGGAGAGCGTATATGTGGGAGATATGGATGTGGATCTGAACACGGCAAAGAATGCCGGGATAGACTGCATCGGTGTGGCCTGGGGCTTTATGGGCCGGGAAAAGCTGGAGAACCTGGGAGCCCACGTTGTAGCCGACACGGCTGAAGATTTGGGGGATATCATACTGGGGGAGAAAAGGCCGTAAATCGGCAAAAGGCAGAGCATTCTTCTTTTGAAGTAAAGCTCTGCCTTTTATCATGGCTTTTTCCCTACAGAGGGCTTTTCTTTATCTGGGCCCAGCGGCGGGGATATTTCGCAGGGGTGCTGCTTATCTTGCGGATGATGACGGCACTATGAGTGACGTCGGTGCCCGGGATGGTGTAGTCCAGCTTTTTTTCCACTTTCCCGCCAAGGGTACGAATTGCGGCCTCAGCCTCATGTAGCTCTGCTTCAAGTTCGCTGCCCTTCATGGCAATAAAGGCGCCGCCTTTTTTAACATAAGGCAGGCACAATTCGCTGAGAACATTCAGCCGGGCTACGGCCCGGGACAGGGCAAAGTCGTAACTTTCCCTATAGCCCTGGGGTATTTCCTCGGCCCTGGCATGGATACAGCTCACATCCGGAAAACCCAGCTTTTCACAGCAGTTTTTCAGAAAACCGATGCGCTTATCCAGGCTGTCCAGCAAGGTCAGCTCCATATCGGGGCAGGCGATCTTCATGGCGAGGCCGGGAAAGCCTGCGCCGGTGCCCACATCAATGACACGCCTGCCGGAAAAACCTTCAAGGCAGAGGAGCTGAACGCAGTCCAGAAAATGAAGGGAGGCCACGTCCCTTTCCCCGGAGATGGCGGTGAGGTTCATGACCTTGTTGGTCTCCTCCAGATATTCATAATATATGCGGTAGCGCTCCAGAGCCCGGGCATCGGCACTGAGGCCCAGGGTTTCAAAGCCGGAGCGGAGCAGCTCTTCAAGCATGGTCATGCACCTCGGACTGAATAAAAATTGTGGTCGCCTATGGTGACGGTCAGATCCAGACTGGAGTCGAACCAGCTGCTGCCGTAGTCGGGGTTTACAAAATAGAGGCTGTCTCCCACGGTATTATAGCCGTCCAGGCACAGGCAGGCGGCTATGCGGGCCATCTCGTCAGGCTGGGAGTAGACGCTGCCGTTGGAGATGGGTTCAAACTGGATGATATCGTGATCCATGTCAAAGATCACATCGAATATTGTGGCGGGAAAATCCGGGCTCTCAACCCGGTTCATTACCACATTTCCAACACCTATCTGCCCGGCCAGGGGCTGCTGCCAGGATTCGGCGTGGATTATCTGGCTGAGCCAGAACAGGTCTTCGCTGGGGTAATTCAGTTCGTAGTAATCTTCACCGCCGGGGATGAGCCTTGCGTTGAGGGTGGAGATATCCATCCTCTGCTCCCGGCCTGTCTCAATATCCAGACAGAGGAAGCGGCCCAGCAGGTCATAGGGGAGATACAGCTGCCCACCGGCGGTGAACCAACCCTGGGGAGCGTAAAAATACCGTCCGTTACCGCTGAGGTACTCCTGGGAGCTGCTGCCGGTGAACTCCGTGCCATCCAGGATGAGGCTGAAGTTGTCCTCATCCCCCTGCCAGCTCCAATCCATATCCAGATAGCCGCATATGGCCGCCGGATTTAGGTACAGCTCTCCGTCCCGGATACAGCCCTGATCCATAAGCAGACCGTCGAAATAAACGGGGAACTGTTCATAGCCCGGGTCTGGATGCCGGGCGGGGAGACTCAGCTCAGAGGTGAAAGGCACCCCAGCATCGTCTGCCGCCTGGCCCGATGTACATCCGGAGAGGCCCAGGCACAGCGCCAGTGCCAGGGCGGCCAGCTTATATCTTCTCTTCATCACGCATCAGTTTGAGGGCCTGGGCCAGCTGGTCCGGGCAGGAGGTGCGCTTCATGCCGCAGCGTATGCCTTCCATGCGTTCTATGGCGTCGTCCACACCCATGCCCTTCAGCAGGCGGGATATGCCCTGGAGATTGCCGGAGCAGCCGCCGGTTATTTTGACGTCCAGAATACGACCGTCCTCTACCTCTATATCCATAAGCTGGGAACATACGCCCCTGGGCCTGTACTGAAATCTCATACTGCGTCGATTCCTTTCCCATTTTATCCAGCACATGATAACATGGGAGACGGCTTTTTTCAAGTGGCCATGATATACGGCCTCTCAGCCACATATTTTTATATGTACAAACTTATGAGAGGACGGGTAAGTGATGCAGGCTGCGAGAAAATTGGCTGTAATGGGCTGCGCCACCATGGTCATGTATGTGCTGGCCGTAAGCGGTGCGGGAGAGAGGATAGGCGAACGCCTTCTGGATAGGCTGGGGGAGGACAGAATGAAAAATGTGGTAGTGGTCTCCGACAATCTCAAGTCTGCTCCGGCGGCTTCCGCCTTGAGTTTGAGTGTAACTGCCACAGCGGAGCCGGTACAGAAAATAACCGCCATGGCGGAACAGAGCGGACTGGGGCTGCCGGAGATGGAATTGGCGGAACCGGCGGAAGCCGCAGCAGAACCGGAACCGGCCGAAGATGTGGAGATATTGGAGACTACAATAGAGGGCGGGCTGAGCATCAACAATGCTACCCAGTACTGGGTAGATGCATCCCAGATAGTTGCCGACGGCCCGGGAATAAGCTTGAGCGCAGCAGAGCCGCAAATACTGATAATCCACACCCATTCCAGCGAAGCCTATACCCAGGCGGGACTGGACCGCTATGAACCCAGCGACACAAACCGTACCGAAGATACGGAGTTCAACATCGTGCGCATTGGCGATGAACTGACAGAGATTTTTCAGGAGGCAGGTCTCAACGTCATCCATGACAGAGGTATATACGATTATCCCAGCTATACCGGCTCATACACCCGGTCTGGCCAGGCTGTGGAGCAGTATCTGAGAGATTACCCCAGTATAAAGATAGTGCTGGATATACACAGGGATGCCCTGGGTACCGACGATGTGGTATATAAGACCATGGCTGAAGAGGATGGAGTTGTGGCAAGCCAGATCATGCTGCTGGTGGGTACAGATGAGAGCGGACTGGAACACCCGAACTGGCACCAAAATCTGGCGCTGGCTCTGTATCTGCAAAACTCCGTGAATGCACGGCACCCAACGCTGATGCGTCCGGTGTCCCTGGTGCGGGAGCGATACAATCAACACCTCTGCCCAGGATCGATGATAGTGGAGGTGGGCAGCAACGGCAACACTCTCCAGGAGGCCCTGGCAGCCATACGCCTGTTCGGAAATGCTGCGGCCCCGGCCCTGGCCCAACTGGTGGAACAGCCGCAGGAGGGTCAGCAATAAAAAAGTGTGTGATAAAAAAGACGAAGATTTTTGAAAAAATCCCTTTACAAAACCGGTGGGCTGTGCTATATTAATTTCAGTAATAAGAATTATTATTGATTTGGAGTGCCGATGGATAATAGAAGGAAAAACAGTAAAAAACGTCAGGCCATATTGGATGCCCTCTGCGCCACCAAAGAACACCCCACTGCGGAAATGCTCTATCGGCAGCTCAAGGAGGAATATCCCGAGCTCAGCCTGGGCACCGTTTACAGGAACCTGGGTGTGCTGGCGGAGGAGGGCTTGACAGTGAGCGTGTGCCGGGTCTCCGGCCAGGAGCGCTATGATGCCGATACCAAGCCCCATGCCCACTTTGTCTGCCGCAGCTGCCGCCGTGTAATGGATATGGAACTGCCGGAGGCCGTGGCAGATACCTGCCGGGAGCTGGACAGGGAGTACGGTTTTCTGACGGAGGACTGTTCCCTCACTGTGAGGGGGCTCTGCAGCTGCTGCCGCAAGGCCCAAGCCAGCTGACAAATTTTAGTTTTTTATTGCAAATGCTGCAATGAAAATATATAATCAAAAATACCAAACATAATTACTTATCAGGAGGAAATTTACTATGAAGAAATGGGTATGTCCCGTATGCGGTTACGTTCATGAGGGAGACACTCCCCCCGAGTTCTGCCCCCAGTGCAAGGTTCCCGGCTCCAAGTTCACCGAGATGAAGGAAGGCATGGCCTGGGCTGCCGAGCATGTTGTGGGCGTGGGCAAGCAGTTTGGCGCCGATGTTCCCGAGGAAGTCAAGGCTGAGATCATTGCCGGATTGAAGGCCAACTTCGAGGGCGAATGCACCGAAGTGGGCATGTACCTGGCCATGGCCCGGGTCGCACACCGGGAGGGTTATCCCGAGATAGGCATGTACTGGGAGAAGGCCGGCCTGGAGGAGGCCGAGCACGCTGCCAAGTTTGCCGAGCTTCTGGGCGAGGTTGTCACCGACAGCACCAAGAAGAACCTGGCTATGCGCGTTGAGGCCGAGAACGGCGCCACCGCCGGCAAGTTCGAGCTGGCTAAGCTGGCCAAGAAGTACAATCTGGATGCCATTCACGACACCGTCCATGAGATGGCCCGTGACGAGGCCCGCCACGGCAAGGCTTTCGAGGGCCTGCTGAACCGCTACTTCAAGTAATTGAGCCCGTATCTATAAATTGATTCAGGAGGAAAAGCCATGAAATACGTGTGCAATGTATGCGGCTGGGTCTACGATGAGGACGAGACCGGCGTGAAGTGGGAAGACCTTCCCGATGACTTCACCTGTGAGCTGTGCGGCGTGGGCAAGGACGAGTTCAGCCCCGAAGAGTAATTGAAACGCCTGAAGGCCGGGAGCGTTTGCTCCCGGCCTGAGACTGTCAAAAAAGCCTCGCAGAGTTTTTTCGCCTCAGCGAAAAAATAATTTTAATCGTTTTCTGCGGCGACATGTGCGTCGCAGAAAACACTTCTCACGGAGCGAAGTGTCGAATTGTACGCCCTCGGCGTACAACCGAGGCATGAAGCGAAGTGCAAGCCTCTTTTGTCGAAGAAGACGTAGTCTTTTTCGACAAGCTGGGCCGGGAGCGTTTGCTCCCGGCCTTTTTGGATAAGGCGGGTATCCTCATTGCATACGGCCGTGATGCGCCCTATCAACCCGCCGCCGGCAGCAGTATTTTAACCCGGGTATACCGGGGCAGGCAGGGGAATTCCGTCGCATGGTTTTTATTATTGCCTATTGAAATTTGGGTTCTCCTATGCTATAATGTCCAGGCATTGAAAATGCGGGGTTGGTATATCGGTATTACTCCAGCTTCCCAAGCTGGCTAGGCGGGTTCGACTCCCGTACCCCGCTCCATCACGTCGCTGCGGACGCCATATCGTCCGCAGCGACGTTTTCTATTGCGCGGCAAAGACCGGCTCCCAGCCTACATAGCTCCGGGCCTTCCGGTCTAAGCGCTTTTGAATTAGGGAAATACATTGATTAAGAATTTATAAGAACCTGGCAGGGTGCCAAGAATTAATGGATTTTTAACAGTGTTTTTGGTATACTCATATCAAAATATCCATGGAGATGTTTTGAAAGGAGAAAAAACATGGGACTTATTCGCGCGGGACTCAGCGCCGCAGGCGGCGTGCTGGCAGATCAGTGGAAGGAGTATTTCTACTGTGACGCTTTGGACAGCGGCATCCTTATGGTGAAGGGGGAGAAAAAGGTATCCGGCTTTTCCTCCAACCGCCGGGGAAGGGACAACATCATAACCAAAGGCTCCGTCATCGCCGTGGCCGACGGCCAGTGCATGATAATAGTGGATAACGGCAGGATAACCGAGCTCTGTGCCCTGCCCGGGGAATTCGTGTACGACAGCTCCACCGAGCCCAGCATATTCGCGGGGGATCTGGGCGAGGGCATAATGGAGAGCTTCAAAAATATCGGCAAGCGCTTCGGCTTCGGCGGAGAAGCACCCAGAGATCAGCGGGTGTACTACATCAACACCAAAGAGCTGACCGGCAACAAATACGGCACTCCATCCCCAGTGCCCTTCCGGGTGGTGGATGAGCGTGCCGGGCTGGATGTGGACATTTCCATCCGCTGCTTTGGGGAGTACAGCTACCGTATCTGTGACCCCATACTGTTTTACACCAATGTGTGCGGCAATGTGGGGGAGGAATTCAGGCGGGAGAGCCTGGATGGACAGCTGAAAAGCGAGCTGCTCACCGCTTTGCAGCCTGCCTTTGCAAAGATCTCCGCCATGGGCATACGCTACAGCGCCCTGCCCGGCCACACCATGGAGATTGCCCAGGCCCTCAATGAGGTGCTCTCCGCAAAGTGGCGGGAGCTGCGGGGACTGGAGATAGTCTCCTTCGGTCTCAGCAGCGTGAAGGCCGGGGAGGAGGACGAGCAGCTCATAAAGCAGATGCAGCGCAGTGCCGCCTTTATGGACCCAACCAGAGCTGCCGCCAATCTGGCAGGTGCCCAGGCCCAGGCCATGCAGGACGCGGCCAGGAATGCTGCCGGAGCCGCCATGGGCTTTATGGGAATGAACATGGCGGGAGCTGCTGGTGGCATAAACGCCCAGACTCTGTATCAGATGGGAGCGCAGCAGCCCGGGCAGAGCATGGAGGAACCAACTCCTGCCGGAAGCTGGACCTGCGGCAGCTGCGGTACTCTGGCTGCGGGAAAATTCTGCCCGGAATGCGGGGCTAAGAAGCCGGAGGCAGGTTGGACCTGCGGCAGCTGTGGCACGGTGAACAAGGGAAAGTTCTGCACCGAATGCGGGGCTAAGAAGCCCGCCGGCCAGCCCCAGTACAAATGCGACAAATGCGGCTGGGAGCCAAAGGACCCCACAAAGCCGCCCAAGTTCTGCCCCCAGTGCGGCGACCCCTTTGATGACGGGGACATTCTGTAAATCATCGGTGAGGTAAAAGACTATGGCGGCAGAAGTCACCAATTACCAATGCCCGTCCTGTACCGGCCCGCTGCATTTTGCCGGGGACAGCGGCATGCTGGAATGTGAATACTGCGGGAATAAATACCCGGTCCGGGAGATAGAGAAGCTCTATGGGGCTCAGGGCACTCCGGAGCCGGAAGAGGATGACGCTCCGGAATTTGAGGATGGGGACGACCAGGGGGATTATGTCCCTCTGGAAGAGAACTGGGACGGAGAGGGGATGCGCTCCTACAGCTGCCCTTCCTGTGGGGCGGAGCTGGTATGCGACGAGAGCACCGCAGCTACCAGCTGCCCCTACTGCGGCAATCCCAGCATCATCCAGAGCCGTTTTGCGGACATGCTCAGACCGGACTATGTGCTGCCCTTCAAGCTGGACAAGCAGCAGGCAAAGGCTGCTCTGAAAAACTTTTACAAGGGCAAGGTGCTCCTTCCCCGCAGCTTTTCAAAAGAGAATCACATAGATGAGATAAAAGGGGTCTATGTACCCTTTTGGCTGTATGACGCAGAGGCGGAGGCGGACGTGAGCTACTCCGCAACCAGGGTATACAGCATAGTCAGGGGAGATGAGCGTATCACCACTACGGAGCACTACCGCCTGCGCAGGGCGGGTACCCTCCGGTTTGAGGGTATACCTGTGGACGGCTCCAGCAAAATGCCGGATGCCCATATGGATGCCATCGAGCCCTTTGACTACAGCGAGCTGAAGGACTTTTCCACCGCCTATCTGCCGGGCTTTTTGGCGGACAGATACGACATGGATTCCGCCGCCTGCGGAGAGCGGGCGGATCAGCGGGCCAGAAACACGGCTCTGTCTGTAATGAGGGAGAGCGTGACAGGCTACAACACCTGCATCCCCACCCGGGAGAATGTGCGCCTCAAGCGTCTGGGGGTAAAGTATGCCCTTTTGCCGGTGTGGATGCTCAGTACCCGCTGGAAAGGCAAAAGTTTTCTCTTTGCCATGAACGGACAGACGGGCCGGATGGTGGGGGATCTGCCCATATCCTGGGGGAAGTTTGCCGCCTGGTTTGCCGGAATATCTCTGCCTCTCATGGGGCTTATGTATCTGATACTGGGGGTGTGAGGGCAATGAAAAAGAAACTGCTCATTTCCCTGCTCCTTGCCGCCTGCCTGCTGACAGGCCTTGGGGGCAGCGCCCTGGCGGCGGCTGAGTATTCAGCAGTATACGTGACGGACAGGGCGGGCCTGCTCACTGGGAACGAGCGGGCACAGCTGGAGTCTATGGCCTCCGGCATAGCCCGGGACTATGGCTGTGCCCCCTATATCATTACCTTGGAGGACTACAGGGACTACGGCAGCGGCGACATATTCGAGACTGCCATGGACATATATGAGGAGCTGGGCCTGGGATACGGCCGGGAGAAAAACGGCATACTCCTGCTTCTGAGCATGGAGGAGCGGGACTACGACATGGTAAGCTACGGTGAATTGAGCCACAGCGCCTTTACCGACTATGGCCAGGAGTACATGGAGGAATGTTTCCTGAGCCGTTTCCGGGAGAACGACTGGGCCGGGGGCTTTGAAGCCTATCTGCGTGCCTGCACGGAGCTTCTGGACTTGGAGGCCCAGGGGCGGCCCTATGATGTAGGCTCGGCTCCGGGAGGCTTCAACTTTTTCATCGTGCTTATACCATTGGCGGTGGCCTCGGCGGTCTGCGGAATATTTGCTTTTCAGATGAAGAGCGCCCGGTACAAGTCCGAAGCCAGGGACTACCTGCCCGGAAACGGGGTTAACATGCGGATAGTCCGGGATCGATTTACCCACCGCACGGTGATGCGCCAACGGATAAACACCCAGAAATCCGGCGGGGGTACCAGCATAAACAGCCGGGGCTTTTCCGGCCGCAGTGGAAAATTCTGATATGTGAAAAGGCAGATGCAGCTGCATCTGCCGGAGACTGTCGAAAAAGCCTCGCAGAGTTTTTTCGCCGCA
>CALWWB010000026.1 GCA_944385175.1 uncultured Oscillospiraceae bacterium | reverse complement strand
GAAAAGCAGCGCCGGCTGTGTTTCGCTTATCTGCGTGCGCCAGGGTATGCACCAGGCCAGCAGCGCCGCCACACCGAAGAATTCCTCAAAGCGCCACAGGTAGCCCAGCACTGCCATAACAAAGCCCAGTATCATGGTTCGGGCCTTTCCCTGTTCTTTCTCCCCGGCATAGAGCATCAGGCTGAGCCCTCCCGCCGCGGCCACGGCACTGACCTTGGAAAAGGCGGGGTACAGATAGCTGTTCACCCCCACAGTCATAAGTATCACGGCGGCCATGCCCATAGCCGCCAGAGGCCGGAAGCGGCGCAGCAGCACCCAGGTCATGGCAGTAAAGCCGCAGAACATCAGGGCATACTGGGATATACTGTACCAGTTAAGGCTCTCCCCGGCCAGAGTATAAAGCATTTTAAGGAAGAAGCCCAGGAGGATATTTATAAAAGGGATATATGCGCGCTTTTCCCCCATCTGACCGTCCACGAACTTGCTCATGAGGACTTCGTCGTTGGTTTCAAACCTGGGGGTAAAGCAGCTCAGCAGCAGCACCAGCAGTACGGCATTGAGAAGTACCGCCGCCGCAAGCCGCAAGCTGCCGTCCCTGTTCCATTTTTCACTTGCATTTGCCTTGAGTGACATTTTGTTTCCTCAGCTCAATATCAGATATATGCCCATCCCGGTCTTGCTGCTGAGAGGCTCCAGCAGCTCCGCCCGGGCCTCCGGGTCAAAGTAGCGCCTTATAAACTCCAGCGGGGTTTCTATGTCATTGCTGATTATGCATACCCTGTCGTTGTTCACCACATCCCGCAACGGTTCCTCTATACCGTAGGCCGCCAGGGTGGAATTATTCATCGGGTGGTTCTCACACCAATCCCCCATTAGGATTATGCTGTCTCCATAGCCGGCGGGCACCGTCTCCAGGGGAGAGTACAAGGTCAGGTTAAGGGCATCCACTTCGGCCAGGAACAGATGCTCGTCGTCAATAAGAGCCTCCACCGCCGCTTTGTCCGCACTGTCGTCTCCCAGGATATTGCCCTGGTAGAAATAGCTGTAGTCCCTGTTTTGACGGTATCCCAGCCCCAGGCACAGGCAAATGAGTACCAGGCACAGCACATGCTCTCCCCTTGCCTTTTGCGGGTTCAGGAACCACAGCAGCGTCACGGCCAGAGCAAAAAAGAAACCTGCATCCGTCCGGTTTACCAGGAACCTGCCCTGACGTATCAGGTACAGATATATCAGCAGGAAAAATGCAAAGGCCAGACCCGCACTCAGAATTTGGAGTAGCTCTCTCCTGCCCCAGGCCAGCCAGAGGATCAGCGCCGCCATAAGTCCGTATATAGGCTTTTGTATAAAGAATGCCGCCAAACAGCGATCCAGAAATACGCCCAGGCATTCCCCTACAGACGGCTTTTCCACCAACCGGTCCCGGGCGTCGGCCAAGGTCTCATAGGCCTCCCCAGTCCAGACGGAGCGCTCATAGCAGTTTACCATGAACATGTCCCGCATGTTCTCATCTATGCCCAGGCTCTCATACACCTCCGGCATTTGCTCATATTCCGGCACGTTGTAGTCCACAAAGCGGCTGCGCTGGGCATTGAACTGCTTATATTCGCTGTAGCTGCTGTTGTCCCAGATTAGATTGTTGCCAATAAACAGCCCGGCGGCCAGGGCCAGGGTAAGCAGGAAAGGCAGCAGGAAAGCAGCCCCTGTTTTCAGCTTCCCACCCGCCGGAGCCAGGCTCAGCCTTTCGGCAAATACCGCCAGTCCCAAAGGAAGCATAAGGGCGGCGCAGGCGGCAAATTCCTTGTCCCGCATCATGAGGCCCAGAAGCAGCAAAAGGGCGCCCAGAAACATAGGCAGCCACCTTTTTGACCCTCCGTTTTCCTCCGAGCCCAGGAGCATCAGGGTTGTACCGCCCACCGTGGCTATGCCGGCTGTTTTGGTATAAGTCAGTGCAAGATAGCTGTCAGCCCCGAAGAAGCAGAGGACGCCCAACGAAGCGGCAGCCGCCGCCAGGGGGTTCAGGCGTTTGAAGAGCATATAGCTCAGCCCCGTAAAACTCAGCAGCAGCATGGCATATTGCAGCAGGGAGAACATGGGCAGGCCGTTGCCGCTCAGGTCATATAATCCTATCAGCAGCTTTGCCAGAAAATAGTTGATGTATATGACAAAAGGGGTCTTTACGGCGGTCTGGCCGTCCAGATATTTCTGGACGGTCAGATCGTCGTTTTCCTCGAACCGGACTTCAAAGCACAGCATCAGCACAGCCAGGAAGGCCAGGTTCAGCATTATGGCAAACATCAGTCTGGCTCTGTCGCTTTTGTACCAGTCTTTGCCAAGTCTCATTTTACTTACCTTTGCTATTTATTTCAGGCTGTCGATAAAGCGCAGGAAGGCGGCGCGGCCCTGTTCATTCCGCTTGAAGACTCCGGCATGCTCCAGCACCTGCTGGAACACGACGCCCACTTCCTGGCGCAGGATCTTCTCTGCGTTTTCCGCGGCAAAGTCATAGTGCTTTTTCAGCTCCTCCGCCCAGGGGGCATGCTTTGCGGTAGCCTCTGAGGCATAGAGGTCGCCGCCGCTTCTCAGCAGCTGGGCCAGCTGGGCCAGTTCGTCTTTAAGCCTTGCCGGCAGCACTGCCAGGCCCATCACCTCGATGAGCCCTATGTTCTCTTTCTTTATGTGGTGCAGCTCAGCATGGGGATGGAACAGACCAAGAGGGTGCTCCTCCGTAGTCAGGTTGTTGCGCAGCACCAGATCCATCTCGTAATCCTTGCCCCGTCGGCGGGCGATTGGGGTAATGGTGTTGTGAGGTTCCCCGTCAGTCTCGGCAAAGACATTCACGCTCTCGTCGCTGTAGACTCTCCAGGCCGCAAGTATCTTATCCGCCAGCTGGGCTATGCGCCCGCTGTCGGCGCAGCGCAGACGGATTACGGACATGGGCCATTTCACTATACCGGCCTGCACGTCGGAAAATCCGGGGAAGGATAGCTGGTGCTCCACTTCCGCCTTCTCCATTGCAAAGCAGTAATTGCCGCCCTGGAAGTGGTCGTGGCTGAGTATGGAGCCGCCCACTATGGGCAGGTCTGCATTGCTGCCCAGGAAGTAGTGAGGGAACTGGCGCACAAAGTCCAGCAGACGCAGGAAAGTATCCTTGTCTATCTTCATGGGCACGTGCTTTTCATTGAGCACAATGCAGTGCTCATTGTAGTACACATAGGGGGAATACTGGAGGAAGAAGTTGTCCCCGTTGAGTTTGAGCGGGATTATCCTGTGGTTTGCCCTTCCGGGATAGTCCATGCGTCCGGCATAGCCCTCAGCCTGGCGGCAAAGCAGGCACTTGGGATATCCGGAGCTCTTCTGGAGTTTGGCGGCGGCAATAGCTCTGGGGTCCTTCTCCGGCTTGGAGAGATTGACGGTGATGTCTATGTCTCCATACTGGGTCTTGGATACCCATTTCATGTCCTTGATAACCCGGTAGCTGCGGATATAGTCGGTATACCGGCTGAAATCGTAGTACCACTGGGTAGCGGACATGGGGCTTATTTTATACTGGAACCAGAATTTCTCTATGACCTGAGAAGGCCGCGGTGTGAGTACCCCCATGAGCTTGGAATCCAGCAAGTCCCTGCTGGTGACTCCTCCTGGTATGATGCCCCGCTCCTCCGCGTCGTCCAGCAGCCATCTCAGTATCTCCTCCAGCGGAGGGTCGAAAAGTATCTCCTCCGGAAGCTGGAAGCTGTCCAGCCCCAGTACGGAGAGGATGTTGTTCACCGCCCAATATCTGTCCTCCCGCTCTATAAGGCCCCGTGAGACGCCGTAATTTATCAGCTGAGCTATTCTGATGTTCCGCAGTTCTTCCTTTGACATCGTCATTTGATTCACCGACCTTTCGCCTGTTTTATTGAAAGAGATATGCGGTGCTTTTTCTCCTCCACTTCCAGCACCACTACCTTTACCACATCACCTACCGCCAAGACCTCGCTGGGATGGCGGATGAATTTATCGCTTATCTGGGATATATGCACCAGCCCGTCCTGATGGACGCCTATGTCTACGAAAACGCCGAAGTCTATCACATTGCGCACCGTGCCCATCAGCTCCATGCCGGGCTTCAAGTCCTTTATTTCCAGCACATCTCTGCGCAGCAGCACCGGGGGCAGCTCATCCCGCGGGTCCCTTCCCGGCTTTAACAGCTCGGATACTATGTCCCTGAGGGTGGGTTCACCCACGCCGCAGTCCTCTGCGGCTCTGGCAGCACCGTAAGCTTCCAGCCGCTCCGGCAGCTGGGAGATATTCCCCTGAGCCACATCCTCCAGGGTATAGCCGCAGAGCTCCAGAAGCTTTTCTGCGGCAGCATAGCTCTCGGGATGGACGGCGGTATTGTCCAGGACCTGCCTGCTCTCCGGCACTCTCAAAAATCCGGCGCACTGCTGGAAGGCTTTCGGCCCCAGCTTCGGCACCTTGGTTATACTCTTTCGGCTGGTGAATACTCCGTTTTCCTCTCTATAAGCCACGATGTTCTTGGCCGTGGTCTTATTCAGTCCCGAGACTCTTTGCAGCAGAGAGGGTGAGGCGGTATTTATATCCACACCCACGGCATTGACGCAGTCTTCCACCACGCCGTCCAAAGTCTCCTCCAGCTTGGCCTGGGGCATATCGTGCTGATATTGGCCCACACCTATAGCCATGGGGTCTATCTTCACCAGCTCCGCCAGGGGGTCCTGTAGTCTGCGGGCTATGGACACCGCCGAACGCAGGTTCACGTCATAGTCCGGGAACTCCTCCGCCGCCAGCTTGGATGCAGAATACACCGAAGCGCCGGCCTCGTTTACAATGGCGTAGGCCTGGCCGCCTCCCAGTTCATGTAGCATCTCCACGGCCATCTGTTCCGTCTCCCGGGAGGCGGTGCCGTTGCCGATGGCAATGTGCTCCACCCCATGCTTTCTGATAAGTCCGGAGAGTATACGGATAGCCTCCGCTTTTTTTCCGGCGGAGAAAGTGGGATATACTACAGCGGTATCCAGCACCTTTCCGGTGCCGTCCACCACCGCCACCTTGCAGCCGTTGCGGTAGCCGGGGTCAAGCCCCATAGTGACCTTGCCCTTCACCGGAGGCTGCATCAGCAGGGGCTTGAGGTTCAGGGCAAACATCTTTATTGCCCCCTCACAGGCGGAATCGGTGAGGCTGTTTCTGGCCTCACGCTCCAGAGACGGGAAGATGAGACGGTCATAGGCATCGTCAGCAGCGGAGCGGACAAAGGCCATGGCGGCGCTGCCCGGCTTTATCACCGCCCGGCGCAGCCTCTGCAACGCGGCCTCACGGTCCACCTCTACAGATACCTTCAATATGCCCTCTTTTTCTCCCCGGTTTATGGCCAGTATCTGGTGGCTCTGGAGACGGCTGAGGCTCTGGCTGAAATCGTAATACAGCCGGTAGACGCTGTCCTCCTCAGTGGCAGCAGCCGACACAAGTCTGCCGCTGGAATTGATATAGTCCCTCAAAAGGCCCCGTATGGCCGCGTCATCGGAGATCATTTCGGCAATGATGTCGGAGGCGCCGGCCAGGGCCTCCTCTACAGTATCCACGCCCTTCTCCGGATCTACATAATCTTTTGCCGCTTCCTCCGGCGCCGGCAGTTCCCTGCCCTGTTCAAAGAGCAGCTGGGCCAGGGGCTCCAGTCCTTTTTCCTTTGCCACGGTTGCCCGGGTACGGCGCTTTTGTTTATAGGGCCTGTAAAGATCCTCCAGAGCAGCAAGAGTCTCCGCCCCGTCAATGGCCTGGGAGAGTTCCTCCGTCAGCTTGCCTTGCTCCTCTATGGATTTTTTTACCGTCTCCCGTCGCTGCTGGAGGTTGCGGAGATACTCCAGCCTTTCCGCCAGAGCCCTCAGTGAAGTATCATCCATGGCTCCGTGCAGTTCCTTACGGTACCGGGCAATAAAAGGTATGGTGTTTCCCTCATCCAAGAGGCTGATAACGTTTTCTATATGGCTCAGGGGCTTGTCCAGCTCCCTTGCCAGAATCTGGCTTATGGTTTCCAAGTTATGTCTCCTTTTTTATTGGCTGCTTTTCTGCACATTATACCACAGTAGTTTTATTATCGCAATCTCGAATTGTCCATTTTTGACAAAAGAATAGGATAAAATATACTTAGGCAGACGGAATTTGTCCTGTCTGCCTAAGTTGTTTCCAGTATATGTAAACTGTCTGGCTGCTATTTTACACGGAAGCTTTGCCTCTCTCCGTCCAGTTCATATTCCACGGTGAGGCCTCCGTCGGCCAGCACTTTAATATTCTCCGCCCGTCGCATGCGGAGCATCTGTCGGTATTGGGCCAGGGCCTCCGTTGAATATTTGGACATGTCATCCGAGCACAGGAGCATGCCGCCGAAAAGGCTGCAGCAGTCGGCCAGAAGCTTTTTCTCCCGATATGTCAGCTTGATGTTGTCCTCTCTCAGGAAAAACACATCCGGGTCGCTTAGGAAGGCCCGCCCGTTGAGCTGGCGGCGGAAGATGCTGTTGTATATCGCCTGCTTTGTAGATACCCGCTCCCGGTTGGTGCGGCGCATTATCCAGCTGTTGTTCCAGTCCAGGCCCACATCGCAGCCTATTCGGCAGTAGTCCACCAGTCCGAAGGCGGGCATCAGCGGAACTCCGCAGCCCAGAATAAGCTTGTCTCCGCAGACTTCCCGCAAAAGCTCCATGGCCCGCACCATCCGTCCAGCCCGGGTTTCTCTCATGTTCCCGAAGGGGGCGGCGGCATATAGGAAGTCCAGCTTCACCAGGTCGAATCCCCACTTGTTCAGCACCGTGTCAAACACCTGGCGCAGATACTCCGCCACATCCGGCTTGTCTATATCCAGAGCGTAGAAGCCGCCCCAGTTGCATCCGCAGTGCCAGGGCTTGCCGTCTACATACAGGAGCCAGTCCGGGTGCTCCTTCATCAGCTTTGCTCTCCGGCGGCAGCCGAAGGGGGCCAGCCACAGCCCGGCTTTCAGTCCTTTGGCATGTATCTCATCCACAATGGGCTTGAGGCCGTTGGGGAATTTTTTCTTATTAACCTGCCAGTCCCCCACGCCTATCTGCCAGCCGTCGTCTATCTGAAAGAGATCTCCCTCCTTCAGCACCTGGGAGCACCCCTCCAAGTCGGAGAGTATGCTCTTTTCGTCTATTCTCTCATAGCGGTTATACCAGCTGGAATAGCCGGCGATCTTTTCCTTTGTTCTGGGCTCTATGCCCATGGCCTTGAACCAGCCATCAAAAACCTCCTGCTCGCTGCCCTGGGCGCAATATAGCCGGAAAGCCGGATAGTCCCCGTTTACCTTCAGTCCGGCACAGTCCCGTTGGATGCTGAGTATGCCCGCCCGGCTGTCATAGCGAAACACGGTGTAGCCCGGCCGCTCGTCCAGTGAGGCAAAAAGCCGGTAGCTCTCCCCCTGTCGGAAGTAGCAATAGCTGTAGCCATGGGTGACGCCCCTCTTTTTTGAGTACTCCATAAAATGGTAGTCCCCATAACGGTCTATGCCGTAATGGCGAATCACAAATTCAGGCAGCTTCTTCCAGGGCATCATCCTGCTGTTTTTGTCATATTCCGGGCAATAGCTCCAGGTCTGATAGCCGTTTATGAAAAACTTTTCTCCTTCCCCCAGCTCAAGATCCATAGAACCTTCGACCCGCTCCAGTACGCCCTCAGGCAGGGTGAGATTAACGGCGTTTTCACCGGGAACAATTTCCCGGCTGCCCCGCAGACTTTTGCCGTCAATAAGCTGTGCGATATATTCAAATCTCATATCTCCACCTCAAATTCAATCTTTACCGGCTCAAGGCTCTGAACAGATATTTCAAGCTCCGCCTTTCCGGCCCTGCCCGTGGTTTTCACATAGCAGCCGGTCATGCCTCCCTCCGCCGTGGCCCAGTCCGGCCCGGCAAGCTCCAGCACCCCGCTGACTTCAAAGTGCACCGGCAGCTGGGCATAGCTTGCGGTGTTGTTCCACTCGTCCAGCAGCCGCACCCGCACCGCCGCCATATCGTAGGTGTCCACTTCTTTAAGCAGGGTATGGCTGCATCGGGCTTCCATATGGAGCTGCCTTCCCGGGCAGAGGGTCCGGCTTATTACCGTCCTGCCCCCCACTCTGCCATCAAAGCGCCAGCGGGTAGCCTCGCCGCCCCAGTTGCCCACATACTTGCCATAGAGTTTCACTCCCTCGGCCATACTCAGGCGGTAGCGCAGCATGCACCAGAGCATCCGGGCCTTGTCGGCGGCGGGCATATTGGCAAGACCGTGCTTACCCGCAGAGATGAGACAGCGTCGCAGCAGCTCCGCCTCCTTATCCGAATAGCCCTCCTGGGTCTTTAAAAGCTCCCCTATGGTGTCGTCAATCAGCACCGGGCCGCAGCGCAGTCCCTCCTGCTCCCGTTTGGTGAAGCTTGTGACATACACATCATTTTTGTACAACGCCACTTCCTCGGCATTGGTGAAGGCATATATCTTCCCCACATTACCGGCGGCATAGTCTCCTATGTCCATGGGACAGCCCAGCTCCAGCACCGGCTCATCCCCCTGGCTGGCATACACAGCCGCGGCCAGCTTTGGATTGCGGAAGGAGTCCAGCACCCCATGGTAGCAGATGCGGTCCCCGGAACCGAAATCCTTGTGGGTGGCATAGTCGAACATGCACCAGCCGAAGCAGCCGGCGTGCTCCCCGGAGGCAGCCGCCGCCGACTGGACCCGGGCGTGGCGCAGGGCGTGCTCCTGCCTTTTTTCCCAGGGGTCAAAGCTCTTGGTTGGGAACATATGGCCGTTGTGCTCGCTGATTATCAGAGCCTTGCCCATGTCTGGCGTAACGTCCTTTTTCTTTTTGGCTCCTGGAGTCAGACCGTTGTGGGAGAAGTCGTTATAGGAATACACGTCCTCCAGCAAGCTGCTCTTTTCCAGATAGCGCACGCCGGATGTCTGGCGGCTGTCGTCCAGCTCATGGGCCAGGGCATTGGTACGGCGGTAGAACTCGTCGTCGTCCACACTCTCGTTAATCCTCACGCCCCACAGGATTATACTGGGGTGGTTGCGGTACTGGAGTATCATCTCCCGTACATTCTCCACAGCCTGATCCTTCCACTTTTCGTCCCCTATGTGCTGCCACCCCGGCAGCTCGGTAAACACAAGCAGGCCCAGCCGGTCGCATTCGTCTATGAAATATTGGCTCTGGGGATAGTGGGAGGTGCGCACGGCGGTGCATTTAAGTTCCTGCTTCAGTATCCTTGCATCCTCCCGCTGAAGAGCTTCAGTGGCGGCATAGCCTATATATGGATAGCTCTGATGCCGGTTCAGACCTCGGAGAAAGGTCTTTTTCCCGTTGAGGTAGAAACCCTCGGCACGAAACTCCGCGGTGCGGAAGCCGAAAGTGACATTCTGAGAATCCAGGCTTCTCCCCTCTTTATCCAGTAGCTCCGCCCTCAGGGTGTAGAGCTTGGGTGAGAGGATATCCCAGGGTTCCGCCTGGGGCAGACTGAGTCTCTGGTCCGTCCCCCCCTGAACATTGAGCAGCTCCTTGTTCCCGTCCAGTATGGAAAGGCGGAGCTTATCCCAGTCTCCCTGTATCTTCATTCTCACCCGGGCGGTAGTCAGTGTGGGAGTGGTGACGAAAATATCCTCAATATAGCTCTGTTCCCGCACATCCAGCCAGGCCTCCCGGTAGAGGCCGCCGTAGGTGAGGTAATCTATCACAAAACCGAAGGGTGGGATGGCCCCGTCCTCCCGGGAATCCAGCTTCACCGCCACCAGGTTTTCCCCGCCGTAGTTTACAAGTTCCGTAATATCCAGGCGGAAGGCGGTGTAGCCGCTGTGGTGCTCCCCGGCAAGGCAGCCGTTCACATACACCCAGGCCTGATGGGCGGCGCCGTCAAACTGTAAAAACAGCTTCTTTCCCCGGCAAGTTTCCGGTATATCCAGCTCCCGCCGGTAGCCCCGGACCCCCTCGTAGTCCTCCGGCCCGGCATAGTGCAAAGGCAGCTCCTTCACGTTGTGGGGCAAGCGCACCGGTTCCCCGGCGGCCAATCCTTTCATAAAGTCCTCGCTCCATTGAGGACTGAATTCCCATCCATTGCAAAGGCTTATCATACGGCTACCTCCCGAAAATCTATGTTTCTGCTGCAAGTATACAACATCCCTCTTCCCCCGTAAAGAGAAAACCCGGGCCGGGGAGCACATCCCCGGCCCGGGTAAGACAGACTGGATTTACTTTTCCTCGTAGAGCTCGATAATGGCGTCGTCCTTGACGATGAAGGCCAGGCGCACATTGTCCCCCAGGGCCTCGGGCCCGAAGATGACCCGGTCCGCCTCCGCCAGGTAGGGATCGGCGTTGTCCACCTTATAGGCCACATGGGGATGCTTGGAGAGAATTTCCGGAAAACGGGTACCTTCTTCAAATTTCAGATACTCGATCTTGTAGTCGTAGGCATCCACGCTCTCGTTGACCCAGAACCTGCCCCAGTCGTTGTATACCATACCGGGCTTTTTGTTCAGCACGGGTATGCCGATGTGCATGTATTCTGCTGCCATGATGTTTCCTCCTGTTATTAATTATAAATTGCTTTTATATCAGGCAATTACTTTTCCGCTTTTGCGGTCACGCTCTTTTCATAGGCGGTGCGGAAGGTGACGGTGAGCCAGCCCCAGACCAGACCGAACACACAGTAGAACAGCTCCATCAGACCGAAGGCCACAAAGCTGCCGGTATAGGGAGCGGCCACGCCGCCGGCAATGTAGCCCATTATGCCGAAGTAGGCTCCGGCGCCCACAAAGAGGGCGGGAACATAGCTGAGTATTTCAACCTTCTCGCAGCAGATGCAGGGGATGACTATAATCAGGATAGCCAGAGGTACCCCGAAGAAGCCTCCCACGAATCCGCCGAACCAGCCCCCCAGCACCATGATCCCAATGGAGGCGGCTATGCCTATCACATAGGCTATGAAGGCTTTCACTCCGCCCTTAACATTGCACCCGCCCAGGAAATAGCAGGCCCAGGCCTGGAAGGCTATCCAGGAACCGCCGCCGGCCAGGAGGCTGCCCACAATGGTGTTTGCCGCCAGGAGCTGATCAATTATCTGCATGACTGTTGCCAGAATTGCAACGATGATGGGGCCGACTATGTACTTGCTGAACTTCATAAATTTTCCTCCTATTATTTTTTACCTGTTTTATCTCATTTAATTTGACTTAAAGGGATGCTGCAAGTATAATAAGAGGGTGAGCATTTATGCTCCGCCCGGAGGGTATACGGCTGTGCGTTGTGGAAGGCAAGCGGCTGTATACCCTCTTTTCTCTTATTTACATCAAAAGTTCAGTTTTTCTCGTTGAGGTAGAACTCATAGGCCTCCTTGTCGGTGAAGTTCTCATGGACCACCTTGGCCACGGCCTTGCACATGGCAATGGGACATTCGCTCTGGAATATGTTCCGGCCCATATCCACGCCCCGGGCGCCGCTCTGTATGGCCCTGTAGGCCATGGTGAGAGCTTCCGCCTCCGGCAGCTTCTTGCCTCCGGCAATGACAATGGGCACCGGGCAGGCGGCTACCACATTTTCAAAGTCCTCGCAGAAGTAGGTCTTTACCATGCTGGCCCCCAGTTCTGCAAGGATACGGGTGGCCAGGAGGAAGTACTTGGGTGTGCGCTCCATCTCCTTGCCCACGGCGGTGACGCCCATCACCGGTACGCCATAGCGGTAGCCTGCGTCGGCAGCCCGGCACAGCACTTCCAGAGAATCACGCTCACCGGCGCCGCCCACAAAGCACTGGATAGCCAGGGCCGAGGCGTTCATCCTCAGGGCCTCCTCCATATCCACACCCAGGCCGCAGCCCTGGCTCATGTCGTCAAAGAGGACGGAGCTGTCGTGGGTGGCTCTCAGACAGACGGCCTTGTTCAGGGTGGGTGGGATGCAGCTTCTCAGAGCGCCTCTGGTTCCCATGAGCACGTCCGCATATTCACACAGAGGGGCTATACTCACATCCAGACGCTCAAGCCCTGCGGTAGAACCCATTATGTATCCGTGGTCAAAGGCCAGCATAACGGTGTTGCCGGACTTGGGTGAAAATATGCGGGAAAGGCGGTTCTTCATGCCCCAGTCGGTGTTGCCAAGGCCCTTGGCAAAGAAGCCCTGGTCCGGGGCGGCTATGTCAAGGTGGTAATCCTTGGCGGCCTTATTTCCTATTGCATCAGCCATTTTTCATTACTCCTTAAAGAAAGCGGCGGTGTGAGCCGGGGTATTCCAGAGGCGCAGAGTCTCATCGTCCCACTTGGCGATGTTCAGCTGGAAGCCGGCCTGCTCCTGAACGGTGAGTATCTCTCCCACCATGTTGGCAACAACTTCAATGCCCAGGCTCTCAAGGTACTTCACGCAGTCCTTGTAGAGGATGAACATCTCCATAAGGGTGGTGGCACCGGAGCCGTTTATCATGACGAAGGCCTTGTCGCCCTTCACCAGGGGGATGTCCTTCACCAGAGCGTTGGCCATGATCTCTATGGTTTCCTTGGCGCTCTTCATGGGCTGGCGTCCGCCGCCGCCCTCGCCGTGCTGGCCCATGCCGATCTCCATATCCACATCGCCCAGATCACCGAACTCGGCGCCGGTGGCGGGGTGGGTGGCGCAGCGGGCTGCAACGGCAATGGTAGCCATGGAGTCTGCATACTTCTGGGCGATGTCCGCTACCTCGTCCAGGCTCTTGCCCTCCCGGGCGGCGGCAGCAGCAATGTGGTAGAGAGGGATTGCCCCGGCCAGGCCCCGGCGGTCGTCGGAGTTGGAGCGGGGAGCGTTGGAGATGTCCTCCTGGGTGACCACCTTGCGCACGTTCATGCCGGCCTTGCCCACCATCTTCATAACCATATTGCCGCAGAGCATATCCCCAGCGTGGTTGAGCACCAGCAGCAGAACGCCGTGACCCTTGTCGGCCATCTTTACGGCCTCGAATACCACCTGAGGATTGGGAGCTGCAAACACGTCGCCCACCACCTGGATATCCAGCATGCCGCTGCCTACGAAACCGGCCTGGGCGGGCTCATGGCCGCTGCCGCCGAAGGTGACTATGGTCACTCTGTCCGCATCCTTCAGGGCCTTGCTGATGACCAGGTGTCCCTGTACGTCCACGATGTCCTTGTGGGCCAGGGCCATGCCCTCCAGCAGCTCGTCGGTGAGGGTATTGGGGTCGTTGAGAAACTTCTTCATTTTCATAGTGCTTTTCCTCCTGTTTAAATGTTTTGTTATATATTGAACCTGTTACAGACAATGCTCAGCGCCTTATTTTCCGGCAAGCCCGGCAAAGAAATAGCTCATGGAAACTGCCCCGGCATCAGGAGTACCTATGGTGGCCTCACCGTAGCTTCTGGCCCGGCCAAACCTGGAGACGAAGTTTTTGCTGTTTTCCGCCCCTTTCAAAGCCGCCTCCGCAGCGGCGTTGAAAATCTCCGCCTCATCCTCCCCGGCGGCCTGCATGGCTTCCGTGGCCGGGATGAGGGCATCCATCATAGTCTTGTCCCCAACCTTGGCTTTGGACAGGGCAAAGAGAGTTTCATAGGCCTGTCGGAACATCTCCTTCAGTTCCCCGGCGCTTATCTCCTCCCCCTCCGGGGCGGCCTCCTGCATACCGTCCAACCAGGTGTTCCAGAGAGGCACTGCACTGCCGCCGTTTATCATCATCACCGCCATGGCAGCATCATCCAGCATTGCCCTGATTCCCCCCTGGCTTTCTTCCACTGCCCCCTCAATAGCGGCAGCTATCTTGGTCATGGTTATACCGTGGTCTGCATCTCCGAATTTAGAGTCTATTTCCGTGAGTTCCGCTTCGGCCCCCGTCACCCGGCGGCAGGCACTTTTGAATCTCTCCGTCAGCTCCGCTTTTGTCATTCGCATTTCCTCCCAGTGTTTAACATATGTTATTTTTTGTTGTTTTCTTCTGACTTAAACATAACATATGTAAGTTAGTCTTACAAGTCTTTTCTGTCGGTGCAAAAAAAATTTGGCTAAACCACAAAAAGCCTAGTTCGGCTTTTGTATAGTTTAGCCAAGTAAATCGATGTTATATTCTGCTTATGCCTGGGATTTCTCCATCCGTGCCAGCACTCGCTCTGCCAGGCTGCACGGCAGCACCAGAGTGTCAATAAGTTTAAGACGCAATGCGCCGATGACGCTCTCCTCCTTCAGGTGGGCAGAGCAGAGAGCCACAAGCTTTCCGGCATGGCTCAGCTGCTCAACGGAGCACTGTATAACATTATCCACGTCGGGCTGGATAATGCTGCCATCTTCGTCATAATAGTGGGCCAGTATACGCCCCACTGCCCGGCGGCGCAGCAGCTGCCCACTGTAGCGGTATTCCACACCCAGATCCGGATAAGAAGGATAGTTTGACACATTTACAAAAGCCAGGTCAATATCGTCCCAGCGCTGGGACACACCCCGGAAGGTCTCCATATTCCGTATCAGAGCCAGCTCCTGCTCCGAATCAAAAAAGGCGGGAAAATAAAGATAATCCGCCTCACATCCCAGCTTTCCGGAAATTATTCTGGCCAGCTCGTTGGTATGATATCCCCGGTAGGAGGCACCTATGCCGCCGATCAGGGGGAAAAGCCGGCAGTTCTTGTGTTCCTCCCCTGCTTCCGGCTCTGCCCAGTCTGCCATACGGCCCATCATGGACCCCCAGCCTATGCCTATATTCTCTGCCCCATCCTCAAAGCAGAGACGGAAAGCGGCACAGGCAGTGGCATTATCTGTGGCGTCGGCAGAGGCGGCATCCGGCTGCACCAAAGCCCTGTGCAGATTAAAGCAGCTCTCCAGCTGCTTTGCCGCCAGCTGCTCACGGCTCTGCACATCGTTTATTGTGATGGTCACAAGGCCGCAGCTCCTGGCCTCAGTGAGCAGCAGGCTCACCAGCGGCCGGGAAATCCCCAGCTCTTTTGCAATCTGGTTTTGAGTCATGTCCCTCTCATAATACATATGGGCCACGTTCAGCATACGCTCTATCTTTTTATCGGCAGGAATCATTGAACTTCTCCTTTGTCAAAGGCTGTTGAAATGATAGCATTAAAATTCACATTTGTCAAGTTTGGCTGCCGTCAAATTCTGGAAATTGCCAAATATCATCATCCCCCGTACCGGCCATATCCGGTACGGGGGATGATGACATATAATTCCGCTTTATCTCAGGGCTTCCAGAAGAGCCTGGGTACGGTCGGTCTTTTCCCAGCTCACGTCCAGATCCTCCCGGCCCATGTGGCCGTAGGCGGCCAGCTGCCGGTAGATGGGGCGGCGCAGGTCCAGGTCACGGATGATGGCGCTGGGGCGCAGGTCAAAGACCTTTCGCACGGCCTTTTCCAGTTCACTGTCCGCCACCTTGCCGGTGCCGAAGGTTTCCACCAGCACCGACACCGGGGCCGCCACACCTATGGCATAGGCCAGCTCCACCTGGCAGCGGGAGGCCAAGCCCGCGGCCACCACGTTCTTGGCCACATACCTTGCGGCATAGGCTGCGGAGCGGTCCACCTTGGTTGGGTCCTTTCCGGAGAAAGCCCCGCCCCCGTGGGGGGCGCTGCCGCCGTAGGTATCCACGATTATCTTCCGACCGGTGAGTCCGGAGTCCCCCTGGGGCCCGCCGATGACAAATCGGCCGGTGGGGTTTATCAGGTACTTGGTGTTATCGTCCAGAAGGGCGGCAGGGACTGTAGGCTTAATTACCCGCTCTATCATATCCCGGCGTATCTGCTCCAGCTCCGCCTCGGGGGCGTGCTGGGTGGATATTACCACCGTGTCCACCCGGACGGGGCGGCGGTTCTCGTCATATTCCACGGTAACTTGGGTCTTGCCGTCGGGCCGGAGGTAAGTCAGCTCCCCGGACTTTCTCACCTGAGTCAAGCGCTTTGCCAGCTTGTGGGCCAGGGATATGGCCAGGGGCATCAGTTCCGGAGTCTCGTCGCAAGCATAGCCGAACATCATACCCTGGTCCCCTGCGCCGTTTTGAAGCTGAGCTTCTTCTCCGGTCTTGTTCTCCAGTGCCTTGTCCACCCCCAGGGCAATGTCCCCGGACTGTTCGTCGATGTTGGTGATGATACCGCAGGTGTCGCAGTCAAAGCCATACTTGGCCCGGTCGTAGCCTATCCCCCGTATTACCTCTCTGGTTATTTTGGGGATGTCTACATAGCAGCTGGTGCTTATCTCCCCCATGATGTGCACAAGGCCGGTGGATACGGTAGTCTCACAGGCCACACGGCCCATGGGGTCTTTTTCCAGAATGGCGTCCAGAACCGCATCGGAAATCTGGTCGCATATCTTGTCGGGATGCCCTTCGGTTACAGATTCGGAAGTAAAGAAATAGTGGCTCATTGTGTTCTCCTTTTTAATTGTCTTTTTCACGGAAATTTCTGATGCCTAAAGCATCTTCAGTCGATCCTGCTTATTAAGTCTGCCCACACGCATCTTAACAGCACGATTTAAAACACCCTATTTCTGCTGAAACCATAAACGCCCCGTTTTCCAACGGAGCGCAGCCTCAGCATAGCCTCATCTTGCGTATTACCGCCGGATTTGGCACCTTGCTTTCGCAGGTTGCCGGGCTTCACAGGGCCGTTCCCTCCGCCACTCTCGATAAGGTGTTTATTTTTTTTACCGACAACATTATACCAGTTTTCCCTTTCTTGTCAATACTTTGTCCCTCTCCCCGTTCCCTGCCGTCTGGAATGCCGGTAGCTTACGCAAAATTTTTTACTATCCCCCTTGACAGCACCGTTATAACTGTATATACTGTATATGCACAGTCGACGGAGGTGATGGGATGACAATACTTATAAACAACCACAGCGGTGTGCCCATATATGATCAGATATTTACCCAGGTAAAAAACCAGATCATCAGCGGTACCCTGCCAGAGGGGGAGGCCCTTCCCTCCATCCGCGCTCTGGCAAAGGATCTGCGCATCAGCGTCATAACAACCAAGCGGGCCTATGACGAGTTGGAGAGCGCGGGCTTTATATACACTCTTCCGGGCAAGGGCAGCTTCGTCTCTCAGCGTGACACTCAGCTGATAAGGGAGGAAAACCTCAAGGAGATTGAAGAACACCTGGGCAAAATACGGCAGCTGGCGGCCCTGTGCGGTCTCAGCCGCCGTGAGATAATTGAAATGTTCGATATTTTGGAGGACGAGACATGAGCAACGCCATTGAAACAAAAGCTCTTACAAAGCACTTTAAGGATTTCAGTCTGGACTCTCTGGACTTGGAGCTGCCGGAGGGCTGCATTCTGGGCCTCATCGGAGAAAACGGCGCCGGCAAGACCACGGCGATAAAGCTGCTGCTGGGCATACTGAAAGCCGACTCCGGCTCCGCCAAGGTCCTGGGCCGGAATGTAGGGCCTGACATGGGGGACGTGAAAGAGGAAATCGGCGTAGTGCTGGATGAGCCGGGGCTTCCGGAAAAGCTGACGGTGAGGCAGCTGGGGAGGATAATGCCCAGCATCTATAAAAGCTGGAGCCGGGAGGACTTCGCCGCCTACATCCGCCGCCTGGAGCTGCCGGAGGATAAGGCTTACAAGGACTTCTCCAGGGGCATGAAGATGAAGCTGGGCCTGGCTCTGGCCCTGTCCCACAAGCCCAGGCTCCTGCTTTTGGACGAGGCCACCAGCGGCCTGGACCCGGTGGTGAGGGACAGCGTCACTGATCTGCTGCTGGACTTCACCAGGGATGCAGGACACTCGGTTCTCATCTCCTCCCATATCGTATCCGACCTGGAAAAGCTCTGCGACTATATAGCCTTCCTCCACAAAGGCAGGCTCATGCTTCTGGAAGAGAAAGACACCCTGCTGGAGGAATACGGCCTGCTCCAATGCTCCGCTGAAGAGGCCGGGGCCATAGATCCCTCCGCCGTCATAGGCCGCCGGGATAATCCCTACGGCTGCCGCCTTATTGTCCGCAAGGACGCCCTTCCCCGGGGCAGCGTGACAGAGGCAGTGAGCATAGAGGAGCTATTCATATTCATGGTCAAGGAGGACAAAAAATGAAAGGTCTGCTTTTAAAGGATTTTTATGTGATGAAACGGGAGCTGCGGGCGTTTCTCTTCATAATAGTGTTCTTCACAGCCTTTTCCTTTGTGGGGGAAAACAACAGCTTTTTCATGTTTTACGGTCTGATAATGCTGCCGATAGTGAATATCAGCCTCATATCCTATGACGAGCGCAGCCACTGGGACAGCTTTCTGGAGACAACACCTGTCTCCCGCTCCACTGCGGTAACGGAAAAATACCTGCTGAACTTGCTTTTGCTGCTCCTCTGGTCCCCGGTAGTGCTGGCAGTCTATCTGATCCAGGCAGCAAACCTGGGCAGTCCGGTGCAGGCGGTCTGTATCTGCATATATATGGCTCTGTTCTTCCCCGCCATTATCTACCCATTCATCTTTGCCTTGGGCAGTGAAAAGGGACGCTTCGCCTATTTCATTTTCATATTCGCAGCAATGGCAATTGTCGCCGCCGGGGTGAGCCTGATGGACCAGGGAGCCTTCGTCATCCCGGCTAATCTCTCCCTGATCTTGCTGCTGCCGCCTATAGCAGCCTACCTCATATCCTGGCGCATATCCGTCGCTCTGTATAAGAAACGCGCCCTGTGAAGCACCCACTCATGACTTGCAGCATATCCCCGCCCATGGTATCATAGGCGGGGATATGGGACTGTAAAGAAAGCCTCGCAGAGTTTTTTCGCTCAAGCGAAAAAATAATTTTAATCGTTTTCCGCGGTGACATGTGCGTCGCGGAAAACACTTCTCACGGAGCGGAGTGTCGAATTGTACGCCGTAGGCGTGCAACCGAGGCATGAAGCGCAGTGCAAGCTTTTTTGTCAAAGAAGGCATGCCTTCTTTGACAAGGGTATATCCCCGCCCATGGTATCATAGGCGGGGATATACCCTTATTAGCAGCACTTTTACTGAATAATGCTCACCCGGACAGAGAATGTTATTTCCATAATCTGGATATTCGACACAATTCGACATTGCCTTTTAAAATATCCGCCATTTTTTTGTCGAAGCCTCTTGAAACATATAGATTTATAATATATTATGTCAACAAATTTTCTTGGTTGTTCGACAAAATACTCTTGTTCCTAAGGTGTCAACTATGGTAATTTTATTGCGACATGACGGTGTACATTACTTCAGAGTATCGAATTGCTCCGTATATCGCATAACGGGAGGATAAAATTATGGAAACCAAAACACGCATTCTTATCGCCGATTCAAACCAGGATTTTTGCCGGCTGATGACCGACAGCTTCAGCCGCGAAAAAGATATGGAAGTGGTCGGCGTAGCCGGTGACGGCCTTGAAGCCCTCAGCCTGCTGGCGGAACTGAAACCGGATCTTCTGCTGATGGATCTGGTGCTGCCCAAGCTGGATGGCCTGGAGCTTCTGCGCCGCAGCGGGGAGACCGGCGCACATTGCAGCATCATCGTGCTCTCCGCCTTTGTAAACAGTAAAGTGATAGCGGACTGCTCCGCCCTGGGCGCGGACTACTTTATGCCCAAGCCCTGCGACATTCCGGCCCTGCTCAGCCGCATCCGCCAGCTTGGCGGCAGCAGCAGTTCCGGCAGTGTTCCGCCCGCCGGTGTGGATTGCCGTCAGCAGGCGGCGGTCCGGCGGCAGGATGTGGATCTGGAGGCTGTTGTCACCGATATAATACATGAGATAGGCGTTCCTGCCCATATCAAGGGCTACCAGTATCTTCGGGAAGCCATCATACTCACCATAAAAGATATGGACATGATAAATGCCGTAACCAAGGTGCTCTACCCCGAGGTGGCAAAACGCTTCAATACTACTCCCTCCAGAGTGGAGCGGGCTATCCGCCATGCCATTGAGGTGGCCTGGGACAGGGGAGATATCGAGGTACTGCAAAAGTTCTTCGGCTATACCGTGTCCAATATAAAGGGCAAGCCAACCAACAGCGAATTCATCGCCATGATAGCCGACTGTCTCAGCCTCCGGCGCAAGCAGGCCACCCGCTGAGTCTCCAATCTCAAAATGAAAAACTGTATGCCCATGCCCGGAGCTTTTGCTCCGGGCATGGGCATAGTTTATAACAATGTCAGGCAACGGCAAATATCCCTTTGTCTTGGCCGGGCCGTAATGAGTCTCCCAATTTTCGCCATGTCCCAGTCCCCTATTGCAATTTCAGCTTCTGATGATATAATCAGATTGTCAACTTGGACACAAAGTACAGGAGGAAAGAGAACTATGAAAAGCAATGCCATTTATTCCTCTCTTGCGCCCATGGGCTTTATCACTGCCGGCCAGCTGTGCATGGGCTCCTGGAGAGGCTATACGGTTCAACTGCGTCCCTACAACGGCCAGTATTATTATCTGGATGTGGCCGTGAGAGTGGACAAAAGGGACAAGTCCCTGTCCAAGAATCTCCGGCGCCGGGTAAAGGAGCTGAGCGGCAAGGGCTTGGGCTGCGTAAACGGCGGCAGCCATCTCAGTTTTGTTGTGTCGTTTAACAAAAAGAGCCCCTATCAGGAGCAGTTTGAAAACTACATGCAGGCCATATCCTCCGCTCTCAGGCAGGAGGGTATCTCCCCGGCAGACAGTTGCGCCGTCTGCGGCGGCGGTACTCCGGACAGCCTCTGCTTTTATGATTCCAGCTATCAGCCCGTACACAGCGCCTGCATCCGCAGCAGTTTGGAGCAGGCCCGGCAGGATATCGAGCAGAACAAGCTTAACGGCAGCTATCTCACCGGCTTCATAGGCGCTTTTCTGGGTATGATAGTCGGCAGCCTGCCCAGCATATTCACCATAGTTGTGCTGGAGCACATATATGCCGTACTGTTTGCCCTGGTTCCCATGGTCTCCGCTTACGGTTACAGGAAATTCAACGGCCGCATGGATAAGCTATCTGTGGTCTTTGTGGTGCTGCTGTCCTTTGTCAGTGTTATCGTCATGCAGTTTGTATCCACGGTTATATTGCTCATGGGCGAGCTTCCCATGGATGCAGGGGAGGCCCTGGCCCTGAGCGCCCAGCTGCTGCTGAACCTGGAGGGACTGATGCTCATCATCACCAGCAGCGGCTCTCTGTTCCTTTTCATGCTCCTGGGCATTTTTATCGCCTGGCGCAGTGTCATCCAGACCAACAGCGGCAGTTTGAAAAACCTGGAAGGGCTGGGCTCTACCCTGCGTCCCAATCCCGCCTACAGCCCGGAGAGTGATTCCAATTCCTATTATGCTTCGGAGAGCACTTCGGAATAACGGTTCCGTCCGTACTCTCAAAGCCCGCATTTTTGCGGGCTTTTTTCGTTTCTCCCCTGCCTTGACAAAATAAGCTTCGTGCTGCATAATTAGTTGTTAAACTTTTCTTTTGAGGCTGAGCTATGGTTTTTTCATCCTATGTTTTCATATTTGCATTCCTTCCCCTGGTGCTGCTGGGCTACTATCTGCTGCCCAGGTTCATCTCCTCCCCGCCCCGTCTGAGGGTTGCCCAGAACCTGCTGCTCATCGCCGCCTCCCTGGTCTTTTACGGCTACTATAGTGTATACTATCTGTTCATCATAATAGCCTCTATCCTTGTAAATTACGTTCTGGCCCTGGGCATGCAGAGATTTGTTTCCCGGCCCGTTCTCTCCAAGGCATGTTTTATTCTGGGCATAGCCTTCAATGTTCTCCTGATCGGCTATTTCAAGTACTATGACTTTTTCGTTGAGAACATCAACTTTGTCTTTGGCAGCAGCTTTACTTTGAAGCACCTGCTTTTGCCCCTGGGCATCAGCTTCTTCACCTTCCAGCAGCTCTCCTTCCTGGTCTCCGTATACAAGGGCGAGGAGAAGGTGGAGAACTTTGTCAGCTACTGCATCTTCGTGCTCTTCTTCCCCCAACTGGTAGCGGGGCCCATAGTGCTCTACAGCGAGATGGTACCCCAGTTCAACGACCAGAGCCGCAGCCGCTTCAACGGAGACAATATGGCCGCCGGTGTGTACATGTTCTGCATCGGGCTCTTCAAGAAAGCCGTAATTGCCGACACTCTGGCCCTCTTTGTGGACAATGGCTTTGCTCAGGGCAGTCTGGGCCTGGCGGCAGCCTGGGCCGCCTCCCTCAGCTACACGCTGCAAATATACTTCGATTTCAGCGGCTATTCCGATATGGCCATCGGCCTGGGCCGGATGTTCAATATAGACATCCCATATAATTTTCTCTCCCCCTACAAGTCCGACAGCTTCTCAGAGCTGTGGCGGCGCTGGCACATCACCCTGGGCCGGGCCCTCAGCACCTACATATATATCCCTCTGGGAGGCAACCGGAAAGGTCGGGTGCGAACTTTTGTCAACACCTTTCTCACCTTTTTTGTGAGCGGCCTGTGGCACGGTGCAGCCTGGACCTTTGTGCTCTGGGGCAGCATCCACGGCCTGTTCGTGGCTCTGGAAAAGAGCTTTCCCCGGTTGCTGTCCAAACCTCCCAGATGGCTGCGCATAGCCTGTACCTTCATTCTGGTGAACGCCCTGTGGGTACTCTTCCGGGCGGAGAGCTTCTCTCAGGCCGCCATAGTCTACCGGGGCATGCTCAGCTTCGGCAGCCTTCAGTTGTCCCAGATAGCCTCCCTTGTGCTGGACAATTCCTTTGACTTCCCAACCTCGGTAGATATTGCCTATCTGTCTTCCCTGCTGGCGGTGCTGCTCTGTGTTATATTTCGCTGCAAGAACTCCCGTGAAAAGCTGGAGAGCTTTTCCTGCACCGGAAAGAGCCTGGCCTTTACGGTGTTTCTGTTCTGCTTCTCCGTACTCCATCTCAGCCGGGAGAGCATATTCATCTATTTTAATTTCTGAGGTCTGAGCTATGAAAAAGAATCTAACTTCCTCCCAGTGGCTCAGGCGCTTTCTGGCCCTGGCTCTGGCGGTGCTGGCATTGCTGGCCCTGGCGGTGTACATCATTGACCCTTACTACAATTACCGGGCCTATGACCACAAATACAAGCTGGACAAGATATTTTCCGTCCCCGGAGTGGTAAAAAACTATGACTATGATGCCATAGTCATAGGCTCGTCCATGACCCAGAACTTTGATATGGACGCCTTCCGGGAGGAGCTGGGCCAGGATACCGTCAAGGCCACCCTGGGCGGGATCACCAGCACGGAGATATCCGCCCTCTTCAAGCTGGCCCAGGAGGCCGGACACGCCCGTACCTACTACATATGTATAGACAATTCCACCCTGTCCTCCGGAAGTACGGAGCAGCGTTTTCCGGACTATCTCATGGACTTCAGCCTGCTTAATGATTACAAATACTTCTGGGGCTATGAGGCCTGGATGCGCTTCATACCCCTGGACATGGCCCTGCTGGCGGCAGACAGCCTGGGCATAGAGCTGCCGGAGCGTTTTGACGAGGCCCGCAGTATAGATCTGATGGGCGACTGGGCCTATCGTACCCAGTTCGGTGCAGAGCAGGTTCTGGATACCTATGCCCAAAGCGACAGCGGCGCCGCCATAAATGTAGACATGGTGAGTATCTCCCAGGACGCACTGGACAACTGTGAGGAATTTGTGGAGAGTATGGATCTGAGCCGGGGTGAAATCGTCTTTTTCTTCCCCCCATACTCCTCCCTCCTGTGGTACAGCAATCTGGAGAACGGTGAGCTGGAACTGTCCCTGGCCCTCAAGCAGCGCTTCATTGAGCTGGTGGCGGGCTATGACAATGTGAAGGTCTTTGACTTCCAGGGGGCGGAGTTCACTGCCGATCTGGATAACTACATGGACATGACCCATTTTTCTCCGGAGATAAACGATTTCATGGTCAGCTGCTTTGCCAGCGGTGAATACCTGGCCAATACCGGCACCCTGGCAGAGACAGAGCGGCAGATAAGGGACAACATAGATATCCTGCTCTCCCGCTACCCGGAGATAGAGGAGATAAAAAAATAAGCGTCAAAAACCGAGACGGTGTGCACCGCCTCGGTTTGATTTTGTCTTTTCTCTATTTAATATCAGCCCACCGCATGATTTGTTCCTATGGACATTGATGTATAGCCGCTGAAACGGTATATCTCTATATACATAGGCACCCCCTCCTGGTCCCCCTCAAAATACACGGTGATATATGGCCCGTCACATATATCTCTCACCAGGCTGTCCTCGTCTGGGGCGTCAGTGTCCCAGTTATAGTCCTTATTCTCCGTGCCGCTGAGAGTATAGCCCTCAAAGCCCCAGTACTCCGCCAGTGCAGCACACAGCTCACCCACCGTGAGCTCCGGGGACACCAAATCGTCGGTGTTGTCGTAATATTCCAGTATCTGTATGTTTCCGTCCGGCTGGCTCAGCTCCTCACGGTATATGAGCTCGTCATCCTCGCCGGCATGGGCATTAACATGTATGAGCTGAAATTTCCCAGTGGCCATATTTAGCTGAGTTATAAAGGTATACTTTTCTCCGGATATTCCCACTTGGTAACGGGGATATAGGATGCGGTGGAAGTAGCTTTCCCCCAACTCAGCCTCCGGCAGTTTGTCAATTCTTGTGACCTCCGCATCTGGCTCCAGCTCCGCCTGGATTATCCCCAGCTCGTTGAGCCGCTCTATCTCCGCCATTGCCTGCTTCAAAGCCTGCTCCGGAGAATTGAGCAGATACTCCGTCAGAGCATAGGCCGGGAGAGACAGCAGGGATGCTATGACGGCGGCAATGAGCACTATTTTGACCCAGCCCCTGCGCCTGCCGCCGGGCTTTTTCTCGCCGCCCTCCGGCTCCATCTGTCCCAGGAACTTTCCTGCGGACTCCAAATACTCGTCCCTTATGTCGTTCATTGCGTCCATGAGCTTCTCCTCTTTCACAGCAAGCCCTCCTTTCTCAGATACAGTCCAAGCTTCAAGCGGGTGCGGTGGAGCATTGAGGCGGTCTTGCTGTAGCTGAAGCCCGCCCTCTCCGCTATCTTGTCCACCGGTACCATGTACCAGTAGCGGCTGACGAAAATATCCCGCTCCTGTTTTTTTAGTCTCGCCAGGAACTTGTCTATGTGCTCCGTCAGTTCCCTAAGCTCCAGCTCTCTTTCCGGCCCCTGCCCTCCCGGGGTGCAGCCCGCCAGCTCCTCAAGGCACAGGGCATATTCTCCTCCGCCCCGCTTGTCCGCAGTCCTGTGCCTCAGCCGGGATAGGGAGAGGTTGCGCACTATCTTGCCCAAGAAGGCCCCCAGCCGCTCTGGCCGCTCCGTGGGCATGGAGTTCCAGGCCCGGAGGTAAGTGTCGTTGACGCACTCCTCACTCTCCCCCGCATCCCTGAGAATGTTGTTGGATATACTGCGGCAGTATCCGCCATATTTAATATCCGTCTGGCTGATGGCCTCCTCGTCCCTCTGCCAATAGAGCTCCACTATCTCTCCGTCAAGCATTCCGCTATTCCTCCCTGTTTTATGTCTCTGTCTATATAGACGCAGTATCCCGGGATCTTTTGCAGGGAAACAAAAATTTTTATATGAAAATACCACCGCAGTTGCTCTGCGGTGGTATTTCAAAATCTGTCTTGTTTTCAGCAGAGCCGGCTGCCTGCGGGGACGGAGTCGTCCAGGATGAGCAGGTGCAGCTGCTCCTTGCCCTCCGCCTCGCTCACAGCGGACAGCAGCATGCCGTTGGACATCTGGCCCATCATCTTTCTGGGCGGCAGGTTGAGGATAGCCACCACGGTCTTGCCTACCAGCTGCTCCGGCTCGTAGAACTTGTGTATGCCGGAGAGTATCTGCCGGGGAGTGCCGCTGCCGTCATCCAGCATAAACTTGAGAAGCTTGTCGGACTTTTTCACTGCCTCGCAGCTTATGACCTTGCACACGCGCATATCGCACTTGGAGAAGTCCTCAATGCTCACGTCGGGCAGCACCGGTGGAGTCTTGGGCTGGCTGTTCTGATGCTCCAGTTTTTCCAGAGCCTCCAGCTCCTTGGCCATGTCCAGACGGGGGAAGAGAGTCTCCCCCTTGGTGACGCTGACCTCGGCAGGCAGTGCGCCGTAGACTGCGGCGGACTCCCAGCTGCGGCATCTTTCATCTGCACCTATCTGCCTGAAAGCTTTGTCGCAGCTCTCCGGCATGAAGGGAGTCAGCAGGATGAGGGAGACACGCAAAGCCTCCAGCAGGTTATACATGACGCTGGCCAGGCGCGCCCTCTTGCTCTCATCCTTTGCCAGGACCCAGGGTGCAGTCTCGTCGATGTACTTGTTGGCCCGCTGAATGAGCTTGAATATGTCCTCCAGAGCCAGGTGCAGCTGCAAGGCATCCATCTGCTTTTCATATTTGTCTCTGGCGCTCTTTATCATCTCCACCAGCTCGCCGTCCACATCCTCGCTCTGGCGCTCCACAGGCAGTCTGCCGCCGAAGTACTTCTCCACCATGGCGGTGGTGCGGGATACCAGATTGCCCAAGTCGTTGGCAAGGTCGGTATTGATTGTGCTTATCAGCAGCTCATTTGAGAAGTTGCCGTCGGAGCCGA
>CALWWB010000025.1 GCA_944385175.1 uncultured Oscillospiraceae bacterium | reverse complement strand
TAGTCCAGTACATCCCCGTGTCCATCCTGCTGTGCCGGGTGTACGAGCGCACCAATACCATATGGAGCAGCATCTTTTTTCACATGCTGATAAACTGGATGTCCATGAACGCCCTGAAGCTGCTGGAGAGCCTGATGTGATGGAACATGTGATAAGGCCAATAGCCCGGATGCACAGTGACTTTTCCGGGAAATTCGGCATACCCCGCCAGGCGGGGATAGTGCCGGAACTGGAAGGACTGGTGGTTTTTGAGCCGGAGTACCGCGACCCCCAGGCCCTTAGAGGCATAGAGGGTTTCAGCCATCTGTGGCTGATCTGGCAGTTCTCGGAAAACCTTCGGGAGGGCTGGTCCCCCACGGTGCGCCCGCCCCGGCTGGGTGGGAATGAGCGCATGGGCGTCTTTGCCACCCGCTCACCCTTCAGGCCCAATTCCCTGGGACTGTCCTGCGTAAGGCTGCTGGCCGTAGAGGAGGAACCGGGTTTGGGAACGGTGCTTAGAGTGGGAGGGGCCGATCTGATGGACGGCACGCCCATCTTCGATATAAAACCCTATGTGCCCTATGCAGATTGTAAGGCGGAGGCCAGCGGCGGCTTTGCTCCCGATGCCGGGAGGACGCTCAAGGTGGCCTATGCCCCCGGTGTGGCTTCAATCCTGCCGGAAAACAAGCTGGAAGCCCTCACCCAGGTGCTTTCCAGGGATCCCCGCCCCGGATACCAGCATGATCCGAAGCGCCTCTACGCTATGAATTTCGGGGGTTTTACCCTCCGTTTTACCGTGGAAGGGGAGTGCCTCACCGTCAGGGAAGCGGAGCCCATGGCCAGGGGCGAAAAGGCAGAAGAAAAAAGATGATTTTTTTATTTGATTGCAGGCTTGGGAACAAGCTCTATTACTCTTTTTCCTATTTCATGGGCATGGCTAATTGCCCTTGCCATTTGCTTCGTCGGATGACTCCAAGCAGAAATGATTATATCTGACTTGTCAATCATGTATAGGGCCTGTTTGTACAAGCAATCTGGGGAATAGTGCTTTTGCAATAAGGTCTCTTTGTCACAACGGGCGGCAATATTAAAATATTTGTCTCTAAGTGGTTCACTCCATCTGGAAGCCTGAGTCTCATAGGGAATAATGCTTTCCAGCGTTACATAAGGATGGTTTTCCTTGAGCTCCAGAATGAGTTCAGAGGCGAGCATTTCTGCCCCAACAGATAAGCCGCATAAAAAGTGTGTTACGAATTCCTGCTCAATCAAATGCTCGAGCTGAAAAAAGAGAAGCTTTTTCAAGGCAGAGTAAGAAATGTTGCTTTCCTGGCATTCAGCTGCCTTCCTGACACTAAAACCTAGAATGGCACATGCTTTCATATATTCACAACCAATCTGCATATTTGCGTTATAAACTATAACGCTTATACATAGAATAACATAAAAAAGAGAAAAAACCTGTCGAATAATGTCAATAAAAAGAAGCTGCACAATCATTTGTACAGCTTCTTATACTAAAGACTTATTAATTTATTTCCAGTTGCTGGCCTGACGTATCATCAGCTCCACCATTTCCAGAATACGCTTCTGCTCCTGAGGGGGCAAGGCCTCAAGCTGCCGGGAGAGGATGGAAGCTTGATAGTCTGTAGAGTGCTCCAGCACATCGCAGAATATGGCATCAGCATTGGTTTCCAAGGCATTGATTATAAGTATCAGCTTTTCACAACGGGGAAAGGAAGCACCCCTTTCAAGGGTGGAAATATAATTTGGTGTAAGCCCGGTCTTTTCTGCAAACTGTTCCTGAGTCAGACCCAGCCGCTCCCTGCACTCCTTTATACGCCGGCCTATTCTCTTATCTATCATAAACTCACGCCTTTGTATGGTGTTTGTATAGATTATATGGATAAAAGAAATAGTTATACAGAGATGTTAATCCATAGACTATGGATTAACAATATAGTTCATGCGATTAATGGAAGATACTGAATTATAAATAAAATTAGGCACAGAGAGAATGTAAAGCCCTGGCCCGCCAGGCGCAACTGCCGGTTGACAAATTGACCGGGGCGGGTTGGTAGCGGGAACCGGGGGAAAATGCTAAGCTGGAGCCAGACCCGGGGAGAAAAACAACAGGAGGTGCACAATGATTTTTGCGGATAAACTCATACAGCTGAGAAAAAAGAGCGGCTGGTCCCAGGAGGAGCTGGCCGAACAGATGGGGGTCAGCCGCCAGTCCATATCCAAATGGGAGGGGGCCCAGTCCATACCGGATCTGGAAAAGATAATAAGGCTTGCAAAGCTGTTTTCCGTCAGCACCGACTATCTGCTTCTGGATGAAATGGGAGAGCCGGAGGGAGGAGCCCCGGCGCTGCCGGGGAAGGACATCCCGGCCCTGAGACGTATCTCTATGGAGGAGGCCAATGCTTTTCTGAAGATAAAGGAAGAGACTGCCCGCTATATTGCCTGGGGCGTGTTCCTGTGCATACTATCTCCTATAGTACTGCTGATGCTGGGTGGATTCAGTGAAATGCCGGGCTCCGGTATTTCCGAAGGTCTGGCCGCAGCCATAGGGCTGACGGTTCTGTTGGTGATGGTGGCCGCGGCGGTGGCCATATTTGTCTACAGCGGCGGGAGGACCTCGCCCTTTGAATATCTGGATAGCGAGTTTTTCGAGACGGAGTACGGCGTCAGCAGCATGGTGAAGGAGCGCCGGGAGCAGTACAGAGAGAGGTATATGCGTAATAACATAATAGGCGTGTGCCTGTGTATACTCGCTGCGATACCTCTGTTCAGCAGCGTGGCCCTGGAGGTGGAGAACCCGCTTTTGCCTGTGGGGCTGCTGTGCGCCACTCTGGTGATAGTGAGCCTGGGAGTGAGGCTCCTGGTGCACAGCGGCACGGTCTGGGGCGGTTTTGAGAGGCTGCTGGAGGAGGGGGAGTATACCCGGGAGGAGAAGAAAAAGCAGCCTCTCATCTCCAAAATAAGCCAGGTATACTGGCTGCTGGTGCTGACGGGCTTTCTGGCCTACAGCTTCGTCACCGGCGGCTGGGACAGAAGCTGGATAGTCTGGCCGGTGGCGGCGGTGCTCTTCCCGGCGGTGACCGCCCTTATCCTGCTGTTTGCAAAAAAGAATAATTAAAAACAAAGAAATCGGGAAAGCCCGGACAAACAACAATCCCGGCCGAAGCTGCGGCCGGGATTATCGCTTGTATTACCAGGAATTCAGATGAGGCCCTGGATAAGTATTACCAGGATGAGCAGGGGCAGAACGAACTGGAAGTAGCGTTTCAGCCTGGGGGACATCTTCAGGCCGCTGCCCTGGTTGGCCTCGGCAAGATAGTTGTCAAAACCCCAGCCCCACTTACTGACGCAAAACAGCAGGTAAATAAGGGAGCCGATGGGCAGCAGGAGATTGCTGACGATAAAGTCCTCGGTATCCAGCACGTCCCGGCCGCCGATGAGGTGCAGGTCGCTCCACAGGTTGTAACCCAGAACGCAGGGGAGGCTGGCAATGAGGATGAAGATGCAGTTGATGACAACGGACTTTTTCCGGCTCCAGCCGAAGTTGTCCATACAGCTGGACAGGAGGTTTTCAAACACAGCAATGACTGTGGTGAAGCTGGCAAAGAACATGAACAGGAAGAACAGGGCGCCCCAGAGGCGGCCGCCGGCCATGTCCACGAAGATGCGGGGCAAGGTGACAAAGATAAGGGTGGGGCCGTAGTCCGGCTCCACGCCGAAGCTGAAGCAGGCGGGGAAGATTATCATGCCCGCCATCAATGCCACGAAGGTGTCCAGGGCGCAGATGCGCACGGCCTCGCCGGTGAGGCTGTGATCCTTGGACATGTAGCTGCCGAAGATCTCCATGGCGGCTATGCCCAGGCTCAAAGTGAAGAAGGACTGGTTCGTGGCGGCGGTGGCCACGTTGCCCAGGCCCACCTGGGCGGCTCTCTCAAAGTCGGGCAGCAGGTAGAACTTGACACCCTCAATAGCGCCGTCCAGGCTGGCGCTGTTTATTGCCAGCACCACAATGAGCAGCAGCAGGGCGGCCATCATCCACTTGGTTATCCGCTCCAGGCCCTTCTGTATGCCGAAGCTGCACACCAGAAAGCCTGCCAGCACGGTGAGGGCCATCCAAATGCTCATCTCCACAGGGTCTGCCAGCATGGCGGAGAACACTCCGTCTACGGCGGAGACCTCCATGCCATTGAAGGCGCCGCCGGCAAACTTGAAGAAATAGCCCAGCATCCAGCCGGCCACGGTGGTGTAGTACATCATCAGCAGGTAGCAGCCTATGATGCACACCCAGCCGTGGATATGCCACTTGCTGCCCGGCTTTTCCAGGGCCTTGTAGCCCAGCACGGCGCTTTTCCGGCTGGCCCGGCCCACGGCCAGCTCCATGGTGAGAACAGGCACACCCATGATGATAAGGAACAGCAGGTAGAACAGCACGAACACTCCGCCGCCGTTGACGCCGGTGACGTAGGGAAAGCGCCACACATTGCCTATGCCGATGGCGCAGCCTGCGCTCACCAGCAGAAAGCCCAGGCGGGACTGAAATCTCTCTCTTTTCATGTTAATCTCTCTCTTTCATACAGCATAAAAACACGGCAGGGACGAGGTGTCCCCTGCCGTGTAATGTTAACTTGGTGGTGTATCGGAGCCTTAAGCCTCGCCGCGCTCCCGGAGAGCGTCCTTGCGGGAGATGTTCCAGCGGCCCTTCTCGTCGATGCCGGTGAACTTCACCCAGGTCTTGTCGCCCACGTTCAGCACGTCCTCAACCTTCTCGGTGCGCTTGAACTCCAGGTCCTTGATGTGGCACATGGCGTCCTTGCCGGGAGCCAGCTCCACGAAAGCGCCCAGGTTGGAGATGATGCGCTTGACCTCACCGTAGTAGAGAGCGCCCACCTCGGGTTCAAAGACGATGTCCTCTATGGTCTTGCGGGCGGCACGGCAGGCCTCGATGTCGCTGCTGGCAATAAAGATGCTGCCGTCGTCGTTGATGTCTATCTTGCAGCCGGTATCGGCGGTGATCTTCTGGATGACCTTGCCGCCGGAGCCAATGACCTCACGGATCTTGTCGGGATTGATCTTCATCTGGATCATCTTGGGAGCGGTCTTGGCCAGCTCCTTGCGAGGCTCGGCAATGGCCTTGAGCATAATGGCATCCAAGATCTGGAAGCGGGCCTCCTTGGTGATGGAGAAGGCTTCCTTGACTATCTCGTGCTTGAGGCCGTCGTTCTTCAGATCCATCTGGATGGCGGTGATGCCCTGCTTGGTACCGGCCACTTTGAAGTCCATTTCACCGTGGAAGTCTTCGACGCCCTGGATATCTATGAAAGTGGTGAAGTCCTCGCCGTCCTGGATAAGGCCGCAGGAGATGCCGGCCACAGGGGCCTTGATAGGCACGCCGGCGTCCATAAGGGCCAGGGTAGTGCCGCAGATGGAACCCTGGGAAGTGGAGCCGTTGGAGGAGAGCACCTCGGAGACTACGCGGATGGCGTAGGGGAAGTCCTCCACATCAGGGATAACGGACTCCAGAGCCTTTTCCACCAGAGCGCCGTGGCCGTATTCCCGGCGGCCGGTGGAGCGGCTGGGACGGGCCTCGCCGGTGGAGTAGGAGGGCATATTATAGTGATGCATGAAGCGCTTTTCTTCCTCTTCCCAAATGGTGTCCAGCTTCTGGCTCTCGCTGAGAGTGGCCAGGGTGGCTATGGACAGGACCTGAGTCTGGCCCCGGGTAAAGAGACCGGAGCCGTGTACCAGAGGAATGACGCCCACTTCGGCGGCCAGGGGACGGATCTCGTTCATCTGACGGCCGTCAACACGCTTGCCGGCCAGCAGCCACTTCTTTACGACCTTCTTCTGGAGCTTGTAGAGGATCTCGTCCATGTACTGCATCATGTCGGGATGCTCCTCGCCGTACTTCTCCTGAACCATGGTGATCCAGTCGTTGACTCGGGCCTCACGGACGTTCTTGTCGTCGGTGTCCATGCAGTACTCCATGGACTCAAACTCGTTTTCAACCAGCTTGTCAAAGAGCTCGTCGTCGAAGGCAGCGTGCTCATACTCGAACTTGGGCTTGCCCACTTCCTCCACCATCTTGTCGATGAGGTCCAGCACCGGCTGGAGGTGCTCATGGGCCTGGACTATGCCCTCATACATCACGTCGTCGGGGACCTGGTCGGCCTCGGACTCGATCATGACTATCTTCTTGTGGGTGGCGGCAATGGTGGTGGTCATACGGTTGCGCTCACGCTCAGCCTTAGTGGGGTTGAAGAGATACTTCTCCCCGTCCCAGCCCAGGACTATGCCGGCGATGGGACCGTTGAAGGGCACATCAGAGATGGAGACGGCAGCGGAGGCGCCGATCATGGCGGTTATCTCCGGGGAGCAGTCTCTGTCCACGCTGAGCACTTCGCAGGCGATGACTACGTCGTTGCGCAGGTCGGAGGGGAAGAGGGGGCGCATGGGCCGGTCAATGAGGCGGGATGCCAGCACTGCGGGCAGGCTGGGCTTGCCCTCACGGCGCATGAAGCTGCCGGGGATGCGGCCCACGGCGTAGAGCTTTTCGTTAAAGTCTACGGCGAGGGGGAAGTAGTCGATTCCATCCTTGGGGCGGGCGGAGGCGGTGCAGGTGACCAGCACGGTGGTCTCACCGTACTTCACCAGCACGGCGGCGTTGCAGAGCTCGGCCAGCTTGCCCACTTCCATGGACAGAGGACGACCCTCGTACATCATTTCGTACTTTTTGTAGTTGGGGAACTGCTTGTTGGTGATTATCATCTGGATTCTCCTTTAAAATTCCGTACATCCCCCATACCTAGCACTTGAAAAAAGCCCGGCCTTGGGACAGAAAGCAGAACCTTTTTCAAATACTAAGCAATGAGGGCAGTACATTGTTTACGGCTGGGGGAGGCTTAAAAAGATGGAGAGACAATATTAAATTGTCTCTCCATAAAAACCTTCATAAACCTCAGTAAAAGCTGAAGGGCCGCAATTACTTGCGGATGTTCAGCTTTGCGATGATGGCGCGGTAACGCTCGATGTCCTTCTTGGCCAGGTAGTCCAGCAGCCGGCGGCGCTTACCAACCATCTTGTACATGCCCAGACGGCTATGGTCGTCGTTGGGGTGCTGCTTGAGATGCTCGGTGAGCTCACGGATACGCTGGGACAGAATGGCGATCTGAACCTCGGGAGAGCCGGTGTCGCCCTCATGGGTGGCGTTTTCGCTGATGACCTGGGTCTTGACTTCTTTGGTGATCATGGTGGTTATACCCCTTTCGAATAAATACTATACCCTGCGCCTAAGCTGTGGGATTGAAAGGCTGCCGCAACGGCGGCATAGGCCCGGAGCCTGGAACGCGGGTGCCTGTGTCATGCACAAGCTAAAATATATTAGCATCATATCCACTGTAAGTCAAGGCTTTTATCTCTTTTTAATGGATGTATCAGCTTTGTTTACACCTATGAAACATGCCGGAAGCAGCGGGAAATGTAAATGACTTCATCAAAAAACAGATATCACAAAACCCGCTGCTCAATCGTGTATAGGGTGAAAGGAGAAACAAACAGAATATTGGATTATTCCCGGATTTAATTATAATGACAGGGGGTGAGTGTGAAATGGGAGTACAGACGGAAAGGCCAAGCAGTAAAGAGATAGAGGCGGCGGTAAAGGACTGGGGGGATATGCTGTTTCGCCTCAGCTTCACAATGCTCGGAAATCAGGCCGACGCCGAAGACGCCGTGTCCGAGACCATTATAAAGTATATTGAAAAGGCGCCTGCCTTTGCAGACAAGGAGCACCGGAAGGCCTGGCTTATAAAGGTCGCCTCAAACAAATGCCGGGACATGCTCAGGGCGGACAGGCGCCGCCGCTGGGTGAGCCTGGAGGACGTGACGGAGCTGTGCCGGCAGGAGCGGGACATGGATGTGATGTACGAGCTTTTGAACCTGCCGCCAAAGTACAGGCTTGCCGTATATCTGCACTATGTGGCGGGCTATAAGACCGCCGAGATGGCCGGCATGCTGGGCATTTCCCCGGCGGCAGCGAGAAAGCGGCTGGAATACGGACGGAAGATGCTGAAGATATCTATGGGAAAGGAGTAGACGGAAATGGAAGCCTATGAAATCAAAAATGCGGTGGAGAGCATAAAGCTGTCTGAGGAGGCAAAGAAAAGAATATTGGACGCAAGTCTGGCCTGTGCCGCAAATAACGAGCAGGAGGAGAACCCGAGGAGGAAAAGAATAAATCTGAGGCGCACCGTGGCAGCCGCCATTGCGGCGGTGATGCTTTTGTCCATAACGGCTTATGCGGCCAACGGGGAAATGGGCAGCTGGAATGCAAAAGAGACGGGAGGGAAGTTCAGAGAACTGCCCACGGCAGAGTATTGCCTGTCCGAATTGGGCTATGTGCCCCTTATGACGGAGAGCTTTGAAAACGGATACAGGTTTACCGGCGGCGGGATAGATGACAAAAGCTTCACGGACAAGAGCGGCGGCGTTATTGAGGAATACCGCTCCCTCTCACTGGACTATGAAAAGGACGGGGACAGGCTCTCCCTGAGCGCGGATAAATTCCATACAGCCCTGGACATGTCCGGGGACAAAAGCCGGGTGATCGGCGGGGTAAAGGTCATGTACGACAGCTATGTCAATAAGGTGGTTCCGGTGGGGTATGAGCTCACGGCAGAGGACATTGCGGCCCGGGACAGCGGGGAGCTGGTGTTTTCCTATGGCGCTGAATATCCGGAGATCGTGCATGTTCAAAGCGTTTTCTGGGAGATGGACGGCATCAAGTATTTTATGACCCAGCTGGACGGAGCCCTTACGGAGAAAGAACTTTTCACAATGGCAGGGGAACTCATCGGACAGGGAGCATAGCTGCCGGTGGAAAACAGGCAATAAATGAAAGCGGCCAGCCCTTTCAACAGGGGCCGGCCGCTTTCGGATAGTATGATTATTTATTACGCATTACGGCCTTCATGCGCTGGCCGTGGTCCAGGATGCGCTTACTCAGGCGCAGGTTTTTGGGAGTGACCTCCAGCAGCTCGTCATCGGCCAGAAACTCCAGGCACTGCTCCAGGCTCAGCTGCCGGGGCGGCACCAGGCGCAGGGCCTCGTCGGAGCCGGAGGCCCGGGTGTTGGTCAGATGCTTTGTGCGGCAGACGTTAACCGGCACGTCCTCGCTCTTGTTGCAGACGCCCACCACCATGCCGCCGTAGACCTTGGTGCCGGGGGTGATGAACATGGCGCCTCTGTCCTGGGCGTTCCATATGCCATAGGCCACAGCTTCGCCGGTCTCAAAGGCAATAAGAGAACCGGTGCTGCGCCGGGCGATGTCGCCCTTGTAAGGCTCGTATCGCTCAAAGACGGAGGCCAGGATGCCTTCGCCCTTGGTATCGGTGAGGAACTCATTGCGGTAGCCGAAGAGGCCCCGGGAGGGGACCAGGAATTCCAGCTTCATGCGGTTGCCCACGGGGGTCATTTCCAGGAATTCGCCCTTTCTGGCCCCCAGCTTTTCCATGACGGAACCCATGTACTCCGAGGGCACATCCACCACTACCCGTTCCACAGGCTCGCAGCGCTTGCCGTCAATCTCCTGATAGAGCACACGGGGGGGAGATACCTGAAATTCATAGCCTTCCCGGCGCATGGTCTCGATGAGGATGGAGAGGCTCATCTCGCCCCGTCCGGCCACATTGAAGCCGTCGGTGCTGCCCTCTATCTCGGTGACCCGCAGGGACACGTCTTTCAGAGTTTCCCGCATCAGCCTGTCCTTTATCTGCCGGGAGGTGACAAATTTACCCTCCTTGCCTGCAAAGGGGCTGTCGTTTACTGAGAAGGTCATCTCCAGGGTGGGGGCGCTTATCTTCACGAAGGGCAGAGGCTCAGCAAAGCCCCTGGCGCAGATGGTGTCGCCTATGGTCACGTCGCCAATGCCGCTCATGGCAATGATGTTGCCGGCCCCGGCCTCGGTGACGGGAACGCGGTTGAGCCCGTCGAACTGATAGAGGGATACGGCCTTGGCCTTCATGGTGGGGGCGTCCGGGCTGTGGTAATTGCAGACCTCTATTTCCTGGTTCTGGCGGATGACGCCACGCTCAATGCGGCCTATGGCTATGCGGCCCACATACTCGTTGTAGTCAATGCTGCTCACCAGCATCTGGAAGGGGGCATCATAGTCCATCTCCGGGGCGGGGATGTATTCCAGAATAGTCTCAAAGAGGGGCTTGAGATCGGTGCCCACCACATCGGGGGAGTAGCTGGCGGTACCCTGACGGCCGGAGCAGAAGAGCATGGGGGAATCCAACTGCTCGTCGGTGGCGTCCAGATCCATGAGTAGCTCCAGCACCTCGTCCACCACCTCGTGGATACGCTGGTCCGGGCGGTCTATCTTGTTGACCACCACGATGACCCGGTGGCCAAGCTCCAGGGCCCGGCTGAGGACGAAGCGGGTCTGGGGCATGGGGCCTTCGGCGGCGTCCACCAGGAGAATGACGCCGTTGACCATCTTCAAAATACGCTCCACCTCGCCGCCGAAGTCTGCGTGGCCCGGGGTATCTACAATATTTATCTTGGTGTCGCCGTACCAGACGGCGGTGTTCTTTGCCATAATGGTGATACCCCGCTCACGCTCCAGATCGTTGGAGTCCATGACCCGGTCCACCACTTCCTGGTTCTCCCGGTAGACGCCCGACTGCTTGAGCATCTCGTCCACCAGGGTGGTCTTGCCGTGGTCAACGTGGGCAATGATGGCTACATTTCTAAGCTTATCCATAAAGCTCTCCCTGCCTTTTCAAGTTCCAAAATATATTTACACACAAAGTGGAATTTTAACACCAGTATAGGCGTATTGCAACACTTTTCCTGTAAACTTATGATAAACGTTGAAAAAAATCCGGAGAAGTGATAGACTGTCCCCATCATTGAACGGAGAAAAACCCATGAGCCACAACTTTTTTGCCTATATATCCCGCATGCGCTATATCGGCCGCTGGAGCCTGATGCGAAACTCCCTGCCGGAGAATATCCAGGAGCACAGCCACATGGTGGCGGTGATAGCCCACGCCCTGGGCGTGATACGCCGGGACGTGTTCCATATCCCCTGTGATCCCAATGAGTATGCTGCCGTGGCCCTGTACCATGACAGCTCGGAGATCCTCACCGGGGATTTGCCCACCCCTATAAAGTATTACAGCCGGAGCATCAACGCCGCCTATAAAGAGGTGGAGGAGATAGCCTGCCGCAAGCTGCTCTCCACTCTGCCCCGGGAGCTCCAGGATGCCTTTCAGCCCCTGATAAGCGGAGCGACGGAGGGGCGCTGCCACGACTTGGTGAAGGCTGCGGATAAGCTCTCCGCCTATATAAAGTGCATTGAGGAGCGCCGGGCGGGGAACGACGAGTTCATATCTGCGGAAAAGCAGACCCGGGAGATTCTGGAGCAGAGCCCGCTGCCGGAGGTGAAGTATTTCATGGAGCACTTCATCCCTGCCTTTGAGCTGACTCTGGACGAGCTGGGCACCATAGAGGAGTGATTGAAAATGGAACAGAAGAAAATTGACAGAATAAATGAGCTGAGCCGCCTGGCCCGGGAGCGGGAGCTGACGGAGGAAGAGCAGCAGGAGAGGGCGGCCCTCCGGGCGGAGTATATAGCCGACTTCCGCCGGGCCACCATAGACGTGTTGGAGAATACCTATATCGTCACCCCGGACGGGAAGAAGCACAAGCTGGAAAAAAAGGGCGAACCCCCAAAAGTCTAAGGCGGAATATAAATATGTGAATTGCGAATATTGAATATATTGAATATTATATAGCAGCCCGCTCCGGGAAAACTCCCAGAGCGGGCTGCTTTGCATAAATCATAAATATTATACCATAATATTTGCGTAATAGTATAATATATTACTTGTTTATCTCCAGCACGGCGTCATAGGCGTCCCGGATGGCATCCAGAGCGAAGCCCACTTCCTTGGCGCTGCCTATGAGGTACCAGGGAATGCCCAGCCTGTCGCAGGTCTCCTGAAGGGCCTTGGTGTCCCGGCAGCGGGAGCCGGCAGCCATGACCACCGTGTCGGCAGGCAGCTCCTTCTTCTTGCCGGCGGTCTCCACCACTACGCAGCTGTCGGTGATCTGACGGCAGGCGGTGTTCAAAAGCACGGTAATGTCCTCTTTTTTCATGGCCTTCTGAGTACCCACACGGCGGGGGAAGCCCAGGTCGCCCAGAATAGCCTTGCCCATTTCCACCACGGTGACATGGCTGCCCCGGTGGGCCAGGTATTCGGCCACTTCAGTGCCGACCAGGCCGCCGCCGATGACCACGATATTGCCGGGTTTTACCTCCCGACCGGCAAGGACCTCGTGGGAATTGACCACATTTTCGCCGTCATGGCCGGGGATGGGAGGCACAAAGGGGGAAGAGCCGATAGCCAGTATTACGGCATCAGGCTTTTCCGACTCTATGAGTTCCGGGCTAATCGGGGTATTGAGACGGATGTCCAGACCCTCGTCATATATGTTTTTGATTGCGAATTCGACTGCCCGGGAGAAGTCACCCTTTCGTGGGGCCTTGCCTGCCAGCATGAACTGACCGCCCAGATGATCGCCCTCCTCGCAGAGTATGGGCTTATGGCCACATTTGTGGAGGGCATCTGCTGCCTCTATACCGCCAATACCGCCGCCGGCAATAAGCACTTTCTTAGGCTGAGCTGTGGGACTGAGGACACGGCTGTTCTCCTGACACAGAAGGGGATTGCGCAGACAGGAGATATGGGGGATGCTGCTGTCGGTGAGGGATTTGTGGAAACGGTCATAGCAGCCCTGGTCGCAGCCTATGCAGTATTTGATGGAGTTTAGCTGCCCGGCCTTGGCTTTGTTGCAAAAATTGGGATCGGCCAGCTGGGCTCGGGCCATGATAACCATGTCGGTTTTGCCGGAGGCCACAATCTCATCGGCCAGCTCAGGGGTATTTATCCTGCCGCAGACCATGGTGAGCATGCCGGTCTCCCGGCGGATGCGGGCGGCAGCTTCCACGTTGAAGCCATGGGGCAGATCCACAGGAGGCACCTCGTAATAGTTTGCGGTGGTGACGGTATTGCCCCGAGAGACGTTGATCACATCAACGCCCAGCTTTCCCGCCTCTTTACAGAAGTCGATAACGTCTTCCGGAGTAAGGCCGTCCTTCAGCTGGTCGTCCTGCCAGCAGACACGCATGGACAGGGGCATGTCCTCCGGCATGTTGGCCCGGATGGCTTTGATGCACTCCAGAGGGAAACGCATGCGGTTTTCGGCGCTGCCGCCCCACTGGTCTTTCCGCTTGTTGAAAGCCGCAGAGAGGAAGGAGTGGGGCAGATAGTTGTGGCCACAGTGGAACTCCAGCATATCAAAGCCGGCGGAAACCGCTCTGGCGGCAGCCTTGCCGTAGGCGTCTATAACGGAGAGTATGCGCTCCTCGCTCATTTCCGGAATCCTGTAGGCAGGCCAGGTGCTGATACGGGAAGGAATGAGCTTCTCGGCATTTGGGTCGCTGCTCACAGCCAGAGAGCCCTGCCACAGCTGCAGAGCTATGTGGCCTCCGGCCTCGTGGACGGCCTGGGCCAGGCGGCGCAGGCCGGGGATGTGCTCATCGTCGGCGACGGAGAGAAAGGCGGTGGGAGCGCTGGCGGCGTCCACGGCGCAGACCTCGGTGGTGTTGAGGCCACAGCCGCCCTTTACACGTGCTACATGATAAGCGATCATCTGATCCGTGACGGAGCGGCCGTCTGCACTGGCGGCGGGCATATGAGTGCCCATGGCAGACATGACAACACGGTTGGGAAGTGTAAGGCCACGTATCTGAATTGGCGAAAAAAGAGCATCAAAAGACATTGGCTATCCTCCTGAAATGATGGCGCAAAAAGAGATTTTACCGGGCATTCCCTGTTTATATGGGCGAAACCCGATTAATACTAATGTCACATAATGGATTGTAATAAGTTTAACATACCTGAAAAATTCCCAAAGGACATATTCGGCGGTACATTAATAGTTGGGCATGTCAAAAAGTCAGTGTTTTTAACAAAATAAAGGACAGAAAATCAAAAAACACCAACCGAACTGCCGGGCAGGCATCGGAGCGTGATGGCGCTGCGGTATATTTACCCAGTCAGGAGGATTAGGTAGAAATAGAATTTCATTTTTTGTAAAGAGCCGAGACAGGAAAATGAAAAAAACTGCATAGCCGTATATGAAAAAGAAGTGTTATAATTTTATCAAGAACGTCTGAAAAATCCGGACGGGGATATTTACAGAACTGAAAAGCTTATTGAAAGGAGAATGGGCCATGGCTACGCAAGCTATACCTTTTGACAAAAAATTTGGGGAGATGGTACTGGAAGTTGTCAAAAACGTCCGGCGTCAGGAGTATACGCCGGAGAAACTTTGCCAGCTTCAGAAAGTGATAGAGTGCAAGTACTTCTACTGGTGGGCAATGGATATGAAGAAAGAGGAGTATGCTACTGAACTCTTCACCGATGATTTTGCCTATTACATGGGGCGCCGCCTGGTAGCCAAGGACAAGCGGGCCCAGGCTCTCAACGCCAAATGGAGCAACAAGGATATGCAGACCATGCATATGGGCCATCAGCCCATGGTCTGGCTCATAGACGACACTCACGCCCGGGGCGTGTTCCAGTATGAGGATCACATGGTCTATTTTGACGACGGCCAGGTGGTTGAGGGCTGGATGGTTTACTGTGATGACTTTGTGAAGTGCGAAGACGGGGCCTGGCGGATAAGCCGCCTGCGCATGGCCTATCGTGAGATGGACGGCAGCTATCGGGACCCCATCCCTCCCAAGGGCTGGCAGCCTGAGGACTGGGAGGAGCCGAATTACTGATATTGTAATCTGCTGAAAGCTGAAGTTCCGGCGCGGCTCTTTCAAGAGCCGCTGCCGGAACTTTTTTTCATATGCCCGACTGCTGCAGGCCGGAGGCGTAGTCAAAATAGACCAATAATTAAAAATTTTTTAAGAATTTTAATAATTATGATTGAGCATTCAGCTTTACCATGGTAATATGTAATAGTGCTCTGCAGATGCCACACTGTGTGAATTCGAATGCACTCAGAAAAAATAGGCCCGGTGTGCTGCATAAAATTTCAGAAACACAGGGGCCGATGTGTTTTAAATATTAAGGGGAGGGGATAGACGTGGATAAATATACCCGGCATAAAAAAATATGGGGGCTGTTGTATGGGATAATCCACGCACCTCTCACCAGGCTTATGAATATGGACTGCCAGCTCTGCCAGGTAGATGGTCCTTGCATAGTTATTCCAAACCATGTGACAGCTGTAGACCCGCTGCTGGTGGCAATGAGTTTTCCAAAAAAACAGATGTATTTCGTAGCCAGCGAGCATCTGTTCAGGAAGGGCTTGATATCCGCTCTGCTCAACTGGCTGGTGGAGCCTATCCCCCGCAAGAAGGCATCCTCAGGGGTGGACACTGTAATGGCAGTGCTGCGCCATTTGCGGGCAGGCCACTCCGTCTGCCTTTTTGCCGAGGGAGAGGCAACCTGGAACGGGCGCAGCGGCAGCATCTTTCCGGCTACGGGGAAAATGGTGCAGCGCAGCGGGGCCACCCTCATTACCTACCGCCTGGAGGGGGGTTATCTGACCGACCCGCGCTGGAGCAACACCTTGCGCAGGGGACGCCTGTATGGCCACCCTGTGGGCATATATCCGCCGGAAAAGCTGAAAGCCATGACGGCCAAGGAATTAGATGAGCTTATAAACGGGGATATTTATGAAGATGCCTGGGAGCGGCAGAAAAAAGAGCATGTGCCGTTTAAAGGCCGGAAGCGGGCGGAACTTATAGAGGCTGCCCTGTTCATGTGCCCGGAATGCAGACGCATAGGCACACTGAAAGGAAAAGGGAACCGCCTGACCTGCAGCTGCGGCCTGAATCTGGAATACACGGAGGAGGGCTTTTTCCGGCCTGCCCTGCCCTTTGAGAACATCGCCCAGTGGGACGACTGGCAGCATGAGCAGCTGAAGTCCGGAGACTTTCCCCGGGAGGGGGAAGTCCTGTTCTCCGACGGGGGAATGAAGCTGGTGGAGATAGGCCAAGGCCACAGGCAGCTGAAGCTGGGCCGGGGAGAGCTGTGCCAGTATCCGGAGAAGTTCAGCTGCGCCGGACATGACTTTGCCCTTGCGGAGATCACGGATATGGCCATGGTCCAGGCCGGGGTGCTGCTGTTTTCCCGGGGAGGGAAGTATTACGAGATAAGAGCCAAACACCCCAGCTGCCTGAGAAAGTATCTGGCGGTTTGGGAAAATTCCCATGGGATATAGAAAGGGGTCAATATGGATTATTCATCTGCCAACATGTCGCTGTGGAATATTATCATTCAGCTTGGCCTGATCGCCGGAGTGATACTGCTGTCCCAGTTTTTGCGCAGCAAGCTGAGCTTTGTCAGGAAGAGCATGATGCCCGTGGCGGTACTGGGCGGCTTTATTCTGCTGATACTCAAATACCTGGGCGTGGCCAAGCTGGATGCCGAGCTGCTGGAGATGCTGGTGTATCACTGTATCGCCCTGGGCTTTATCGCCATGTCCCTGCGTACCACGGGCGGCCAGAAAAGCCGTGGTGGGCAGAGAATAGGTCTGCGCTCCGGCGCACTGATAGTCAGTACATATCTGGTGCAGGGCGTGGCGGGGCTGATAATAACCATGGGCCTTGCCTATACCTTTATGCCCGGACTGTTCAAGGCTGCGGGCCTGCTGCTGCCTATGGGCTATGGTCAGGGCCCTGGCCAGGCCAACAATATCGGCGGCAGCTATGAGACTATGGGCTTTACAGGAGGCCAGAGCTTCGGCCTGGCTATAGCTGCTTCCGGCTACCTCTGCGCCTGTATAGTTGGCGTCATCATGCTGAACATACTCAGCCACAGGCACAAGATAACTCCCCGCAACGAGAGCAAGGGCAGCCGGGATCTGTCTGTAGGATTCTTCCAGGACAACAATGAGCTGCCTGTCTCCGACTCTATAGACCGGCTTTCCGTGCAGTTTGCCCTGATACTACTGGTGTACCTGCTGACCTATCTGCTCACCAAGGCTCTGGCCGGCGGCGTGACTGCCCTTGCCCCGGGACTCACCGATACGGTGAACACTCTGCTGTGGGGCTTCAACTTCGTTGTGGGCTCGGCAGTGGCCATGCTGGTGAGGCTTCTGCTGAACAAGGCTCAGAAGTCAAAGATAATAGAGCACCAGTATCAGAACAACTATCTTCTGAACCGCCTGTCCGGCTTCTTCTTCGATATCATGATAGTGGCGGGAATCTCAGCCATAAATATGGAAGAGCTTAGCGGGCTGTGGCTGCCCTTTGTGCTGCTGAGCCTGGCGGGGGCTGTGCTCACCTGGCTGCATCTGCGCTGGGTGTGCAAAAAGCTCTATCCCGATTACTATTACGAGGGGCTCATATCCATGTACGGCATGCTGACAGGCACCATCGGCTCAGGCATATTGCTGCTGCGGGAGATGGACCCGGAGTTTTCCACCCCGGCGGCAAATAACCTGCTAACAGGCAGCAGCTTTGCCATTATCTTCGGCGCCCCGATACTGGTGCTGGTGAGCCTGGCGCCCAAGTCCGACCTGCTGTGCCTTGCCACACTGTGCATAGCGGCGGTATATTTGGTGCTGCTGGTGCTGTTGATTTTTAAGGCCGGTGGAAAAAAACAGGGGGCAGAGGAAAAATAAGAAGGCCCGGCCTTACTGAATAAAGGAACCAAGCGTTAAGGGCAGCCTGTATCCCGGGCTGCCCTTACAACATAAAAGCAAGATCCGGAGCAGAAAACTCCGGACCTTTTGCTGAAAAAGCCTTGCTGCGGATTTATTTTTTGCTTTCGGTGTCCTCACTCTTTCCTTCCCGTTTGGCTTTGCGCCTGGCCTTTACTTTCCGGTACACCGGGCGGAAGACGAAGAAGAGTATAGCCAGGACGATTATGGTGGGGATGGCGGAGACCAGGAACACCAGGAAGTTCTTGAAGAAACGGCCCAGGTCCTTGAAGGCTCCGGTGAGGGCCTGCCAAAGTTCCTGAAGATAGCCCTGCTGGGGCTGGGGAGTATACTCGCCCACTTCGTCCACAGTGACGTAGAGGCTGCTGTAATTTACCTGCCGGTCCCAGTTGTTCAGGGTGGACTGGAGGCTCTCTATCTGGTATCTGAGCTCCGTGAGTTTTTCCTCGATGGTGATGACGTCGCTCACCGTCTCCGCTTTCTCCATCATCTCCAGAAGCCTTGCCTCCTGGGTCTCATAGGCGGTGAGCCGGGCCTGGGTGTCATAGTACTGGGTGGTGACGTTTTCCGAATAGGTATAGGTATAGGGCACGTTGCCTATCTCAGAAAGGCTGTTCATCACCGTCTCGAAGTGCTGGCTGGGTATGCGCAGGGTGTAGGAGGCGCTGCGGTTGCCGGAGTTGCCCCGGGAGATGCTGTAGTAATTGGCTCCGCTGAGGCTGCTGGACTCTATCCAGCCTCCGTACTGCTCCAGCATTTCCATGAGTTTTGCAATGCTGTCGTCAAAATCCCGGGTCTCCACCTCAGCCTCTCCGGAATAGATTATCTTATCCGGATTTATCTCCCCGGCCTCGGCCCCCGTCCCGCCGCCGGCCCCGTTTTCCTCCGCCTCGGCATAGTCGTAGTCGGCGGCGAAATTGCTGTAGGAGGCGAGGCCGCCGTAGCTGTCCTCCGCCGCTGCCGCCGGAGCCTCCTGAATGGACTCGGTGGCGGCGGCAGTGTCGCTGCCCTTGCTGCCGGCTCCGCAGGCGCAGAGGCTCAGCAGCATGAGAAGTGCCAGTATCAGTGCCAGTGTCTTTTTCATTTTTATCCTCCGTTCTTTTTGAATTTTTCATCGGATGTCCTCACTATTGCTGACGTTAAAAATTCTTAAATGTTTCCTCTGCCGTTTACAGGCCGGAAAAAACCTGTTAAAATATTTATACAGTGTATAATTTTCAGGACGGGACCGGCGCAGCCGCCGGAGATTGGAGGAACCTATGTCGGATACATATCTTACCTTTGCCGCCCTGGTCATGACTCTGGCCTGCCTGTCGCTGATGGGGCGCTTTATGCAGGCCACCCGGAGTGGGGACTATGCCCGCTGCATCTGGTACAAGGGGGCGGCCTCCCTGTGTTTTGTGCTGGTGGGGCTTCTGGGGATGCTGCGCCTGGGAGATCCGGACTACGGCTGGAAAATGGCCCTGGGACTATTTATGGGATTTTGCGGCGATGAGCTGCTGGCCATGCGCTTTATCCGGGAGGAAAAGCACGACCAGTACTTCAGCCTGGGAGCCATGGCCTTTTCCCTGGGCCACCTGCTTTTCATCTGGGCGGCCTTCCAGCGGGCCGGAAATGTCCTGGCCTGGGGCCTGGGTATTTTTGCTCTGCTGCTTCTGTGCTCCGGAATCTATGCCAAACGGAAGGAGAGCCACGCAGGGGATATGCAGCCCAAGGCCGTGGCCTATATAGCTCTGGTGTGCTTTATGGGGGCTACAGCCTGCGCTGCGGCAATAGCCAGGACAGATATCTCATCCCAGCTTTTTGCTCTGGGCGGCCTGGGCTTTGTGGTCAGCGACAACATACTCTGTGCCCATTATTTCGGCAAAGACCGGCGCTTCCTGCTGAACTGGCTCATACATATAAGCTACTATGGAGCCCAGCTGCTGATAGCCTGGAGCATATTTTTTGCATGAGCCTGGAGCTCAGCCCCGAGGCGGCTCCATGAGATTTTCCACAACATATTGGCACAGGAGCAGTCCGGCCGTGGCCGGCACCCATACCAGGGAGCCGGGGATGCTGCGGCGCCCTGGAGGCGGAGTCTCCCGCTGCTCCGGTTCCAAAGGTTCCTCAGGGCTGAAAACCACCGGGTGGTGCTCCACGCCCAGACGGCGCAGCTCTTTGCGTACCACTCTGGCCAGGGCGCAGCCGTAGGTCTGGGAGATGTCTGCCAGCCTCAGCTGGGCGGCATCCCGCTTGTTGCCGGTGCCCAGGGCGGAGACTATGGGGATGCCCCGCTCCCGACAGCTCATTATAAGATCAAGCTTGCAGCTGACCAAGTCTATGGCGTCCACCACAAAGTCAAAGTCACCCAAAAGCCGGTCCCGGCTCTCCGCCTCGTAGCGGGCGGCCAGGGCATGTATCTCCGCCTCAGGGTTAATGTCCCTTATCCGCTGAGCCAGAACCTGGGCCTTTGGCAGCCCGAGAGTGGAATTCAGGGCGCAGAGCTGACGGTTTATATTGCTGAGCCCCACGGTGTCCTCATCTATGAGGGTGAGCCTGCCTATGCCGCTGCGGCCCAGAGCCTCGGCACACCAGGAGCCTACTCCCCCCAGGCCGATGACTGCCACGTGGCTGCTTTTCAGCCTTTCCATGGCCTCATGGCCCAGGAGCATCTCCTCCCTTAGAAATCTCTCGTCCATGGTTTCCTCCCGTTTTTAAAAACCCCCTGCCGCCGGGCAGGGGGTTTCGAGTTTTAATAGTATTTCTCAGCCGACAAGACGCATGCCGAAGCCTTCCACCGGGGTGTAACCGGAGGTAATGTCGGTGAGCCACTGGCTCACGGCCTGGTTTTCCAGGTCGCTGCGGGCGATGTAGTCGGCATAGTTTTCACCCTCGCCCACGTAGTACATCACATGGTAACCGGCGTAGCTGCCGCTCTCACCATAGACGATGGCGGTATCGCCTGCCTTATGGCCTTCAAAGCAGAACTTATCGAACTCATCCACCATCTGGCCCTTGGTGACGGCATCGTACAGGCCGCCGTTGGTGTTGGAACCGGTGTCCTCGGAGTACTCCTCCGCCAGGGCGGCAAAGCTCTCCTCGGTCTTGTCTCCGGCCTCATACTCGGCCAGGATCTCTTCAGCCTTGGCCAGGGCCTCGGCCTTGGCCTCGTCGGTATAGTTGCCGTCCTCATCGGCCACGGCCTTTATAAGGATGTGGCGCACCTGGGCCATGTTGTAGTCATTATTGTCCCGGGAGAGGAAAACCACCACGTAGTAGCCGCTGCCGCTGCTGTCGGCAGTCACGGTGGCGTCTCCGGCCTGGCGTGCGGAATCCATCATCCAGTCCTTATAGCTGCCCAGACTGGCACCCTGGGTCTTGCCGGGCTGAGTGGCGGAGGCACCCTCTACCTGAGCGGCTACTGCGGTATCCAGCCGTTCCACATAGTCCTCTTCTTCGCCGGAGAGATAGGCATCCAGAATGGCGTTGGCGGTATCCTCGGCTGCGGCCAGGGCCTCGTCGCTAACTTCGGAAGTGGTCTCACCGTCCTCGCCGGTGACCTCGGTGGTCTCGGCAATGACGTAGTAGTAGGCGTAGTTGAAATAATCCTGTTCGCCGTTATAGTCGGCATAGGTCTGGTCTATCTCCTCCTGGGTGAACTCCAGGGAGTCGGTATAACTGGTGAGAGCCTTGACGGCCAGGGCGGAGTCCCTGTAGGCGCTGCGCACCAGGTCGGCATTCACGCCGGGGCCGTAATTTGCAGCAAAAAGGTTGTCTACGCTGGCAAAGCCCTGGCTGGAGGCATATTCATCCATGCCGTCAAAATTGGATTCCACGGCATCCAGATCATCCTGATCCAGTTCTATACCGTTTTCGGCGGCATAGTCTCTCAGGGCCTTCTCCTGAACGAGAGTGCTCTCTGCGGTCTGAATGAAGTAATCTCTCCAGCTCATCTCTTCGGAGGAGATGGCGCAGGTCTGGTCGTCCAGACCGTTGATGCCGTTGGAGGTATCCAGCCCAAAGAGGGAGGCGTAGCCGCCGTACTGGTTAGCCATATAATAGTACTGTTCGGCATAGTAATAGCTCATCTGGGAAGCGGAGTATTCCTCGTCGGCAACGGTGAGGGCCGTGACTTTATACAGCAGATTGGAGTTGAGGAAAAATATAAAGGCGATAAGCAGTATTACCGCAATGGTGCCCAAGGTCCAGCGGCGCTTCTGCTTGGCCTTTTCCCTGGCCTCTTTCTCCATGGCCAGAGTTTTCTTGTCGGTACCTGCCTCGCGGGCGGCCTGACGCAGTTTCTTTTCTGTTGATGCGCTCATGGTATGTCATCCTTCTTGATCAATACTTTAGTCTGCCGGTTGCAGACTGGGCTATTATACCCCAAAAGTCCCTGCTGTTCAAGGGAAAAAGCGCGGTATTCCAGAAATATTCAAAGAAAAATGCCGGGATGGGCGGGCTTTTTCCTCCGGGACAATTTTTATACTGCATTTGACAGGAAAAAGTGGTATACTGGCTGAAGTCTATAGAAAGGTTTATGCAATGAAAAAACACTCCTTATTAAAAAAAGGGCTGGGAGGACTGGCGGCTGTAGTGCTGATAGCTGCCGCCCTGGTGGCGGACAGCAGATATCGTCTGCAGCTGACGGAATACCGGCTGAGCTTCAACAATCTGCCGGAGAGCTTTGAAGGCTGCCGCATCGTTCACATCAGCGACCTGCACGGAATGAGCTTCGGCCGGGATAACAGCAGGCTGGTTGAGCTGATATTGAACCAGCAGCCGGATATTATAGCCATTACCGGGGACATTGCCGGCGACGGCGGGGATCTGGAATCCGTGGAAGCCCTGCTCCGGGGCATAGAGGGCCTTTGCCCTGCCTACTATGTCAACGGCAACCACGAGTGGGCCAATAATTGCGTACCGGAGATAGAGGCTCTGATGGAGAGCTACGGGGTGCGCTGTCTGAGCAATGAGATCGAGCTGCTCTATAAGGGGGATGACAGCATCGTGGTCATTGGGGCGGAGGACCCCAACGGCCGGGCGGATATGATGAAGCCCTGGGATCTGTCCCTCAAAGCCGGGGAACTCTACTCCGGCAAGTTCATGCTGTGGCTGGCCCACAGGAATGATTACATCACCATGTATAAGGACATAGGCACTGATCTGGTGCTCTGCGGCCATGCCCACGGCGGAATTATACGTCTGCCTTTTGTAGGGGGGCTTCTCAGCACGCACCACACGTTGGGGGCGGAGTATGAAAAAGGCATCTATTCCTCCGGCCACTATCTCATGGAGGTATCCAGGGGCCTGGGCAATTCCGTACCGATACCCCGGCTCTTCAACAGGCCGGAGCTGGTGGTGATAGAGCTGAGCAGAAATAATTAAAGTCCCAGTCATATTTTCCGGAGCAGGCGCATATATTGAAGGTATGTTGAAAAAATACAGGAGGTATATGCGTGGAAATGGATATTGACGACATGATCTTCGGCGACTGCGACCCAGGTCCCAGCAACCGTTAAGAAGTTATCAAGAATGCCGAAAAGGTATTAAAATGTTATAAAAAGGCGGGGTTTACCCCGCCTTTTTTCATTGCTTTTGTCCATTGAGTTTTCCCTCTGCCGGTGGTAGCATATACGGCGCTCCAGAGGCGGAGCCGGAACGTTCCAGCGCCGGCTGGACGCAATATCAAAAGTTTTGCTGACAGGAGACCGGATATGCGCAGCACAGGCAAAATTAAAAACGGTATAACCGAAGGACCTATATTCACACAACTGCTGATGTTCTTTTTCCCGGTACTGCTGGGGACGCTTTTCCAGCAGCTATACAACACCGTGGACGCGGTTATTGTGGGCCGTTTTGTGGGCAAGGCTGCCCTTGCGGCAGTGGGCGGCTCCTCCGCCCATATTCTGAATCTTATCATAGGCTTCTTTACCGGTGTGTCCTCCGGTGCGGCAGTGATAATATCTCAGTATTATGGCGCAAAGGACGACGAGGATGTCTCCAGAGCGGTGCATACTGCGCTGATATTGGCCGCCGTGGGCGGAGCACTGATGACGGTGCTGGGCCTGCTCACCGCGCCCTGGCTGCTGAGAGTGCTCAACACGCCCCAGGACACCATGGCGGACTCCCTTATATATTTGCAGATCATATACATAGGTATGGCCCCCAGCATGGTGTTCAACATGGGCTCGGCAACGCTGCGGGCCGTGGGGGATTCCCGGCGGCCGCTGTACTTTCTCATGGTCTGCTGCCTGCTCAACATCGGGCTGGACCTGCTGTTTGTGCTTCAGTTTAAAATGGGCGTCATGGGCGTGGCAGTTGCAACCATCATTTCCCAGCTCATAAGCGCCGTGCTGGTGTGCGTTCATCTGGCCCGCTGCCGGGACAGTTATCGTCTGGAGCTGCACCGCCTGCGGCCTGACCCGAGGATACTGAGACGTACCGTGCATATCGGCTTGCCCTCCGGGTTTCAATCCATCATGTACGGCCTCTCAAACCTCATACTTACTGCCGCCGTCAACAGCTTCGGCACCGATACCGTGGCTGCCTGGGTCGCCATGGGTAAGATTGACACCCTCAACTGGATGACCCTCAATGCCATGGGTATATCCCTCATGACCTTTGCCGGACAGAATTACGGGGCCAGGAAGCTGGACCGGGTACGGGGCAGCCTGCGCCTTTCCATGATACTGGGCTTTGCCATGGCTGCAGGGGTCTGCGCCCTTTTCGTCACCTGCGGCAGATATATGCTCATGCTCTTTACCGACGACGCCACCGTGCTGGAAATTGCGGTGATGATAGTGCTCTACATTGCACCCTGGTACTGGCTCTATGCCCCTATCGAGGTGTTCAGCGGCGGATTCCGGGGCCTGGGCGACACCCTGATCCCCACGATAATCACAGCTGTGGGTGTCTGCCTTGTACGAGTGGTTTGGGTATACACCGTGGTGCCGGTGTGGCATGACATACAGGCTGTATGCATCAGCTATCCAATAAGCTGGGCCATAACTTCCGCAGCCTTCTTTGCATATTATTTCATAGTCAGAAAGCGCAAGCTTTCGGATACTCCCGCACTGCAGTGAGCCTAAACTGAAAAAGCTGCCCTCCCTAAAATTCTGGGGAGGGCAGCTTTCTCCTAAACAAATGGTATTGTGGCTTTTAATGCCGGGCCTGATCTGCAGAAGGAGCAGAAGCCCGATTTTCCTTTTTTGCCACCAGGCCGATGAGCTGGCCGGAGATTATCACCGTCAGCAGGGAATAGGCTATGCGTCCCAGCGGGATGTAGCTCAGGGACAACAGCAGCACCGCCAGGTCGCTGGCCAGATATATCCACTGCAGGGGCAGCTTCAGAAGTTTGCCCAGGGACATGGCCAGCGCGTCATCCCCGCCGGGGGCTCCCCCCGAACGGACGCAGAGGCCTACACCCACACCTACAAAGACCGCCCCCAGCACTGCCGCAGCCAGAGGATATTCCCCGATGGCGGGATATACCGGGGGGAATTGCTCCAGCAAACAGTACCAAAGGGAGAAACTGCCGCCAGCCAGAGCCGACAGAGCGATAAATCGCCTGCCGAGAGTTTGCCATCCCAAAAGATAGCACAGAACATTGAGAACTAAAGAGCCTAGGGCCGGGGACAGATTCAGCCAGTGATGCAGCAGCAGGGTGAGGCCCAGCACCCCACCCTCGGTGACACCGGAGAGGGAGTGGACATTGTAAAGGCCAAATGCCAGTATGCCGCTGCCGGCGATTGATATCATGATATCCCTGCCAGAGATGTCCAGCCGGGAAAGAAACCGGGATAACAAGTTAACAAAACCTTTCTCAAAGATATTTGCCCGTAAGGCCGGGACTTTTTTGTGGGAAAGGTTCTCCGTTACGGCAGGTCAATTATCCCTGCGGATATGGCCCGGTGCACAGTTTTGTATCTGAAGGCGGCGGGGGCTGAAATGTCATAAAGGCTGGGGTCGCCCTGCTTCCAGTCCGCTGCCGGTAGGGATGCATTCCTCCGCCTTATACAGAGGAAGAGGCGCCGGTTCACTTTAACAAATCCTTTCTTTAAAATTTATGTTTTCCTCCGGCGGTTATGCCGAACGAATATTAAAAGGGCGCGGAGAAAGGCGGTGTACCTTCCGCCCGCGCCCGGTGCGGCGCTGAAGCCGATGTCAGTTGGCGGCTTTCATGGACAAGAAGGCGTTGATAAACCCGTCCAGATCCCCGTTCATAACATTGTCTATGTTGCCGTTTTCGTATTCGGTGCGGTGATCCTTCACCAGCTGGTAAGGCATGAACACATAGGAGCGAATCTGACTGCCCCACTCTATTTTCATCTGCACGCCCTTGATGTCGCTGATTTTCTCCAGGTGCTCCCGCTCCTTTATCTCTGCCAGGCGGGCCCGAAGCATATTCTTGCAGTTTTCCAGATTCTGGAAGTGGCTGCGCTCCACCTGGCTGGCCACCACTATGCCCGTGGGTATGTGGGTGAGACGCACGGCAGATGAGGTCTTGTTGACCTTCTGGCCGCCTGCTCCCGAGGAGCGGTACACATCCATCTTTATATCCTCATCCCTGAGTTCTATCTCATTGTCGTCGCTTATCTCCGGCATGACTTCCACGGCGGCAAAGGAGGTGTGGCGGCGGCCAGCGGCGTCGAAGGGGGAGACCCGCACCAGACGGTGGATACCGTGCTCGCTCTTGAGGAAGCCGTAGGCATTTTCGCCTTCAATCATTATGGTGGCGCTCTTGATGCCCGCCTCGTCTCCGTCCAGATAGTCCATGACCTTGACCTTGTAACCGTGACGGTCGGCCCACATGTTGTACATGCGGTAGAGCATGGAGGCCCA
>CALWWB010000024.1 GCA_944385175.1 uncultured Oscillospiraceae bacterium | reverse complement strand
GGGCAAGCAGCGCCCGGAGCTCCCGCTCTACAGGATAATATACAAACTATTCAGCGTTGAATGATTTGGACAATGTGGCGGCGGACTGGAGAACTTCAGGAGCTTGAATACCTACTTTGAGGACAGATAGGCCAGCAGTTCCCTTATCCAGGCGGGCCGGTTCTCCCCCTTCAGCAGCAGCTCACCGTTCATATATTCAGCCACTTCCACAAAACCGTTGTCATTGTCAAAGAAGCGGGCTTCATCACAATAGGGCAGCACCTTGGAGACAGCTTCCCAGCGCCCGGCAAAGCGGCGCTCCACGTCCTCGTCCCGTATATCGTGGCCGCCCCGGCGTACCCGGTTTTCTATACGCAGCAGGCTCTCCTCCATGGTGTCCAGGCCCACATAATAGAGGCGCACATAATAACCCTGTTCCTTGGCCTGAGCGGCGGTTATCTCTGTTCTGCGTCCGGAGAGAGTTGTTTCCTGGGTAAAACTGATATCCTTGCTGAGACAGTCCTTTATACGCTCAAGAGCGATTTTCCCGCCCTGTATGGCGCTGCCGCCATTCTGGGCGGTTATTTTATCCACGTCAATGATGATGCCCAGATCCGTGGTCTGGGTCTTCAATACGCCGGTTAGGCTGCTTTTGCCGGTGCCGTTAACCCCGCCAATAATGGTATATATCTTCACCTCTACGCCTCCCGCTCTGTGTCAAGTGCATAATAATATTATAGCAGAGACTAAGTCGAGTGTAAACATTCCGATAGACCATAATAACGGCGCCTGCCCTCTCAGGCTTCGAATCCCTTACGAAAACAAAAGTAGAAACCCCGGAATCACAGCAAAGACAAACCCGAAGCCCAGCGTAGCGGGTTCGGGTTTGAGAGGAGGAGCAAGGGAGCGGGCGGATGGCGTTTTCTATTCCCCGTGAAATAGAAAACGTCGGAGCAAAGCGGACTTTGCTCCGACGTGGTACGCCGTAAGGGATGAGGCTTTTGCAAGCAAAATCCTCCGGGCTTGCGGCATAGCCGCTGCGCCCCAGCCGCCTAAAAATGTGCCACCGGCACATTTTCTTAACGGCGCCTGCCCTCTCAGGCTTCGAATCCCTTACGAGAATAGCAGTAGAAAACCCGGAATCCCATTTGGGATTCCGGGTTTTCTGGTACGCCGTAAGGGATTCGAACCCCTGACCTTCTGGTCCGTAGCCAGACGCTCTATCCAGCTGAGCTAACGGCGCATTTCTTAAAGCCTTGATATATTAGCACAGCCTGGGAAAAATTGCAATACCTTTTTCAAAAATATTGCCCCTCACGACAAATTATTTTTTGCTCCGGGATTTACCAGCCCATAATGTCGGAAATGGAATCGCTCACCTCTCCGATAGTTTTGAGCGTGCGGCCCAGGACAGACTTGGGGGTGCGGCTCTTGGCGTGCATGACCATGGCGGCGGTGCCGCCTACGATAAGGCCCATACCCATGCCTACATAAAAATTCCTCTTGTTCATTGCAATTTCCTCCAATAAATTATTTGGAGACTTTGAATGTCTCCCGCTTCCCTATTATTATTAGCACAAAATTAATTGATACCTATATGTAATTTGTGGTACAATAATCGGAGAATAATCTAACAGCGGAGGCAAAATAATGAGCGTAAAGATACTGGCGGTGGGCGACGTGTGCGGTGAGCCCGGCCTGAAGTTTCTTGAAAACAGATTAAAGGGCTTCAAGAAAGAGAACGACATTGCTTTCACCGTGGTCAACGGGGAGAACGCCAATGTGGTGGGTGTGACCCCCAAACAGGCCGACGCCATATTCCGGGCAGGAGCGGATGTGATAACCCTGGGCAATCACACCTGGACCCGGACAGAGCTGCAGCCCTATCTGGAGGAGCGCAGGCGTATACTCCGCCCGGCAAATTTTGCCCCCCAGTGCCCGGGCCGGGGCATCGACGTATACTCCACAGACTTTGGAGATGTTTGCGTTTTAAATCTGATGGGCCGTTTCACTTTGGACAGCAATACCGACAACCCCTTTGCAATAGCCGACGGATTCATGGAGGAGATAAAGGAGAAGATAATCCTGGTTGATTTCCACGCTGAGGGCACCAGTGAGAAGCGGGCTATGGGCTACCTGCTGGACGGCCGGGCCAGCGCGGTGTGGGGCACCCACACCCATGTGCAGACCTCCGATGCCTGTGTGCTGCCCAAGGGCACCGGCTATATAAGCGACCTGGGCATGACCGGGGCGGTGCACTCGGTGTTGGGCATAGATCCGGAACAGAGCATAGGCAAATTTATGGGCGACCCTCCCCGGCGCTATGAATCGGCAAAGGGACCGGCCAAGCTGGAGGGCTGCATATTTGAGATTGACACGGATACGGGCAGATGCCTGAAAGCAGAGGGGATAAGGCTTATATGAGCAAGCTTAAAATACTCCACAGCGCCGACCTGCACCTGGACTCCCCCTTTGAGGGGCTGACGGCGGGAAAGGCGGCCATACGCCGGGGAGAGCAGCGCCAGCTGCTCTCAGCCCTGAGCGGCCTTGCCAGGGACGAAAAGGCGGATATCGTGCTGCTCTCCGGCGATCTGCTGGACAGCGGCAATACATACCGCGAAACGGGGGACGAGCTGGTCCGCTGCCTGGGGCAGATAGACGCCCCGGTGTTTATCTCCCCCGGCAACCATGACTACTATTCGGCCCAGTGCCCTTATGCCCGCCTGAAGCTGCCGGAGAATGTGCACATTTTCACAAGACCGGAGATAGAACTGGTGGAGCTGCCAAAATTAGGAGTCCGGGTCTACGGTGCGGCCTTTACTGACAAATACAGCGGTCCCTTGCTGCGGGGCTTCAAGGCCGAAAGGCAGGAGGGCGTCTTAAACCTGCTGTGTATTCACGGTGAGCTGGGGAGCGGGGATTCGTCCTATAACCCCATTACCGAGCAGGAGCTGAGAGACAGCGGCATGGACTATGTGGCTCTTGGCCATATTCACAAAGCCAGCGGCTTGCAGAGAGCCGGGGCTAGCTGGTATTCATGGCCGGGCTGCCCGGAGGGCCGGGGCTTTGACGAAACCGGAGAAAAGACGGTGAACCTGCTGGAGCTGGGAGACGGGGAGTGCAGCCTGGAGACGCGCTCCATTGCCCAGCGCCGATATGAGCTGCTTAAGGTGGATGTCACCGGTTCGGATGCGTTGCTGGCAGTGCACACCCAACTGCCTGACGAGACAGTCAGGGACATATACCGCATAATACTCACCGGGGAGACGGAGCAGAGTCCGGATCTGAAACAGCTGGAGGCTGCTCTGTCCCAGATGTTTTTCCAGCTTCAGCTGAGGGACGAGACTCGCCTGCGCCGCAGCGTGTGGGAACGCTCGGGGGACGATACTCTCCGGGGCCTGTTCCTGGAAAAGCTGAAAAAGAAATACGATTCCGCAAAAACGGAGACAGAGCGTATAGCCATAGAGCAGGCGGCCCGCTGGGGCTTGGCTGCCCTGGATAACGGGGAGGAGGTGGCAAAGCATGAGGATCAATAAGATGACAGCCTCCTTCGGCAAGCTGGAAAACGAGAGCCTCAGCTTCCACCCCGGACTGAATGTAATATATGCGCCAAACGAGAGCGGCAAATCCACCTGGTGCGCCTTTATAAGGGCAATGCTGTATGGGGTGGACACGGCGGAGCGGGCTCGGGCCGGCTATCTGCCGGACAAGCTGCGCTATGCTCCCTGGTCCGGAGCGCCCATGGAGGGCAGCATGGAGCTGACGGCCGGGGGCTGCGACATCACCATCACCCGCAGTACCCGCCAGAAGAATGCACCCATGCGGGAATTCTCCGCTACCTACACCGGCAGCAGCGTCCCCGTGGAGGGACTCAACGGCTCCAACGCCGGGGAGATGCTCACCGGGGTGTCCAGAGATGTGTTCCGCCGCAGCGCCTTTATTGGCCAGGGGGCCGTGGCTGTCACCGGCAGCCCGGAACTGGAAAAGCGGATAAGCTCCATCGTTTCCACCGGGGAGGAGCAGACCTCCTACAGCGAGGCGGACGAGCGGCTGCGCCAGTGGCAGCGCAAGCGCCGCTACAACCGCCGGGGCCTTTTGCCGGAACTGGAAGGAAAGATGGACGAGGCCCAGCGGCGACTGGAGCTTATGGAGGACTCCCTCCAGGACATAGAGAGCCTGGAAAAGCGCCTGGAACAGGCCGGTGAGGAGTGCCGCCAATTGGAGCAGCAGGTCACCGACAGCCGCAAGCGCCAGCGCCGGGAGGCCCTGGATCGGCTGAGCAAGGGCCGAGGGGAGGCGGAGAGATGCAGTGCAGAGCACGATGCCGCTCTGGCCAAACTGTCCCAGTGCCGGGAAGACATGCGAAACAGCCGCTTCGGGCTGCAAAGCCTGAGCGAGACTGAGGAACAGGTGCAGCGGGATATGGGACAGCTGAAGGAGCTCAGGGAGCGCGCGTCCCAAAAGCCCAGCGCCCTGCTGGCAATTATTTTCTTCGTGCTGGCCATCGCTGCCGCGGCTGCCTATACTGCCCTGGGCAATATAGTGGTGATAATAGCCGCAGCGGTCTTTTGCGCCGTGGCGGTATTCCTGCTCATGGGATACAGCAAAAAGCGCCAGGCCATAAACCAGGCTCTGGAGGACCGACGGGAGATATTGAGGAAATATCAGGTGAGCGGCTCCGGAGAGCTGGCGGCGGCTCTGGAGGAGCACCGGAGGCTGGCCCAGGCTGCGGAGGAGGCGGAGCGGGAAGAAAAACGCTGCCGCCTGGCCTATGAAAATGCCAGAGAGCTGCAGCGGGGGCTGGAGGAGAATGCCATGGCGGAGCTGGACTTTGCCGCGGGCAGCTCCGAGGCCGCCCGGCTCAGCCGGGAGCTGAACGAGGCCAGAGATCGGGCCCAGCAGCTCAGCCGCCAGATAGCGGAGATGAACGGCAGGCTTGCCGCCATGGGCGATCCCCTGGTCCTCTCCAGCGCCCTGAGCAGCATGAGGGAGGACTATGACACCATATCCAAAGAGTATGAGGCCATCAGCCTGGCAGTGGATACCCTTAAGGAAGCGGATACTGAGATACAAAGCCGCTTCTCACCGGAACTGGGGAAGCTGGCTGCGGAGTACATGTCCGCCGTCACCGGGGGCCGCTATCTGGATGTGTTCATCAACAGGGATTTCAGCGCCCGCACCCGCACCAGCGGAGACAGTATAGCCCGGGAGGCGGAGTACCTCAGCGCCGGCACCTTGGATCTCATGTATCTGGCGGTGCGTCTCGCTGTGTGTGAGCTGGCCCTGCCGGAGGGGGAGAACTGCCCACTGATAATAGATGATGCCCTGGTGAACCTGGATGATACCAGATTGGAACAGGCGATGGAACTTTTGAAGCAGATAGCCAGAGACCGGCAGGTGATACTCTTCAGCTGCCGGGAGGTGAGGGGAACAGACCATGACTAAGAGGGAGAGCAACATATTAAAGTGTGCGGCCATCATGCTTATGCTGGCCCACCACCTGTTCATGTATGCCGACCAGCCGGACTTTCCCCAGCTGATCTATGGGCCGCTGCTGTCAAATCCCTGGAGGCTGGCCTCTTTTGGCCAATTGAGCAAGCTCTGTGTGACTATTTTCGTGTTCATTACAGCCTACGGTACCACCAGGAGTTATCTGGCGGACAATATGGAAGATGAGAGCCGCATTGTTGAAAAGAGCACCGGCCGCCTGGTGAAGCTGCTTGTAAACTTCCAGTTTGTGTACATTATTGCTTTTGCCCTCTGCCCTTTGGGAGGAAAGAACTGGTTCACGCTCTACAGCCCCAGCAGACTGGAGAATCTGTTTTTTGCGCTGTGTGATTTCCTGGGACTGAGCTATATTCTCCAAACACCCTCCTATAATTCGGCGTGGTGGTATATGTCCCTGGCGGTAACTCTTGTGTTGCTTTTGCCCTGGCTGATAAAGCTCTGCCGCAGACTGGGGGCCTATGTGCTCCTGCCGGGACTGCTGCTGGTGCGCTGGCTGGATGTGGAGTTCGTGCTGTTCCGGTACATGCTGATAACCCTGGTGGGTGTAATTCTGGCTGAGTACGGAACCGTGGAGCGGGTAAAAGATCGGTATGACAGGGCCACACTGCCGGTAAAGGCCGGGCTGCTGCTCCTGTGCCTGGGCTTGACCGGGGCGGTGAGTGTGCTGTGGCTGAGAGCCGGAGACAATTTACTGGATGTATATGAGGTGTTGCTTTGCCTGCCGGTGAGTCTGCTGGTGCTGCTTATCCCAGCCCGCATACCATATTTGAACAGGGCGGCGGAATTCGTGGGCAAACACTCCATGAACATGTTTTTTGTCCATGCCTTCATATATCAGAACTGGTTTTATGATTTTACCTATTCCCTGAGATATCCGGCGCTCATCTACCTGTTCCTGTTTGCAAGCTCTCTTGCCGCCTCGGTGGTGATAGAGCAGTTGAAGAAATGGCTGAGAGTGGATAGACTTGTGAACCTGGTATCGAAGGGCCTCTGCCGTTTGCTGTTGAGACAGGCCGAAACGGTGTAGATTTTCAAAAAGGATGAAGAATAGAGAGTAACAAACCCTGGGCACCGCCAATAGCGGTGCCCAGGGTTTGTTTAAGTGAATTTGTCAGTCGATGTGGATTATCTTCTGGCACAGATCTTCTGCGGAGACATTCACATTGTGGTAGCGCTCCCGCTTTTCCGTAACGCCGCCCATACTGATGGCCTGGGTGGGACAGTACTGCAGGCAGCTGAGACAGCCGATGCAGTCTTTGCCGAAGCTGGGTTTGCCTCCCAGAAGAGTGATATTGCCTTTGGGACAGAGCTTCACGCACTGGCCGCAGGATATACAGGCGTCGCCGGCTCTAAATTTGGCGGCTCTCTTGCCGGAGAGCTTGGGCATCATGCTGGCCTCGAAGGCGTTGATGGGGTTGGAGCGGGGGGCCCTGTCCTTGCGCCGGACATAATAGATGTCGTCTGCAATGATGGAGGCCAGCTTCTCGGAGCGGACCTGGGCCTTGGCGGCGTCCATGGGAGGCATCATCATGGTGTGGGGGAAGAGCCAGATGCAGGAGCACTGGTGGCTGATACCTGCCCAGTAGTCCAGCGGAATGATGCCGTTTATTATGCTGAGACCTATGCCGGGGTAGCCTGCGTAGCTGACTATGCCGAAGGTGTAGGCAGAGGGGGAAACTTTTACCTGCTTCACATGGTCCTCCACTCCGGCGGGAATGCCGCCTGCATAGCAGGGGAAGACAAAGCCCACTTTCTTGGCCTCCTGCACGTCGGTGACGGCGGGAGCGGAGCGCATCATGATGATGTCCGTATCCCCCAGACGTTTGGCAATATTTTTGGAGATGTCCAGGCAGTTGCCGCTGCCGGAATAGCAGAAGATGACGTTTTTGCTCATGGCAGTTCCTCCGTAAATATTAATGTGTTATGCCCGGCCGGGCCCCGGGCTTAAAGCTCAAATATGGAATCGTCGTTTTCCACCCAGTCGCTGACGGGGATGGTGCGGTATTCTGTGGGGGTTTGGCGGATGACTACCCGGTCAATACCGGCGTTGATGATCTGGCGCTTGCACATTGAGCAGCTCATGGCGTCGGAAAGCAGCTCATTGGTGCGGGCATCCCTGCCCACCAGGTAGAGGGTGGAACCTATCATATCTCTCCGAGAGGCGGAGATGATAGCGTTGGCCTCGGCATGGACGGAGCGGCAGAGCTCATAGCGCTCCCCGGAGGGGATCTTCAGGCTTTCCCTGGTACAGCAGCCCAGATCCGAACAGTTGCGGCGGCCTCTGGGGGCACCGTTGTAGCCGGTAGAGATGATCTCGTCATTGCGCACTATTATAGCGCCGTACTTCCTGCGCAGACAGGTGGAGCGCTCCAGAACAGAGTCGGCTATATCCAGGTAATAATTCTGCTTGCTGGTTCTGCTGTCCATGCTGTTACCTCCGGAGTTCAGATATTTACACAGAAAGATTATAACTCAGCCCTTCTCTCCCAGTCAAGGTAAAGAAAAACATTAAGTATTTTTGGGTTGTAGCGTTACAATTGATGTGAGACGAAGGATATAGAAAAAGGCGATTGAGTTCATTAGAATAAAGCTACCACACCCAAACTAATGAAAGGCCCCAATCGCCATGGATATTGTAGCACAGAAGAAGCAGAACAACAAGCGTTATTTGCCCCATACAGTGAGTACAAAGGAAAGTGCGGTAAAGCTGTACCGCCAAACAAGGGATATAGACTTTGTACTTCGGCGGTATCATGTCTCAAAAGCTTCACTCATGCGCTGGAACAAGCTGTATGACGGCACAAAGGAATCTCTAACACCAAAGTCACACCGACCCCACAGCCAGCATCCTAACGCGCACACAGAGGAAGAACTGACCTGGATCAGGAACTACCATCGCCGAAATCCCAATATCAGCATTTGCGAATTGTACGGCAAGCTTCGTCAAGAGAAAGCCTACAGCAGACACCCGGGGTCATTGTATCGCGTGTTTGTCCGGCTCGGATACCGCAAGAAAGCGGAATCCACTAAGAAGAAATCCAAGCATCTGGGGCACTATGATACGCCAACGGAATTGGGCAAAAAGTGGCAAATGGATGTGAAATATGTGCCGGCAGCCTGTTATACAGGCACAGATGGTGAGAAATTCTACCAATATACCATGGTAGAAGAAGCTAGTCGGGAACGGTTCATTTACGCCTACAAGGAGGCCAGCAGCTACAGCACGGTAGACTTTGTACAGCGTACAATTGTGTACTTTGGTTATGCGCCAGATGTAATTCAGACAGACAATGGCGGAGAATTTACCCACTCGCAAAAAACAAAGCGTCTCCATCCTCTGGATGTCATTTGCAGCAGACTTCATATTGTCCATAAGACAATTCGGCCCAAAACACCCTGGCATAACGGCAAGGTAGAACGCAGCCACAGAAATGACCAGGAGCGTTTCTATAATCACCTGAAGTTCTACTCTTATGAGGATCTGCAAATCCAGATGAAGCGCTACTTACGGCGTGCCAACCGCATCCCCATGGCCGTTCTCGGCTGGAAGTCGCCGATTCAGAAGCGGCAGGAGCTGGAGGCCGCCCGGTTTTGCTGACTCCGGTCGGGCTACGCCCTCCCTCCGTCAGCATAACTGCCTTCCTTATCTTCCAACTCTTTCTCTTTTTCTCAGTCTCACATCATTGACAATCTTACAAAGAAAAACATTAAGTATTTTTGGGTAGCTTTTTTGGGGGGAACATGGTATATTACGGGCATGAACAGAAACTACCAAAAAGAATTGGACAGAATAATCCAGAAACGGGGACAGCGGGTGCCGAGGCTGCTGCTCCACGGCTGCTGCGCCCCCTGCTCCAGCTCTGTGCTGGAGTATCTGACGGAATACTTTGACGTGACGCTGCTGTGGTATAACCCCAACATCTATCCCAGGGAGGAGTTCGACCGGCGCTTCAAGGCCCTGGTAAAGCTCATAGAGGACATGGGCCTGGGCGACAGAGTGAACATATTGGCTGAGCCCTGGAAAAGCGAGGACTATTACAGGCGCATCCGGGGACTGGAGCAGGAGCCGGAGGGGGGAGTGCGCTGCACCGAATGCTTCCGTCTGCGCCTAATGGAGACGGCGAAACTGGCAAAGCACTACGGCTATGACTATTTCTGCTCCACACTCACCCTCTCCCGACACAAGGATGCGGTGAGGATAAACGCTTTGGGTGAGGAGCTGGGGAGAGCGGCAGGGGTCAGCTGGCTGCCATCGGATTTCAAAAAGAGAGACAGGGAGAACCGGTCTCTGGAGCTGTGTGAAAAATACGGGGTGTACAGGCAGCTGTACTGCGGCTGTGAGTTTTCTCTGCATCACCGTCAGGAAGTGGCGGCGGAGCGGGCCGCGGAGGCGGAAAGAGAAAAAGCGGGCAGCGACCGGGACTGACCGGCGAGGCCCTTTGGGATAAAATATCATTGCTCTTACTACTAAGGAGGAAGCACGAGCCATGAAAGTGAGAAAAGCCATCATACCCGCCGCAGGACTGGGGACGAGACTGCTGCCCAACACCAAGAGTATACCCAAGGAGATGCTGCCCCTGGTGGACAAGCCGGTGCTCCAGTATATAGTGGAGGAGGCGGTATCTGCCGGGGTGGAAGAGATCCTCATCATCACCAACCGGGGCAAGTCCCCCATAGAGGACTACTTTGACTACGCCCCTGACCTGGAGAGCCGCCTGCTGGCTGACGGCAAGGAGAAGGAGGCAAAAATAATCCGGGACGTGGCAGACATGGCGGACGTATATTTCGTTCGCCAGAAGGAGACCAAGGGCCTGGGCCATGCGGTATGGCGGGCCAAGAGCTTCGTGGGCAATGAGCCCTTTGCCGTACTTCTGGGAGACGATATCATGCTCAGCGAGACTCCGGTGCTAAAGCAGCTGGTGGATGCGGCGGAGAAGTATGATTGCAGCGCCATAGCCGTCCGGGAGTTCCCCGGGGAGGAGATATGCAAATATTCCTCGGTAAAACTGGTGGAGCAGCTGTCGGAGCGGGTCTACAGGATAGGGGACATGAACGAAAAGCCCACCATGGCGGAGCGCCTCTCCAACTACGCTATCATGGGCCGCTACGTGCTCACCCCCGCCATTTTCGACATCCTGGAGCACACCGCCCCCGGCCGCAACAATGAGATCCAGCTCACCGACGGTATGCGCCAGCTGTGCCATGTGGAGTCCATGTGTGCCGTGGATTTTGAGGGGAAGCGCTATGACACGGGGAACCTCAAAGGCTACCTGGAGTCCATCATTGATTTTGCCCTGAAAAATGAAGAGGCCGGAGACTGGCTTCGCCAGTTCATCATAGACAAGGCCGAGCAGCTGAAAGGCTGAAAGCCCGGCTAATACGTTGACAAAGCCATATAAAAGTGGTACTATTTATTCACAATTCAAAAGGGGTGCTGGGTAGGCCCGGCTGAGACGAGATAAACTTTAATCTCGAGACCCGTGAACCTGATCCGGATAATGCCGGCGTAGGAAACAGAGAGCGAAGCTTGGCCGCAGGTTCATCTATTGAGCCTGCGGTTTTTTACTTTCTGCTTCCAAAAAAATTTTGGAGGAAAAGAAAATGAAAACCAATTCCCGCATGAAACTCCGCGCCCTCACCGAGGGGGCCGTACTGGTGGCCCTGGCCCAGATACTGGGCTACATCAAGATTTACGAACTGCCCAACGGCGGCTCGGTGTGCCTGTCCATGCTGCCTATATTTGTCTACTGCGCCCGCTGGGGCTTCGGCAAGGGAGTTCTGGCCAGCTTTGCTTTCAGCCTTTTGCAGCTGCTGCTGGATGGGGCCTATGCCTGGGGCTGGCAGTCCATGCTGGGAGACTATATAGTGGCCTTTACCGTGCTGGGCGTGGCAGGATTGTTCAGCAAGCTCAAAAACGGCTTTTTCATAGGAACTGTAGCCGGCTGCGTGGCCCGCTTCCTGGTGGCTTGGTACGTGGGCGCCGTGGTCTGGGCGGAGTACATGCCGGATACCTTCTTCGGCATGACCATGACCAGCCCCTGGTTCTATTCCACATTGTATAACGGCAGCTACATGGTGCTGAACCTGCTGCTGTGCCTGGTGGTGGGTGCTCTGCTGTGGAAGCCTCTGGGCAAGTACATCCGGGGCGAGGATCTGAGGCAGGCCTGAGAAAGTTTTTGTTGACAAGATGTAATAATTTAGTATATAATGACCACTCGACGGCATATACCGTCGGGTGGTCGTTTGACCTTGAAATTGTCAACTACTTCGGCCGCAGCATTGCCGCTGCCGATGTTGAGTATCAACCTGAAAGGAGTGCACAAGAATGCTTCGTACCTACCAGCCCAAGAAGCTCCAGCGCAAGAAAGAGCACGGCTTCCGCAAGAGAATGAAGACCGCCAACGGCCGCAAGGTTTTGGCACGCCGCAGAGCCAAAGGCAGAGCAAAGCTCAGCTACTGATCCTCCGCAGGTGAGCAGGTTTTAGAAAAATAATTTTAGGGCGGAGAGATCCGCCCTTTAGGCGCTTCCGGAAGTTTTGGAGCCGGAGCGCAATCCGGCGTAAAAGTGAAGTGCCGCGGGCAATAGCAAAGCTGTAAGGAGTGAAAAGGTGGATATGCGGTGTACTTTGAAAAAGAACAGCGATTTCCGCCGTCTCTACTCCAGAGGTAAAAGTGCGGTGAACCCCTATGTGGTGGTGTATTGCCGCCGCAACCGGGAAAAGGTGAACCGGCTGGGCTACACGGTGTCCACCAAGTTGGGCCATGCCGTGGTGCGCAATCGGGTGCGCCGCCGTCTGAGGGAGATATACAGGCTCAATTCACCCCTGTTCAAAACCGGCTATGATATCGTAATCGTTGCCCGGGCTCGTTGTGTAGGGGCGGAGTATAAGAAGCTGGAGGCCGCCGTCATGGAGGCTTGCGGCAAACTTGAGCTTTTGGAGCGGCAGCCATGAAGAAACTGCTTCTCTGGCTCATCCGCTTTTACCGGAGAAACATCTCCCCGGCCAAACCGCCCTGCTGCCGCTTCACACCCACCTGCTCACAGTATGCCCTGGAGGCAATAGAGAAGTACGGCACCCTTAAAGGGAGCTGGCTGGCCCTCCGGCGCATATGCTGCTGCCACCCCTTTTACCGGGGCAAGCGCGGCTTCTATGACCCCGTCCCCTGAAGGGGACAAGCCTATCTTAATTGAACAAGGAGTTACCAATGGGCAAATTTATTTGCGAAATCTTTTCGTGGCCCCTGATAAAGTTCTATGAACTGACAGGCAATTACGGCGTGTCCATCATCCTCTTTGCCTTCATGGTCAACCTGATAATGACCCCCTTCATGGCCAAGAGCAAAAAGAGCATGATGCACTCCACCCGCCTCCAGCCCAAGCTCCAGGAGCTGCAGCGCCGCCATGAGGGCAACCCCCAGAAGCTGAACCAGGAGATGCAGAAGCTGTATAAGGAAGAGGGAGTCAACCCCATGTCCGGCTGCCTCTGGTCCCTTATCCCCTTCCCCATCCTGATCGCACTGTACAGCGTCATTCGCCAGCCTTTGACCCGGATGATGTTTGTGGCCGAGGATGTAGTCACCACCCTGCAGGACTACTTTGTAGCCCAGGGCTGGTATACTATCCCTGCCAAGACCGACGCATATTTTGAAATTAAGTTGGCGGACATTGCCCACCAGCATTGGGATGAAATACAGACTGCCCTGGCCGGGAAGATCGACGGGCTCATGAACATCGACTTCAGCTTCCTGGGCCTGAATATGGGCCAGCAGCCTGAGTGGAACTTCTTCATGCACACCGACTGGAGCGACAGCAGCGTATGGCTGCCCGCCCTGGGCCTGTTCATGATACCCATTATTTCTGCTTTCCTGTCCTGGGGTTCCATGAAGATCAGCAACATGACCAATCCCCAGCAGAACAACCCCCAAACCCAGGCTTCCATGAAGAGCATGACCATTATGATGCCCCTCATGAGCGTGTGGATTTGCTTTATCATGCCTGCCGCCATGGGTGTATACTGGATTGCCAACTCCGTTTTCGGTATTGTTCGTGACTTTATACTCACCAAGGTCTTTAAGAAGCAGCTGGATAAGGAAGATGCCATCCGGGCCGCTCAGCGCAGTGAGCGTGAAAAAGAGCTGGAGGCCAAGCGCCTGGAGACTGAGCGCCTCAAGGCCGAGGGCAAGACCGGCATAAACAGCAACACCAGCAAGAAGAAAATCCAGGCCAGCGAGAAGCAGAAGTCTGACGAGCGCAAGGCCGCCCTGGACAGAGCGGAGCGTGCCGCTAAGCGGGAGCGCTTGGGCATAAAGGAACACGAGAAGCCTGCCTCCCAGGTGGGCGACCGCCGTTATGCCAGGGGCAGAGCCTATGTGCCCGACCGCTTTACCAACCCGGATATGGCCGCAGAGGCCACCGCTCTGGCCGCCGCCGAGAGTGAGAACGCCCCCTCCATAGACGAGAGCATGGAGAGCGAGGAGATCCTTGGCACCGTGCAGGAGAACGTGACCGGCAGCGAGGAAGAAACCCGGGAAGAAAACCTTGACTGATTAATTGGAGATTTTGAAGCTATGATAAAAACTTTGGAAAAGTCCGCCCGCACTGAGGACGAGGCTATCGCCCTGGCCCTCAAAGAGCTGGGACTGGATAGAGACGAGGTCTCCGTGGAGATCCTGGAGCGGGCAAAGTCCGGCTTTCTGGGTATAGGGGCCTCCCCGGCCTTGGTTCGGGTCAGCTACGAAGCTCCGGATGAAGAACCGGTGCAGCAGCCTCAGGCGGCTGCGGTTCAGACCCAGGCCCCGGCGGAAGCGGCCCCGGCAGGGGACGAACCCCCGGAGTATGCTCAGATACGCAAGTTCCTTGGCGGCCTGCTGGAGCGCATGGGAGTCAAAGCCGAGATGGAGTTCAGCCCCCGGGATAACGGCGGCGTGAATGTTAGTCTGTCCGGCAGCGGCATGGGTGCAATAATCGGTCGCCGCGGTGAAACTCTTGACGCGATTCAGCATCTGACAAATTATGTGGTAAACCGCGGCAGCGAGAAGCATATGCATATCAGTGTGGACGCCGAGTGCTACCGCAGCAAGAGGGAGGAATCCCTGACCCGCCTGGCGGAGAAGATGGCGGAAAAGGCCATAAAGTACAAGCGCAGTATGGCCCTGGAGCCCATGAATTCCTACGAGCGGCATGTGATACACACCGCATTGCAAAACTATAAAGGTGTCACCACCAGTTCCACCGGCGTGGAACCCAATCGCCGCGTGGTGGTTTCCTATGTGAAGCCGGAGCAGCCGGACAACAAGCCCAAGAGCCGCGAATGGGCATGACTAGTTTTTGGAGGAGATAAACATGCTTTTTGAAACAGTTAAAGAGAACCTGGCAAAACAGTTTGAAATCGATCCCGAGACCATCACCATGGATACCAACCTCATTGACGACCTGGGAGCCGATTCACTGGATGTGGTGGAACTGATAATGTCCCTGGAGGAAAGCTTCGGCATTACCATCAGCGATGATGAGGCTGCAAAGCTCAGTACCGTGGGCTCCATCGTGGAGTACCTGGAGAGGCTGCAGTAAAGGGACAGAGTAAATTTTATACAGTTAAAGACGGCGGCAGCTCTTATAAGAGCTGCCGTCTAGACTTTTAGGAAATGCCCCAGCGGGGCATTTCCCGCAAGATGAAAGCTCTGCTGGACAGGACTGCACCCCATTTGTTAGACAGTATATTATCTGTCAAGCAAATGGGGTGCAGCTCAGTAGTGCTCAAGGTTTTCTACATGTAATAGGAAAGCGCCGCCAAGAGGCGACGCTTTCGATAGCTTCGGAATAAATATCAGCGCTTGCTGAACTGGGGAGCGCGACGGGCAGCCTTGAGGCCGTACTTCTTGCGTTCCTTCATTCTGGGGTCGCGGGTGAGGAAACCGGCGGCCTTCAGGGCGGCACGGTAGCTCTCGTCTACCAGGAGCAGGGCACGGGCAATGCCGTGGCGGATAGCGCCGGCCTGGCCGGATACGCCGCCGCCGGAAACGGTGGCCTCAATGTCCACCTTGCCCAGGGTGCCGGTGGCTACCAGGGGCTGACGGACAATGAGCTTCAGGGTCTCCAGGCCGAAATAATCGTCGATGTCACGGCCATTGATGGTGATGACGCCGGTGCCGTTGGGGATGAGGTGAACCCGGGCAACGGAGGACTTTCTGCGGCCGGTGCCGTACATATAGGGCTTTTTGCACTTATAAGTTGCCATATTTCTTTACCTCCTTTTAGCGATCCCAGACTTCGGGCTTCTGGGCGGCATGGGTGTGCTCGGCGCCGCGGAACACTCTCAGGCGCTTGAGCTGCCACTGAGCGATGGTGTTCTTCTGGAGCATGCCCCGCACGGCCAGACGCATGGCCAGTTCAGGCTTGGTCTGCATAAGGGTCTTGTACTGGGTCTCCTTCAGCCCGCCGGGGTAACCGGAGTGGGTGCGGTAGTACTTCTGCTCCAGCTTCTTGCCGGTGAGGACGGCATCCTTGGCGTTGATGATGATGACATAATCGCCGCAGTCGATGTGGGGAGTATAGTCGGTCTTCAGCTTGCCGCGCAGCAGGTCGGCGGCGATAGCGGCGGTCTTGCCCAGGGGCTTGCCGGCCGCATCAAGGACGTACCACTTGCGGGTAACGGTCTCCTTGGTTACCATTGTTGTAGACATAGTCTTGCCTCCATATAGAATTAAATGTTTTGACTTTTCAGGCGCTTGCCGCTACAATAAGCCGTAGCCCAAGCGTGCTTTATATTTATACCACGGGCATGTCCAAGTGTCAACAACAATTTTAATTTTGAGTTTGAATACTCTCAAATGCTCGCTTATGCTCGCTGATTCGCTGCAATACTAATTTTCATTTTTTAAAATCGGGAGATAAACCCCATGGAAAAGGCTTTGAATGAATTTACCGGCATGGTGCGCCGGGCCGTGGACGACTATGATATGATAGGGGAAGGGGACAAAATCGCCGTGGGAGTATCCGGCGGGAAGGACAGCCTGGTGCTGCTGCTGGCCCTGAAACACTTGCAGAGTTTCTATCCCAAAAGCTTCCAGCTGGAGGCCATCACTATAGAGCTGGGATTCGAGGGCATGGATTTTGCCCCGGTGGCGGAGCTCTGCCGGCAGTGGGATATCCCCTACACATGCCTGAAGACCGACATCAAGGAGGTGGTCTTCGATGTGCGCCGGGAGGAGAACCCCTGCTCCCTCTGCGCCAAGATGCGCCGGGGCGCCCTCAACGACGCCATAGGCCAGCGGGACATAAAAAAACTGGCTCTGGGCCACCACTTCGACGATGCAGTGGAGACTTTCATGATGAGCCTGGTTTTCGAGGGAAGGATAAGCTGTTTTCGCCCGGTGACATATCTGGACCGCTCCGGCGTGACTCAAATACGCCCCCTTATCTACGCCGGGGAGCAGAAGATAGCCAGGTTGGCGGAGAGACTGGAGGTGCCGGTGGTGGAAAACCCCTGCCCCCAGGACAAGGGCAGCAAGCGCTACGAAATAAAACAGCTGCTGAAAAGCCTGGGCGGGGACTACCCGGATATGAAATCCAAGATATTCGGAGCCATGCAGCGCATGCCTCTGCCGGGCTGGCAACCGAATCCTAAGATGAGAGGAGCCCGGGACTGAGAGGTATCTGCGGGGCGGGCCGCTCAGTCCGGCCGGGGGATGTCCCGGCTGGGGTCAAAGCCCAGCTCGTATTCAATAAGGGCCAGCATCTCCGGAAAATCTGGGGAGGGCCGGGAACCGTCGGAATTCCGGACGGAGTCCATGGCCTGACAGTAGCCCAGATAGAAGGCATGACGCAAAACGCCGTACAGCCGCTCGTCCCAGGCGGATTCCACTGATGTCAGGTGCTCCTGCCTCCAGGGGTTCAGCTCACCGGAAAGGGTCTGATAGATATCTTGGACACGGTTGTGCCGCTCATAGAATTTGCCGTGGCCGGCCATGTTTGGCATGGTGAGCAGCTGCTCTACAATGAGACTGTGGAAGGGCTGCTCCAGGGGTTTCCTGGAAAACAGCTGCTGGAAAAAGGCCCGGCAGCCCTGAAAAAATGCAAACGCCATGGCGTACTTCATATTCTCCCGGCAGAGCGTCTCTGCCTGCTCCAGCAGGAAAAGCTGCTGAGGGCTGAGGATAGGGGCCAGGGCCTGCTTGCCCTCAAGATACTCATCCTCAGGCAGGGTGAAGTCTGCCGCCTCCATCTCCCGGCGGTGGGCCCCCAAGAGGCCGTCAAGAAGCTGGTCGTTGAACATGCGCTCCCGCAGGGAGGCAAAGTCTATTATAACATTCATTACTGCGCTCCTTTTCTCTGTGAGCTCACCGGCGGCTCATCCGCCCGACTTTACAGTGTGGGCGGGGACAGGCAGATAAGACATATCGGAACTTGTCAATTGCATATGATGAGTGGCAATTTGAAGATATGGCACCATTATAATAAAACTAAATGAACTAATCAAGGACAGAGCATGAGCAAAAATATTAAAAGACGGCAGGGGATATCCTGCCGTCTCAGCTTGTCGAAGAAGACTTAGTCTTCTTCGACAAAAGAGGCTTGCACTTCGCTCCATGCCTCGGTTGTACGCCAGAGGCGTACAATTCGACACTTCGCTCCGTGAGAAGTGTTTTCTGCGACGTACACGCCGCCGCAGAAAACGATTGTATTTATTTTTTCGCTGCGGCGAAAAAACTCTGCGAGGCTTTTTTGACAGTCTCAGACGGCAGGGGATATCCTGCCGTCTTTGCTTGCTTCTATGCGGTGTCAATATTCCATCAAAGGGGCCGAGCCGTCATCCTCCATCTTTGTAATGGAGCGTATCTGGGCCTTGTAGGAATAGCTGTCGCTGACCTGAACGGTGAATTCGTCTCCAACCTTTTTGCCCAGCACCTGACGGCCGAAGGGGGATTCCTTGCTTATGAGACCCCGGCGGGGATCGCAGCGGACGGTAGTCACCACCTGGATGGTCTCCGTCTCATCATCATCGGGCATGTATATTTCCACCTTGTCAAAGAGGCCCACCTCATCGGCGGCAGAGCTGCCGTCAATTATTTTGGCGGACTTTATCATGCCCTCAAGATAGCGGATGCGGCTGCGGTTTTTGTTCTGGGCCTGCTTCGCCGCCTTGTACTCAAAGTTCTCGCTCAGGTCCCCAAAGGCTCTGGTACGCTTGACTTCCTCAATAAGGCCGGGCATCAGTTCCAGCCTGCGGTAGTCCAGCTCTTCCTGCATCTTCTTGATGTCCTCTTTTGTCAGTTCGTCGTGCATGGCAAGTTATCTCCGTCAAATGTCGATGTTTATGGTGTTCAGACCGTTTTTTTCAAATTCGTCCATGTACTCCTCCATGCGCTGCTGAAGCTGGGAGAAGTCATCCGGGTCGCTGTTTTCCAGCCCCAGGTCCCGCCTGGCCAGCTCCTCGGCAAGAATACTGAAGAACACGGCGTCTTCATAATCTGCAATGGCCTCATGGATACCCCCGTCCTCATAGGCCTGAGAGGGAAAAATGTGGCCCTGCCAAGTCTCTACCAGGGAGCGCATGCCGTGGCCCGGACACAGGGCAAACAGCTTCTCCTGCAAGAGGTCGTAGTCCTCAAAACGGTCATCTCCCCGGGTGGAGTTCAATATCCAGTTACCTATATATACCATGTCAAGCAAACGCCTGAATTCCTTTTCGCTGAGCTCAATGTTCACATTACCGCCTCCTTGCTGGCCGGATATATTATACACTTATTATATCAAAGAGCAATGGATAATGCCAATATTTTTCCCAACGGAGGAGTAGAAAGCCCAGTCAATAAACAAATTCCCCTTGTATTAAGCGCCGCTTTGAGGTATATTAAAGTGTCGGCATAGATTTGGCAGGATCTGTATTTCGCATATTAAAGGAGGGCATTGATGGACAACAGGGCTATCGGCATTTTCGATTCAGGTTTGGGTGGACTTACGGCAGTTGAGGCTCTGAGGAAACTCATGCCATGGGAGAACATCGTATATTTTGCCGACAGTGCCCGAGTACCCTACGGGGCAAAAAGCCGGGATGAGCTGCTGATAATGACCCGGCAAGACCTGCAATTCATGGCCTCCTTTTCAGCAAAGTTTGTAATTGCCGCCTGCGGCACCGTATCCAGCAATGCAGCCGGGATACTTGAGGAGTTTCCTATTCCCTGTATCGGTGTGCTGAAACCCGGTATCTGTGAGCTTAGCTGCGTCCCTGGCAGCGCGCCTCTGGGTATAATTGCCACCTCCGCCAGTATAAGGGCCGGGGCTTTCCGGCGGGAACTGGAGGGGATGTGTCCAGACCGGGACGTCGTTGATCTGGCCTGCCCGGACTTTGTGCCTCTCATAGAAGGGGGACATACCGAACCCGGAGATGTGGAACTTCAGGAAGCTGTGGAACGCTCTCTGGCCCCGGCAAAGGCGGCAGGCATTGCCGCTCTGCTGCTGGGCTGCACCCACTACGGTATTATTGCCCCGGCCATCCGGAACTATCTGGGCCCTGAGGTTAGGCTTATAAGCGCCTCGGAGAGCTCGGCCCGGGAGGCCTGCCTCAGACTTTCGCAGCAGGGGCTTACCGGCGGCAGCGGAGAAACACTGTACTATACCAGCGGCCCGGCGGAGGAATTCTCCGCCGCTGCTTCCAGACTTCTGGGACGGGAGATACATGCCCGGCATGTACCGCCCCTGGAGATAAAATAGAACACGGAGACATTGAGGAAAATGATGAAAGATGTGGTCATCTCCATTCGCACAGTTCATGCTGTGGACATGGAGGACGAAGATTATCTGGACTTTACCACCGATGGGCTATACACCTATGACGGGGAAGTGGGCTGCCTCAGCTACCTGGAGACAGAGGTAACGGGCATGGAGGGCACACGCACCAGCGTTATAGTCATGCCTGACCAGGTGGTAGTGGACAGGGACGGCCTGATAACCAGTCGTATGATTTTCAAGGAGAGGGAGAAAAGCTCATTCCTGTATAACACCCCCTATGGCACCGCCACAATGAACATCAGCACCCGCCGTATATCCCACAGCCTGGATGAGCACGGCGGCAACGTGGAAATAGATTATGTGGTGGATATGGAGCACGCAGTGGTCACCAGGAACCAATTCCGCCTGAATATAACAGAACAAAACCTGATGGGAGAAAATTCAAATGTCTAACATGATACAAAACGCCAAAGACAGCATAAACGGTATTCTGGCCAAAGCCTACGAGAAAGCCGCCCAGGCCGGGCAGCTGCCTTCAGGCGCGGAGCTCTCCGGCACGGTGGAGATACCCAAGGACAGCTCCAACGGGGACTTTGCCGCAAACCACGCCATGACCGGAGCCAGAGCCCTGCACATGGCACCCCGGAAAATCGCCGAGACCCTCATTGCCAACATGGAACTGGAGGGCAGCTGGTTTTCCTCTGTGGAAGCCGCCGGCCCAGGCTTTATAAATTTCCGTCTGGCGGACAGCTGGTATGCCGATGTTTTGGGGGCAGTCACAGCCGAGGGCAGGGACTATGGCCGCAGCGATGAGGGCCATGGCAAAAAGGTGATGGTGGAATTCGTCTCAGCCAACCCCACAGGCCCCATGCATATGGGCAATGCCAGGGGCGGCGTGCTGGGCGATGCGCTGGCCAGCGTACTGGATCGGGCGGGCTACAGCGTGTGGCGGGAATTTTACGTCAATGATGCCGGCAACCAGATAGAGAAGTTTGCAAACTCCATCGACGTCAGATACCAGCAGCTGCTGCTGGGAGAGGATAAAGTGGATTTTCCTGAGGACGGATACCACGGAGATGACATCAGGGAACTGGCCCGCCTCTTCCGGGAAGCCCGGGGGGACGGCTGGCTGAACCTGCCCACGGCGGAGCGCCACGAGGCCATGGCAAAGTTCGGACTGGATATAAACATCCCCAAGATGAAAAGCGACCTGAGCCGCTACGGCATAGAGTATGACCAGTGGTTCTTTGAGTCTTCCCTCCACAAATCCGGCTATGTGGCCGGGACTGTGGACAAGCTTACCCAGCGGGGCTACACCTATGAAAAGGACGGTGCCCTCTGGCTGAAGACTTCGCAGATACTCCGTGAGCACTACACAAAGGCCGGCAAGACCCAGGAGGAGATAGAACGCCTGGAGCTGAAGGACGATGTTCTGCGCCGGGCCAACGGTTTCTATACCTATTTTGCCGCCGATATTGCATACCACCGCAACAAACTGGAGCTGCGGCATTTCGACAAGGTGATAAACGTGTGGGGAGCCGACCACCACGGCCATGTGGCCAGGCTGAAGGGAGCCATGGATGCCCTGGGCCTGGATGGGGACAGGCTTGACGTGGTGCTTATGCAGCTGGTGAAACTCACCCGGGGCGGCGAGGTGGTACGCATGTCCAAGCGTACCGGCAAGGCCATATCCCTCACCGATCTTCTGGACGAGATTCCCGTGGATGCTGCCCGTTACTTCTTTAATTCCCGGCCGGAATCCCCGGTGGAATTTGATTTGGAGCTGGCCATCCGTCAGGACAGCGAAAACCCAGTGTATTATGTCCAGTATGCCCATGCCCGCATCTGCACTCTGATCTCCGCCCTGGCGGCGGAGGGCCATGCCGTGCCTGAAAAAGCGGATGCCTCTTTGCTTTCCACTCCGGAGGAGAAGGAGCTCATAAAACAGCTGGCCGCCCTGCCGGAGGAGATACACCTGGCCGCAAGGGATTATGACCCCAGCCGGCTGAACCGCTATGTTACGGAGCTGGCCGCCCGATTCCACCGCTTCTATACCGTGTGCCGCATCAAGGGCGCGGAGGAGGACGTGCAGGCTGCCCGCCTGCTGCTGGCCGACTGTGTACGCCGGGTGATAGCCATATCCCTGGGTATCGTTGGTGTCAGCGCCCCGGAGAAAATGTAAAAGCGGGACAACGCCGATAATACGATAATATAGAGAAAAGCCCCCGGCGAAAGCCAGGGGCTCAGCTTGTCGAAGAAGGTCAAGCCTTCTTCGACAAAAGGGATTGCACTTCGCTCCATGCCTCGGTTGTACGCCGGAGGCGTACAATTCGACACTTCGCTCCGTGAGAAGTGTTTTCTGCGACGTACACGCCGCCGCAGAAAACGATTGTATTTATTTTTTCGCTGCGGCGAAAAAACTCTGCGAGGCTTTTTTGACAGTCTGGGAGCCCCGCCGGATATTCCGGCGGGGCTTCATTCTTTTCGCGTCTGTGTCATACTTTCCGTCCGGCGCATATCCTGCATTGGGGTAATGTCCCCGAAAGGAGAAAGACACAGATGGGTATTACCAACTCAAATAAACTTGTAAATGCCGACCGTATTTCCTGCGACGGCTCTCTGCTGGTTACCCTCGCCCTCACTGCGGCCCCGGATATCGTCCAGAATCCCACCGATATTGTTCTGATATTGGACCGCTCCGGCAGCATGGCAGGCACACCTCTTGCCGCCATGAAAGAGGGTGCCAAAACCTTTATTGATATAATCGACGAGGCCACCGACTCTTCAAAAGACGGCCAAATAGGCGGCGGCAGCCGCATAGGCATAGTGAGCTTTGCCACCGAAGCCAGGGTGGACGCCCAGCTCATCACCTCGGTGGACACTCTGAAAAATGCCGTGGATTCCCTCACCGCCGGCGGCAACACCAATCACGCACAAGCCTTTGCCAAGGCCACGGAGCTGTTCTCCCCGCCCTCCGGCAACGCCAAAGTCATGGTGATGTTCACCGACGGCAACACCACCGTTGGCCCTCCGCCTGCTCCAGTGGCCGCTGCGGCCAAGGCCCAGGGTATTATAATATACTGCATCGGTCTTGTGGGTACCGACGGTCTTAATGTAGCGGCTTTGAACAGCTGGGCAACAGACCCCGCTGCCTCCCATGTATCAGTGACCCCTGATGCGGCAGACCTGGAAGAGCTCTTTGCCGAGCTGGCCGCCAATATTACCAAGACCGGCGCCACCAACATCAAGATAGATGAAGTGGTAAGTCCCGACTTTATCATCACCAGCATCCTGCCTCCGGCCAAAGGCGAAGCCAAGATGCTGGATGTCCACAACATCAAGTGGACCATATCCGAGCTGGGCGTCAGCGGCAGTGAAAGCGCCCTGCTGGAATTCTTTATCCGCCATGTGTCCAAAGAGCCGGGCACAAAAGCGGTCAACCAATCCATCAGCTACTCCGACGACCAGGGCAACGTAGTTATCTTCCCTGACCCGAAAGTGGATGTGGACTGCGACATTGTGGTCAATCCCGAAAGCTGCCCCGAACCCGTGGAGATCAGTGTAGACGGCTGCGCCGACTCTGTACTGATAGATGCGGGAGAGGTGCAGCTGGAATCTCTGGGACGGATAATCCAGCTGGATGTGACCATAAAAAATGTGTGCCCCGGCAAGCGCGTAGCCCTGGCGGCCATTCTGACCGAGGTGGACGATAACGGCATGGAATACCAGAGAGGTATGAAGACTTTTGCCATTCCTGCCCATGACGCCCCCGGATGCCGGGATGTGCTGGTAAAGTGCATCAAGTTCGTGGTGCCTGAATCCCTGTCCGCTACTGATGAAGAACCCGGTTCCATGTGCAGCCCCCGCAATTTCAAGGTCCGCTTTATAGCCAATAACATCGACACCGATTATCGCTGCTGCGAGTCGGTGGTGACTCTCTGAGATAGTACAGAACAATGCCCCGGCTTCCCTGCCGGGGCACACACAGGATACGCACAGCAGCCATAGCAATAGCCGGGCCTGCTACGCAGGCCCGGCTCAGCTTGTCGAAGAAGACAAAGTCTTCTTCGACAAAAGGGCTTGCACTTCGCTCCATGCCTCGGTTGTACGCCGGAGGCGTACAATTCGACACTTCGCTCCGTGAGAAGTGTTTTCCGCGACGTACACGCCGCCGCAGAAAACGATTGAATTTATTTTTTCGCTGCGGCGAAAAAACTCTGCGAGGCTTTTTCGACAGTCTCAGCCCCCGGCGAAAGCCGGGGGCTTGAAGTATAGGCATTTATTTTATACCAGACGGATCACATGGCAGCTGCCGCGGCCGAAAGCCCGCTCCATTTCCGCCTTGTATACGGCAAAGTTCTCAATGGGCATAAGGGCCTGGACACAGCCGGCAAAGCCGCCTCCGTGGACACGCCAGGCGCCTACGCCCTCCAGAAGCTCCCGGCTCAGCTCCAGACCCTGCTGCAGCTTGGTGTCTCCGGTGGCGGAGGTGATGATGTTGTTGAGCAGCTGCTCCGAGGAACGGCCGGACTCATTCATGAGACGCATATAGGTTTCTCCGTCTCCGGATTTAAGAGCGTCCCGCATTTTGGGCACCCTCTCATTTTCCGCAAAAAAGTGCATTGCACGGCGCACAGGGCGGTTTGAGGCGTCCCAGCCTTTGGCCTTGAATTCCTCAGGGTCCACATCTGCCAGCACACCCTTATCAAAGAGATTGGCGATATAAACCATGTCTGCGGGGATACGGGCATAGGATGTGTCCAGACCGGCATGGCTGCCGCCGGTATCGGTGAGGCAGAGAACAAGGCCCATGTCCGCAAAGTCCGCCTGAATGGGTTCTATCTCACCGGTTTTGAAGTCCACATATACTGTATGACCGTAGGCGCAGGTGAGCTGGCTCATAAGACCGCAGGGTTTGCCAAAATACTGGTTTTCCGCCTGCTGAGCTGCCCTGGCCAGCACGATGGGTTCCACCTTGCCGCCGTTAAAAAGTTCACTGAGTATACGCCCTATGAGCACGGCAAAGGCTGCAGAGGAGCTGAGCCCGGAACCGGCCGGCAGACTGCTGCGCACCTGGGCATCAAAGCCCCCTATATTCAGCCCAAGCTCCTGAAAGGCGGCCAGAACACCTCTGACCAAAGCCATGGAAGTACCAAATTCGGCAGGGCGGATATTCAGCTGGGAGATGCGCACCTCTATCTCCGGGAAGCCCTCGGAGTCAATGTGGCAGATGTTTCCGCCGTTATCCCTAAAGCTGGCAAAAAGGCCCAAATCCACCGCGGATGCCAGAATCCGGCCCTTTTGATGGTCTGTATGATTACCGGCAAGCTCAGTCCTGCCGGGCACAAAAATGTCTTTTTCCATATTGGACCTCCTCATGAAATCCAGCTATAAACATTTATCTTCATTCTCTCAGCACATATCAGCATATAATAATTTTTATGTAAAGTCAACAGCTAAGGCCTCCTTAAAATAAAAATAAAAGTCCACTGAAGCAAAACAAGTTTTTAACACTCCCCTCAGACTATTGCCTTATTTTTGGACAGAATATATAATAGGTACACTATTACTGACAGGGAGTGAGCCTATGCAAAACAGCAGCGGTATCAATCTTACCATGCTATGCGATTTCTATGAGCTTACCATGGGCAACGGCTATCTGGCCGAAGGTATGGAAGATCGCATAACCTATTTCGATATATTTTACCGCAACATCCCGGACAACGGCGGTTATGCCGTGATGGCGGGCCTGGAGCAGATAGTGGATTATATACAGAAGCTCCATTTCAACGAGGAGGATATCCGCTATCTGGAGGGCCGTGGGATGTTCAAACCGGAGTTCCTGGACTATCTCCGCAGCTTCCGTTTTACCGGGGATATCTGGGCCATGCCGGAAGGCACTCCCATTTTCCCGGGGGAGCCGGTACTCACCGTAAGAGCGCCCGCCGTTCAGGCCCAGCTGCTGGAGACTTACATGCTGCTGGAGTTTAACCACCAGAGCCTTGTTGCCACCAAGGCTAACCGAATCTGCCGTTCGGCGGAGGGGCGCACCGTGCTGGAGTTCGGCTCCCGCCGGGCCCAGGGCATTTCCGGGGCGGTCACCGGGGCCAGAGCTGCCTTTATAGGCGGCTGCGGCGGCACTGCCTGCACCGTATCCGATCAGCTCTACGGCGTGCCTGCCGCAGGCACCATGGCCCACTCCTGGGTACAGATGTTCGACTCGGAGTATGAGGCTTTTCTCAGCTACTGCCGCACTTACCCCAATAATGCGGTGCTGCTGGTGGATACCTTCAATACCCTCCGCTCCGGTGTGCCCAATGCCATCCGGGCTTTCAATGAAGTGCTCAAACCACTGGGCATCAAAAAATGCGGCATCCGTCTGGACTCCGGTGACATGGCCTATCTCACCCAGCAGGCCAGGAAAATGCTGGACGAGGCGGGCTGGACGGAGTGCAGCATCACCGTGTCCAATTCCCTGGACGAGAGGCTTATTGCCGAGCTCATCCGTCAGGGGGCAAAAATCGACTCCTTCGGCGTGGGCGAACGCCTAATCACATCCAAGAGCGACCCGGTGTTCGGCGGGGTGTATAAGCTCTGTGCCGTGGAGGATGACAAGGGGAACATCATACCCAAAATAAAGGTCAGCGAGAACGTGGGCAAAATCACAAACCCAGAAATAAAAAAGGTATACCGT
>CALWWB010000023.1 GCA_944385175.1 uncultured Oscillospiraceae bacterium | reverse complement strand
GTCGCAGAAAACACTTCTCACGGAGCGAAGTGTCGAATTGTACGCCTTTGGCGTACAACCGAGGCATGAAGCGAAGTACAAGCCCTTTTGTCGAAGAAGGCTTAGCCTTCTTCGACAAGCTGGCCCCGGCAGCTTTTGCTGCCGGGGATATTTGCATATTCAGTCTTGGGGTCTTCTTATGGGCTGGTTCTCATAGCCTCCCAGGTTGCCGTTTTCATCCTTGGCGTAGCCATGCCTGTAGCCCTGGTCGTCATACCAGAAGGCCCCGCTGGAGGAGATGGGGCCGCCTATGGCCAGGTATGTGTCGGATACGCATTCCTCCGAGTCCTCATGATTTGCCAGGATGTTGCAGGATATGCCCCGGCACATGCCGCCGTATTTGCTGTCCGTCTGGCCTATGGCCTCCTGGCTGCGCTGCCAGTACAGTTCGATTATTTCTCTGTCTTCCATAACGGCCTCCAAAACCTGCTCCTGCATATATAGTACCTTTTTCTTGGCTTCAGATTACAGCAGCGCCATATGATTTTATATGCGGTCATAATAATTTGTGGAGAACAACCGGCATAAGCAAAGAATGGCAATGGGGGAAAAGACCCCGGCTTAAACAAAATCCCCCCGGCATAGAGAATATGCCGGAGGGATGCTGATAACTCGCTCAAATATCAATCTGGATAAAATGCAGAAGGAAGAAAACAGACAGGGAATGGTTTAATTATCTTTGTAAAAAGCCCTTCATTCGGCGCTGTATTCTACATAGGCATTAAAACAGGGCTTGCCATTTTTATGCCTGGCCTGTACTGTGTAGCCCTTGCCGTTGGGGACACAGCCCAGAACTATTTTGCTGTCGGCCACACATTCCCTGATATAGTCCAGCTGAAGTAGGGATATGAGGGGATGCTCATCCTTCCCTGCGGGCAGCAGATCTCGCATCAGTGCGGGATAACGGAAGAAAGAGAGGTGGGATGCATTGCTGTCGCAGTCATCCGGGGTAAAGGATTTTTCGTGGGAGTATTCCACGTCCTCAAGAGTGGGCAGTATCTCAAAGGATGGAGCCTCATTGAGAGCCGGAGTGGAAAACAGAGGCTCAATGTTCTTACAGTTGAGCCGCCGCCGGCTTTTCAGCACCACCGGCATTATCATCACATTGATACTGGCCAACAGCTCACCGTTGAGATAAAGCTCTCCAAAGTGAGCATACTGGTTGCCGCAAAGGGTACGCCCGGAGCCGTAGCCCACCAGCTCGTCCCCAATATGGGCATGCCGGTATTGTCTCAGCCTTATCCGGTGTATCATCCACACTGCGTGCAGCTTTTCCATTAGAACCTGACGGCCGGCGCCCTCCAGCCGGTTTCTGGTGGTAGCCGCTGCAGCCGCTTTATCAGCCAGCCGGCAAATATCAAGAAAGCCCTGGCTGTCACAATCATCCAGGGTTACGGTATAGCGCAGAGTTTCCTGCATATCCATAAGCTTATTCGCTTCCCTCAATAGTCAAAATTTGCGGCTCAGAGAGAAGCAAACTCTGAGCCCAACAATATAAATATATCATAGCTCAGTTTATTTATCAATAGAAAACGGCTGATATTTATAAAAATCGTGGATATACATAATTTTTAAATTCATATTTCGGTTAAGCTGACTCTTGATTATCTGCCTCTGCTTTGCTATATTATAACCAGAAAGGATGGTCGGCAATAGAGCCGGGAGTCCTTTGATATATACGGCGGGTCACAATTTGTGTGACGTCGAATCTGTAGAAAGAGAGGTAACCAAGATGTTAGATACTAAGAATTTACAGAAATAGCCCTTGATCGTTGTAGGTGAAAGATGCAGCGGTCAAGGGCTATTTCGTTTATATGGATATATGATTGAAGTTATGGGAGCCTGGGCGGCTCTCTTTTTCTTTGCCCGGCGGAGAAGCGGCCTTGAAAATAAACTGCAAAGGTAGTAAAATACTTAAAAAAATAAAACTACCTGGAGATGGTGTAATGAAAAAGGGACTGGTGCTGGAGGGCGGAGCCATGCGGGGCATGTATACCGCCGGGGTACTGGATGTGCTGCTGAGCCGGGGAATAGAATTTGACGGGATAATGGGCGTATCTGCCGGGGCCCTGTTTGGCCCCAACTTCCTGTCAAAGCAGCCCGGCCGGGTGATACGCTACAACAAGCGTTTTATAAGGGACAAGCGCTATAAGGGCTGGGGCTGCCTGCTGAGGGAGGGGAACCTTTTCAGCACCGGCTTTGCCTACGGAACCGTGCCCCGGGAACTGGATGTTTTCGACGATGATACCTTCAAAAAATCCGGTGTGCCCTTCTATGCAGTGGTAACGGGGCTGAAATCCGGGGAGGCGGAATATAGACGTATAAACAGCGTCTTTGACGATATGGATATACTCCGGGCTTCCGGCTCCATGCCCTTTGTTTCCAGACCTGTGGAGATAGATGGGAAGCTGTATCTGGACGGGGGCGTGGCCGACAGTGTGCCCTATGAGGCCATGAAGAAGCTGGGCTATGACAGGCTGGCGGTGATTCTCACCAGGGACATGGATTACAGGAAAAAGCCCATGCCGGCCCTGCCCATAAAGCTGTGCTTCCGCCGCTATCCCAAATTCAGGGACAAGCTGCTGAAACGTCATGAGACCTATAACAGCAGCGTGGCCCGGCTGAGAGAGCTGGAAGAGCGGGGGGAGATCTTCGTCATCCGCCCCTCGGAGCCCATAGAGATAGGCCGGGTGGAGAGCGACCCGGAGAAATTGCAGCAGGTTTATGAGCTGGGGCTGAAGGATGGAGAGACTGCGGCTAACAAACTGAGAGAATTTCTGGAAACTTGATAAGGTGCATAATGAATGCCGAGGCCATGCAGCTGCATGGCCTCGGCGTCAGCTTGCCAAAAAAGTCTTTGAGGACTTTTTTGACTGCGCTTCTCCCGCCAAGCATTTTGCCCCAGGCAAAATGCTGCTACGCTCGAAAAGCCTTGAAAAAGCAAGGCTTTTCTGTGGCGGGTTATTGAAACGCGAGGCGGGCCTTGCCCCCTCGCGCTCCCCCGCTGCTCTATTGTTTTTCGCTTTAATTATAGTTTTTTGACAGTCTCACGCTGTCGAAAAAACTTTATACGTTCTTGATGTGCTTTGTGCGCCGGAGGATGAAAGCGTTGCCCAGGCTGTATATGACTGCACAGATCGGCACACCCAGGAGCATGCCCAGAATACCGAAAGCTCCGCCGCCAAGGGTGACGGCTGCCAGCACCCATATGCCCGGCAAGCCCACGGACTTGCCCACAACCTTGGGGTAGTTCAGGTTGCCCTCCACCTGCTGGAGTATGATAAGGAATACCAGAAACCACAGCGCCTTCATCGGGTCAACAAAAACTATGAGGAAAGCACCAACAATGGCGCCTATCCAAGCCCCGAAAATGGGGATAAGGGCGGTAAAGCAGATGACGACGGATATGACCGTGGCGTATGGGAAGTCGAAAATCAGCATACCTATCAGACAGAGAAGGCCCAGAATTATAGCTTCGGTTACTTGGCCAGTGACGTAATTTGTGAAACTGCGGTTTACCAGGGAAATGAACTCCAGGGCACGGTCGGCCCGTTCAGGCTTCAATATTGCTCGGATGGCCCGGCGGCAGCTGCGGCCGTGGGCCTCCTTCTGGCCCAGGACGTAGAGGGAAATGATAAGGGCCAGAATAATGTTGAACAATACCTTGAATATGGAGAAGGTTATATCCAGGGTTTTGTTGACCATTGCACTGCCCTGGGCGGTAAAGAAATCCGTAATGGTTTTTATTATCTCGTCGCTGTTCAGCTGCAGTTCCGGCAGGTAAGCCCCGAAGTCGGAGAGAAAGGCCGACAGCTCATGCCACCATTGTTCCAGCTTGTCTACAGATTGTGGGATCATAGACGATATGCTCTCCACAGTACTGCGTATCTGGGGCACGAGGACAAGAAAGACCGTGGAAACCAGACCCAGAAAAATGGCGGTGCTCAGGGTGAGACATACCGGGCGGCACAGACGTTTTTTCCATGGGCGAGTGCATTTGCGCAGCAGGCGGTTCCACAGCGACTCCATTGGGCGGAGAATGATGTTGAGGACAAATGCGACGCAAAAGCCCAGCAGGAATGGGGAAAGCAGGCTGACCAGGGACGACAGCAGCGAGCCCAGCAGCTCCAGGTTGGTGAAAGACCAATACAAAAGCAGCGTAAAGACGATAAGCAGCATCAGCGCCCGCAGATTCTTTCTGTTAAGTTCCAAAAATGACAACTCCTATATTCCTATATGTTAACTGCATGCTGAAATTATACCATAAGCTTTGTGAATATGCTGGTAAGATATGGGGAAATTTGTAACATTTTTTTAAACGGGGTCCAATATCACAATAAAATCTGCGGGGAAATAGGGCTCAGATATGCTTGCCTATACGTCGGGTAATGACCACAGCCAGCGCAAGCTTTGCACTGTCAGGGATGATGAAGGGCAGCACGCAGGCGACCAGTGCCGCCCCTATGGAGATTGGGCTGCCGCCGGAGGAATAGACCTGTACGAACCAGGCGGTGCCGAAGGCATAGCAGACAAGGGTTCCCAGCACCAGCAGCAAAACGTGATTAAGGTGATTTTCCAGCAGCCAGTAGAGCAGTGTGCACAGGAGAAAGCCCAGGATAAAGCCGCCGGTGGGGCCAAGCAGAGCGCCGAAGCCGGCATTGAAGCCGGAGAATACGGGCAGGCCCACAGTGCCCATGAAAATATACAGAAGCATGGCAATGGTGCCCCGCTTGCCGCCCAGAAGGAGGAGAGTGCAGTATATGGCAAAGGTCTGCATCGTAAAGGGAACTATGGAAAAAAGGGCTATGTTTATCCAGGAACAGAGGCATATCATGACCGTCATCAATGCCACCATGGCAATATCCTTTGTCTTCATGGCTTCTATTATTCCTTTCTTGTCCACGGCGCTTCGAAGGACTGCCGGGCGTGTTTTTATGTGCAAATAATATTATATCAATGGCAAATCTGTCAATGTATAATTGACCAAAGGAGCGGGCCGCCGCAGCCTTTGAAATGCTAAAAACTGTTGAAATTTACGAAAATAAAATGAAGATAAAATAATACAAAAAATGAATTGACACGGACGATAAAGATTGGTAATATACACTCATAGGTACGGTTATTTATTTAACATAGCCTATGATAGCTCCTATTGGACGGAGCGGCGGCCTCAACCTGTCGTTTCCTGCAGGCGGGGGAAGCCGTTTGAAAAACCGATATACAGTTCAGCTGTATATAAAACAAAATGAAAATGAGAAAGGGAAGAACTATGAAGAAAACTATTAGCTTGATCCTCCTGCTGTGCATGGTGTTCGCCCTTGCCGCCTGCGGCGGCACCGAGACTCCTGCCGCTACTGAGGCTCCCGCTGAGGACGCCGCTACCGAGGCTCCCGCCGAAGATGCCGCCGAGGCTCCCGCTGAGGACGCCGGCACTGAGGCCACTTACACCCTGGGTATGGGCGTCGTCTCCAACTTTGACAGCTCCGCTGCCGGCAATGCTCAGATTGATACCACCTTCGCCGCTATCGTTACCGACGCCGACGGCAAGATCGTCTCCTGCCGCCTGGATGTGGCCCAGAACAAGATGAATGTGGCTGACGGTCTGGTCACCACCGGCAACGAGTACCCCACCAAGATGGAGAAGGGCACCGACTACGGTATGGCTCCTGTCAGCTCCATTGGCGCTGAGTGGGACGCCCAGGCCAAGGCCTTTGAGGAGTTTGTAGTTGGCAAGACCGTTGATGAGGTCGTGGCTCTGGAGACCCAGGAGAGCAATGGCCACCAGGTCGCCGTTGACGAGACCCTGTTCGCCGGCTGCACCATGGACATCGTTGACTTCAAGGCTGCTGTTGAGAAGGCAGGTTCCGACGCTTGGGCCGTCACTTTCACCACTGCCGATGCCTTCACTCTGGGTGTCGCTGCAATCACCGATGATGCCGACTCCACCGCTCCCACTGCCGATGCTGACGGCGTTGTAAAGATGTACACCGAGTTCGGCGCTGCCGTTGTCGGCGCTGACGGCACCATCCTGGCTGCCCTCAACGACGCTATCCAGCCCAACATCACCGTTGATCCCGCCGGCGAGATCGTCGCTACCGAGTACAAGGGCACCAAGCGTGAGCTGGGCGCTGACTACGGCATGGCTCCTGTCAGCGCAATAGGCGCTGAGTGGGATGCTCAGTCCGCCGCTTTCTCCCAGTTCGTGGTTGGCAAGACCGCCGATGAGGTTGCTGCTCTGGAGACTCAGGAGAGCAATGGCCACAATGTGGCTGTTGACGAGACCCTGTACGCTTCCTGCTCCATGGATATCACCGGCATGATGGCCGTCATTTCCACCGCTGCAAACTACGCCCGCTAAGTTCTGAGCGCGGAACAAATCAGAGAACAATTTAAAATTTCAGCTGTAAAAACATAGGAGATGAAAACATTGAAGAGAACAGGCTGGGTGCTTTGCGCTGCCCTATTTGCAGCCCTGCTGCTGGCGGGCTGCGCCGGGAAGAAGACAAACATCGAGCCTCAGGGTAAAGCATACTTTACCTACTTCGATACAGTCTCCTATGTGTACAGCTACGCAGGAGATTCGGCAGAACGCTTTGAGGAACGTTCTGCCGAAGTTTCTAATATTCTGGGAGAATATCACAAGCTCTTTGATATTTACCACGAGTACTCCGGGGTGAACAATCTTTGCACCCTGAACAAACAGGCGGGGGGAGAGCCCCTGACTGTGGATGAAAAGCTTGTGGAATTTCTGCTGTATGCCCGGGATCTATATGAACTTACAGACGGAGAGATGAACATCATGATGGGATCAGTTCTCCGCCTGTGGCACGACTGCCGGGAGGCAGCCGGTGAGGACCCGAATAACGCGGCCATCCCCAGTGAAGAGGAACTGGCGGAGGCGGCGCAGCACATGGACTTTTCCGCTCTTGAGATAGATGAGGAGAACATGACGGTACGCATCACCGACCCGGAGGCATCCATAGATGTGGGGGCCCTGGGCAAAGGTTACGCCACCCAGCGGGCAGCGGACTTCCTGAGGGAGGACGGCGCCCAGGGGTATGTGCTGAACGTAGGGGGCAACATCCGCATTATCGGCACCAAGCCCGACGGAAGCGGCTGGGTCACGGCTATCCGGGACCCGGAGGGCAGCCAGGAACAGTATGCCCTCAGCCTGCGCCTGCAAAATGTCGCCTGCGTGACCTCCGGCATCTATGAGCGCTACTTTGTGGTGGACGGGCAGCGCTATCACCATATAATCGACAAGGATACCCTTTTCCCCGCAGACTATTTTGCCTCCCTCACCGTGCTTACAGAGGACAGCGGCCTGGCGGATGCCCTTTCCACAGCCCTCTTCTGTATGCCGAAAGAAGAGGGAGAAGCCCTGGCCGCCTCACTGGACGGAGTAGAAGTGATCTGGATATATACGGACGGACGTATTGAATATACCCCAGGCGTAGAAGAGCTGATAGTAAACGAAGAATGAGAAGAGGAGGTAGGTGTGTTATGAGCTTTAAAAAGAGCATTTCATCCCTGAAATTACCCCACCACAAGAACACGGCAGCCATGGCGGCCGTGAGGATAGCGGCTCCCGCAGAGGTGCTGCTGCCCATGAACATGCACTCCGGCCATGATGCCGAGCTTGTTGTGGCCGTGGGCGAACATGTGTTGGTGGGACAGCTGGTGGCCCGGGAGGAGGGAAGAAATTCCTCTCCGGTCTATGCCAGCATTTCCGGCACAGTGGCCGCCATTGAGGATTACACCAATGAATCCGGAAGAGCTACCAAGGCCATCCGTATCGTCGGGGACGGTAAGATGGAAGTCTCCCCGGAGGTGAAGCCCCCGGAGATCCATGACCTGGACAGCTTCCTGGAGGCGGTGCGCGCCAGCGGCATAGTAGGTCTGGGCGGCGCAGCCTTCCCCCTGTGGGCAAAGCTGGACGCTATCCGCCGGGGCCCCATCAAGACCGTGCTGATAAACGGTGCCGAGTGCGAGCCCTTTATAACCAGCGACCACCGCACTATGGTGGAGCACAGCGACCTGATAGTCAAGGGTGTTGAGCTGCTGAAGAAGTATCTGGGCAGCGAGGAGTTCATCCTTGGCATTGAGAACAACAAGCCCGACGCCATAGCCGAGATGGAGAGAGTTTTTGCCGGGGACGAGAGCGTGAAGGTCAAGGCCCTCACCAGCGTGTATCCCCAGGGGGCAAAGCAGGTGCTCCTCTACAATGCCGCCGGTCTGGTGGTAGGCGAGGGCCAGCGTCTGGCCTCTTTGGGCTACATCATCATAAACGTGACTTCCCTGGCCAAGATGGCCGAATATATAGAGACAGGCATGCCCCTGGTGGAGCGCTGCATCACCGTGGACGGTTCCGCTATAAAGGAACCCAAGAACCTGCTGGTTCCTGTGGGTACCAGAATAAGCTGCCTTATCGAAAATGCAGGGGGCCTCAGCTGTGAACCGGGCAAGGTCATATTCGGCGGCCCCATGATGGGCCATGCCGCCTATTCCATGGAGCAGCCTGTGGTAAAGGCCACCAATGCGGTGCTGGTGTTCAACAATAAGGACTCAGCAGCAATGGAGCCTACGGCCTGCATCCACTGCGGCCGCTGTGTGGAGAACTGCCCGTTGAGCCTCAACCCCACAGCCTACGCCAAAGCCCTGGAGATCGACGACGAGGCAGAGCGTTATGCCGTGCTGGACAGGGAGAAGGTCTCCCTGTGTATGGAGTGCGGATCCTGCTCCTATGTGTGTCCCGCCCGCCGGCCCCTGGTGCAGAACAACCAGAAGGCCAAGAGCTTTGTGAGAAAGTACAAAGCTCAGCTGCAAGAGAAAGAAGGGGGAAAGTAATATGGAAACCAGTCTTATACTTTCATCCGCTCCCCATATACATGGCAAGGATTCCAGCCAGCGGATAATGCTGGATGTGATAATCGCCCTGCTGCCTGCCACCGTGGCCGGGGTTATCATCTTTGGAACCAAGGCCCTGGGCATCATCGCCGCCTGCGTCATAGCGGCAGTGGTGAGCGAGGCCGTATTTGACCTGATAGTGGGCAAGAAGCAGACCGTGGGCGATTTGAGCGCCGTGGTCACCGGCTTGCTGCTGGCCCTGAACCTGAGCACCAACGTGGCCATATGGCAGTGCGTGGTGGGCAGCGTGTTTGCGATTGTTGTGGTCAAATGCCTCTTCGGCGGCCTGGGCAAGAACTTTGCAAACCCCGCCATAACCGGACGTGTGTTCATGCTGCTGTCCTTCTCCTCCGTGGCCGGGGGGGCAAACCCCGTAGTGGTGGAGCTCACCAGCACCGCAACTCCTCTGGAGCTGATAGCCCAGCAGGCCGAGAACAGCCCCACTCTCATGGAGCTGTTCCTGGGTCTCCACGGCGGCGCCATCGGTGAGACCTGCTGCCTGGCCCTGCTCATCGGCTTTGCCTATCTGCTGGTTAGAAAGGTGATCAAGTGGCACGTGCCGGTGATCTTTATCGCCACCGTGTTTGTCTGCTATCTTATAGCCACCGGAGACTTTACATATGCCCTGGCAGAGATACTGGCGGGCGGCCTCTTCATCGGCGCCATTTTCATGGCTACCGACTATGTCACTTCTCCCATAACCCTGAAGGGCAAGATGGTCTTTGCCCTGGGCTGCGGCCTTGTGACTTTCGTCATCCGCTATTTCTGCGCCTATCCTGAGGGCGTGTCCTTCTCCATCCTGGCTATGAACATACTCACTCCTTATATTGAGAAGTGGACTGCAAATACACCGTTGGGAGGTTCTAAAAATGGCTAAGAAAGAATTTTCCAAGTCCCTTGCGGTGGTGCTGGTCCTGTTTATAGTTGCAGCCTTGCTGCTCACCGGCATCAATACCGTCACCGCCCCCATTATCGAGGCAAACGGCGCCTCCGCTCAGTTCGAGCCCCTCTTTGCCGTCATGCCCGAGGCGGAGAATTTCGATGTGCTCTATGATGTGAACGACGCAGCGGCCTCCGCTCTGGTGGATGTTCCTGCCACGGTTCAGGGTGTATACAGTGAGACTTCCGGCCTGGGCTATGCAGTCACCCTCTCTACCACCGAGGGCTACACCAAGGAGCCTATAACCATGACCATGGCCATCGATGCAGAGGGTAAGATCTCTGCTCTGGAAGTCACTTCCTATCCCGAGACCAAGGACGTGGGCGCCGACTACCCCCTGACCTACGTGGGACAGGATTCCGCATTGGGCGGCGTGACTCTGGTGGCCGGTGTGACCTTCAGCTCCTCTGCAATTAAGAATGCCGTCACCGACGGCTTCAATGTCCTTATTAATAACGGCCTGGTAGGCGCCGGACAGAAGAGTGACGACCAGGTGCTCCTGGAGCTGCTGCCCCAGTTCTATCCCGGCATTGCCAACAGCAGCGGTATACTCCAGTATGAGGAGGCCGAGGTTAACTCCGGCTCCATAGTGAAGGCCCTGAAGGCCCTCAACGGCAGCGGCTTTGCCTTTATGCTCAATGACGGCAGCGCAAATTATCTGGGAATCTGCACCCTGGTGGGCGGCGCCAAGATAGTGGACCTGGAGGGCAATGAAGTGGACAACTCCGCTATGCTGGAGGAGATAAAGGCTTACACCGCCGAGAACGCCCAGTCCCAGGCCGAACAGGAGACCGCCAAGCTCCAGCGTATCACTTCCGAGACCGCCGAGGTAAGCGCCCTGTCTGTGGACATTTGCAACAGCATCAGCGGCGTATACTCCATAGTGGACGGCGGCGTACAGTACTATGGCTTTGTCAGCCGCAGCTACGGCTACAACAATATGACCATGCCCATCTACTTCGTGCTGGATGAAAACGGTGCAATAGTAAAGATGACCTGTGATGAGCTGATACTCTACGCTGAGTACTTCAGCACTTATACTCTGGACGAACCCAGCTACAAAGAGGGCTTTGTGGGTCTGACTGCCGATAGCTACACCGGTGAGCAGGCACTTATCGCCGGCGCCACCATGAGCAGCGACGCTGTCAATACCGCCACCAACGATGCCTTTGCCGCCTTTGCGGCCATATCCTGAAGGAGGGGAAAAGGATGAATGAATGCAAAAAAAGTCCTGAGCTGCTGAAAGCTATAGGCGCAAACCCCGTCCTCGTCCTGTTCCTGGGCGCCTGCCCTGCCCTGGCGCTGAGCACCGATGTGCGCTCCGCCCTGGCTATAGGTCTGGCCGTGCTGGCAGTGATGCTGCTGAGCAGCCTGGTTATCGGCGCCCTGGCAAAGCTCATACCCCAGGGGGGCAGGCTGGCGGCCTGCGTGCTGGTCACTGCCGCCTTTGCCTCCGCAGCCGACATGCTGATGAATGCCTACCTGCCCGGTACCTATAAGATGATGGGAATATATCTGGCCCTCATTGCCGTGGATCTCCTGGCCTTCGGCGCGGCGGAGAACTCCGCCAAGGCTGGCCTGGGCAAGGCTCTGGCAGACGCCGCCGTCACCGGCATATACTTTGCCGTTGTAATACTGGTGGTGGCTGCTCTCCGTGAGATCTTCGGCAGCGGCAGCTTTGCCGGAAACGAGATCGCATTTCTGAAAGACCATGCCGTGCCTCTGCTGAACCAGGCCTCCGGCGGCTTTGTGATACTGGCCTTTGCTGCCGCAGTGGTTAACAAACTCTGCCGTGGCTGCTGCCTTTGCCAGGGCAAGGGGCTGGCCTTTTCCGCTGCCGGGCTGGATGACGGAAAGGCCCCTGAGAAGGAGGAAGAGTGATGAAAGAGATACTTCTTTTGATCCTTGCCGGAGTGCTGGCCAATAACTACGCTTTTGAGAAATTCCTGGGCGTGACCCCCATGCTGGGCTATTCCCGCAGGAACCACAAGCTGCTGGCCATGGGCCTTGCCGTCACCCTTGTGACGGTGCTCACCGCCGCCATCGCCTGGCCTCTCCAGTCCCTGCTGGAGAAATATGCCCTGGGTTATCTGCAAGTGCTGGTGTATGTGGCCCTGATACTCATTGTGGTGTATGTAGTGGAGCTTATTGCCAAGGCCGCTCTGCACCAATGCCTTGGAGTCTACTTCCCTCTGCTGGCCCTGAACAGCACCGTGCTGGGGCTGGCTCTGGAAAATGCCGCTGAGGGCTACAGCTACGGTCAGGCCTTGGCTGCGGCTTTGGGCGCAGGCCTGGGCTTCCTGGCCGCCCTGTTCCTGATGGCCGGGGTGAACAGCCGCATTGCTCAAAAGCATGTTCCCTCTGCTTTCCAGGGTTTGCCCATACAGCTGCTGGCAGCCTCCATCATAGCTATGGTGCTGGTCGCATTTAAATGATCCGTTCCGGAAAAAAGCGCCTGGCCGACCTGCTGCTTATTCTGGGACTGCTGCTGCTGGCCCTTGTCTGCTACCTGCTGTTTTCCGGCAGCGGCAGCCGCGGGAATGTGGCGGTAGTCTGTGTAAACGGAGAAGAAGTGGCCAGATATTCCCTGGCGGTGGAGGGCCGGTATGAACTCAACGGAGGCAGCAATATTCTCATGATCCGGGACGGCTGTGCCTGGCTGGAGGATGCAGACTGTCCGGATAAGCTCTGTGTGCGCCAGGGCAAGATCCAGTTGGACGGCCAATGTATCACCTGCCTGCCCAACAAGCTCACTGTTACCATCTATGCCGACAACAGCGAAGTGGAGCTGATAAGCTGATGAAGACCAAAAAAATAGCTGTCATGGCCCTGGCTGCGGCTCTGGCGATGATACTCTCTTTTGTGGAGAGCCAGATACCCGCCTTTGTGGCAGTGCCCGGGGTGAAGGTGGGCCTTGCAAATATTGCTGTGGTCTTCGTGCTCTATAAGCTGGGCTGGAAAGAGGCGGTGGCCATATCCCTCATAAGGGTATTTGTGGTGTCTGTGCTCTTTGGAACCGCCGTTAGCCTGTTTTACAGCGTGGCCGGAGCAGTGCTGAGCCTGACGGGTATGGTGCTGTTGAAAAAGTCCGGGCTGTTTTCCACTGTGGCCGTCAGTGTCACCGGCGGGGTGCTCCACAATGTGGGCCAGATAGCAATGGCCTGTATGCTGCTGGAGACCAATGTCATCAAGTATTATCTGCCGTTCCTGATAGTCAGCGGTATTATCGCCGGCATAGTCATCGGGGTTATTGCGGCCATCATGGTCAAGCGGGTAAACGTGGAATACTGAGTGTTTAAGGCGGCGGAGCCAAGGCTCCGCCGCCGTTTCCCGTCTCCGGCAGAAACTTTTTCACCTTGCCCTAAAAATATTTTGCATTGCGAAAGATTTTGCGCTTTTATGTGGGATAACATCTTGTAAAGCGGGGGGAAATATGTAATATTGAAGCCGAAAAAACCAATAAAAAATAATTGGAGGAAGTCAAAAATGCAGGAAGTACTGAAAAATTTCAAGCTTGAGGGTCAAGTTACTCTGTGTGAGCCTTATGGCTGCGGCCATATAAACAGGACCTATCTGGTGGTCACTGATTCCGGCAAGAGATACATCCTCCAGGGTATAAATACCGTGGCCTTCAAGGATGTGCCTGGGCTTATGGAGAACATAGGCGCCGTAACCAGACACCTGCAGAAAAAGGTGAAGAGCGAGAGGGAATGCCTGCACCTGGTGCCAACCTTGGAGGGGGCGGACTACTGGCACGACGGCAAGGACGGATATTGGAGAGTTTACGATTTTGTGGAGGGCAGCATCTGCCTTCAGAGCCCGGAGACTCCTGAGGACTTTTACCAGAGCGCCGTGGCTTTCGGAACCTTCCAGCGTCAGTTGGAGGATTTTCCCGCTGAGACTCTCCATGAGACAATAGTGAACTTCCACAACACCCCCGACCGCTACGCCAAGTTCAAGGCCGTTCTGGCCCAGGACAAGCTGGGCCGGGCCAAGGATGCCGCCTATGAAATAGAGGAGTTTTTGAAGCGGGAAGAGGACGGATCCACCCTGATGAACATGCTCCGTGCTGGAAAGCTGCCCCTGAGGGCCACCCATAACGACACCAAGCTGAATAACGTCATGCTGGATGCCGAGACCAGAAACCCCCTGTGCGTCATCGACCTGGATACGGTGATGCCCGGCCTCATGGCCTATGACTTCGGCGATTCCATACGCTTCGGCGCCGCCACTGCGGCGGAGGACGAGACGGATCTCAGCAAGGTTTCCATGAGCCTAGAGCTCTTTGAGACCTTTGCCCGGGGCTTCATCAGCGCCTGCCCGGAGCTGACCGAGGAGGAATATATCAGCCTGGCCTGGGGTGCAAGGACAATGACCCTGGAGTGCGGAGTACGTTTCCTCACCGACTATCTGGATGGGGACAACTATTTTGCAATACATCGGCCCGGCCACAACCTGGATCGCTGCCGTACCCAGCTGAAGATGGTACAGGATATGGAGGGCAAATGGGAGCAGATGCTGGAAATAATAAGGGGTCTGCGCCGGTAAAAAATAAATTAACTAGTGAAATTTCAATAAAACAGTGATAAAATTATATTGTAAAGCTTGTAAAGGAAAATCTGGGGAAATCGGTCTTGGCCGCTGCGGATAAAAAAGACAGAAAAGGGCGGCAAGGCGCCTTGCTAAGGCGAGGGCGACGGGAGAGAGGGGATTATATGAACGTTCTCTTTAACAGCAGCCGCCTCAGCGAGCTTCTGAATAATTTGCAGATGCTCACCGGGGTTTGGGTAAATATATTTGATGCCGACGGCAAGGATATTAAGCTCTTTGGGAATGCTGCCGCCTTCTGCCGGCACATCCAGGCCAGCCCGGAGGGGCGGCATCGCTGTGAGGACTGCGATGCCAGAGCCGTCAGAAAGTGCGCCGCTCTGGGCCGGGCATATCAGTACCGCTGCCATGCCGGATTGAAGGAGATAGTGGTGCCAATATACGACCAGGGGGTGCCCATAGCCTATATGGTGTTCGGCCAGCTGCTGGACAGCAGCCCCCAGAAGCTCCAGTGGGAGGAGACTGTAAAGACACTGGACTGGTACGGCGGAGATGTGCTGGAGCTGAAAGAGGCTTTTTATCAGCTCAGGCAGTATTCCCAGCGGGAATTGAAAGCTTTTACGGAGATCTTGGAGGCTTTGACTCACTATGTGCTTTTGGAGGGCATGATACACTCCGCCCAGTACACCGACCAGCAGAAGCTGGAAATGTACATAGATCAGCATTATATGGAACGACTCAGCCTGCGGCAGATATCCAGCGACCTGAATATGGGCACCACAAAGCTCTGCGCAGTGGCGAAAAAACTCTCAGGCAGCGGCAGTGTCACCCGTCTCATATCCCAGCGCCGGGTACAGGCGGCAAAGCGCCTGCTGCTGCGGGAGGATATGCCCATATCCGCCGTGGCGGAGAAGGTTGGCTTCAGCGACTATAATTACTTTACAAAGATATTCAAAGCCTTTGAAGGGATCACTCCTTCAGCCTACAGAAAGAACAACGTCTGAAACACCGGTAAATTCCTGCTGCCGCCCGGCCTTGGCCGGGCGGCAGTTTGCTGTAGTCACTGCCCAAGCTCAGTACCTGCTACGACGGCGGGATTTCACCCTTGCGGCAGCAGGAAAATGGTGTTAATATATTTATTATTCAAAACGGCGGGAGGCTGGAGGTTTTGATGGATTGCCTGATGGTGGGGCTGGGAGGCTTTGTGGGCTCCGTAGGCCGCTACCTTATAAGCAAAATACCCTGCGGCACGGTTTCCGGTTTCCCGGTCGCGACCTTTGCCGTCAACATCATTGGCGCTTTCGCTATAGGCTGCATTGCTGCCGCGGCAGGGAAAAACCTGGATGCGAGGCTGCTGCTGTTTTTGAAAGTCGGAATTTGCGGAGGCTTCACCACCTTCTCCACTTTCTCGCTGGAGACATGGCAGCTGGTGGAGTCCGGCGCCTGGGTTACGGCCCTGATTTACGTGACGGCCAGTACGCTGCTGGGGGTGCTGGCGGTTTTCTCGGCCCAGTATATCCTGAGCTGAGATGAAAAAATAACAGAAGGATCATTATACAGAAATGAGCAGATTAAAGGCGAAGCTTTCCACAATATCCCGCATACACTATATTAAGCTGGTAGTGAGGAGCCTGCTGTTTTTTGCTGCTGCGGCAGTGTATGTGGTAAACCGGCTGAACGGCAGCCCCACTATGTTCGGCGGCTATGAGGACAGCCAGCTGCTGCTCCTGACTTTGACGGCGTTTTTCTCCGTGGAGATGGTGCTGCGCTGCTTCCCCTCCAAGTATGAGAGCATGGGCTGCCAGAAGCAGTTTGCCAAAAACTACATACCTACCGGCAAAAGCTTTGACCGGCGGGAGCTGCGTCGGCGTTCGGCCCTGCCGGTGCTGGTTGTGCTGCTGTCCTGGCTGGCCCTCAACGGCCTTATTGCCCTGGCCTATTTCCTGGGCTATATCGACTGGGGCATTTTGCTGCTCATATCCATTGCCTACTCCGTGTGCGATATGATATGCATCCTTTTCTTCTGCCCCTTCCAGACCTGGATGATGAAAAACCGCTGCTGCCAGACCTGCCGCATATATAACTGGGACTATGCCATGATGTTTACCCCCCTTATGCTGGTGAATAATATTTATGCCCATATCCTGGTGGGCCTGTCGGTCCTGCTGCTGGTGAGATGGGAGCTGTGCTTTTTCCTGTACCCGGAGCGCTTCTATGAGGAGACAAATTGCAGTCTGCGCTGCTCCGCCTGCCGGGAGAAGCTCTGCCACCATAAAAAGCAGCTGATGAGTTTGCGCGTGTTTAAAAAGTGATTGACATAACATTTAACAATTCTGAAATAGAATAGCTGTTACTTCTGAAATATCTTTTTGTTATCTTATACTTGCAAGTAGCAGTTTTTCATTTTCTCCTCTTTCATAACAGATAAAGCAGCCGGATGAGAATCCGGCTGCTTTATCTCAGTTTGTCAAAAAAGCCTCGCAGAGTTTTTTCGCCGCAGCGAAAAAATAATTTCAATCGTTTTCCGCGACGGCGTGTACGTCGCGGAAAACACTTCTCGCGGAGCGGAGTGTCGAATTGTACGCCCCCGGCGTACAACCGAGGCATGAAGCGCAGCGCAAGCCTTTTTGTTCAAAGAAGGCAAGCCTTCTTTGACAAGCTGAGCAGCCGGATGAGAATCCGGCTGCTTTATCGTATTTCTAATTGTATTCTTAAAGATAAACTGTTATTATTACATTGTGGTAAATAAAAACCTGCCTCTGTAGGGGGCTGGGAGGGATATATCTGAAATCGGAAAACAAGCCGAACCTTATGGAGCGTATAGCCGCATTTATTGTGGACAAGAGGAATATAATTTTTCTCCTGTTTGCGGCCTCTGCAATTTTCTGCGCATTTTCCAGAAACTGGGTAAAAATACAAGACGATATAACCGCGTATTTGCCGGAGGATACAGAGACCCGGAAGGGCCTGGATCTTATGGAACAGGAGTTCACTACTTTCGGCACGGCAAAGGTAATGGTCGCAAACATTACATATGACACCGCCTTGGAACTGAAAGAGGATATTGAGAGGATCGAAGGTGTGAAATCCGTTGAGTTCGACGAGACGGAGGATCACTACAATTCTGCCGCCGCCCTCTTTGACGTGACCTTTGAGGGGGAGGAGCTGGATCAGGTCAGCGTGGATGGTTTGCAGGCTGTGGAGGACTATCTGCAAGGCTATGACGTCTATGTCAGCAGCGAAGTGGGCAACCCTCTGGAGAAAATAATAAACCAGGAAATGCTGGTGGTAGATATCATTGCGGTGATAATCATCGTGCTGGTGCTGCTGCTCACCTCCCGTACCTATGCGGAGATTCCCGTACTGCTCATCACTTTCGGCGCGGCAGCAATACTGAATATGGGCACCAACTACCTGATGGGGGAAGTTTCCTATGTGACCAACTCCATCGCCATCGTCATGCAGCTGGCCCTGGCCATAGACTATGCCATCATCCTTTGCCATCGCTATACCGAGGAACGGGAAAAGCGGGAACCCAGAGAGGCGGCAATAAAGGCTTTGAGCTATGCCATACCGGAGATATCCGCCAGCAGCCTTACTACGATTTCAGGCTTGTTGGCTCTGTGTCTGATGGAGTTCACGCTGGGCTATGATATGGGTTCGGTGCTGATAAAGGCCATACTGTTGAGCATGCTGTCGGTTTTCCTGCTTATGCCGGGACTGCTGGTGCTCTTTTCAAAGCTAATAGATAAGACCCACCATAAGAATTTCGTTCCGAAAATTAATTTCCTGGGCAAGGCGGTCTATGCCACCCGCTTTGTGATGCCGGTTATTTTTGTCGCGGTGGTGATAGCTGCCTTTTCCTTGTCCCACAAGGCGAACTATGTATATTCCATAGACTCCGTCAGCTCAATCCGCCAGAACGAGACTCAGCTGGCAAAGCAGAAAATCGAGAGTACTTTCCAGAAATCCAATATGTTGGCGGTCATAGTCCCTCGCGGGGACTACGGCAGGGAGGAAAGGGTAATAGCCGAGATCGAGGAACTGCCAAAGGTGGAGAGCGTTACCGGCCTTGCCAACATTGAGGTGCTGGACGGATATAAGCTCACCTCATCCCTGACGCCGAGAGAATTTTCCGAGGTGGCGGAGTTGGACATAGAGGTGGCGGAACTGCTGTACACCGGCTATGCCATGGATCAAAGTGACTATGGGCAGATTGTGACCAACCTGGAAAATTATAAGGTGCCTCTGATAGACATGTTCAGCTATCTGTTTGAGCAACGCAAGGAGGTAGTGCTGGATCTGGATGAGGAGACCAACGAAAAACTGGATGACCTGGAAAAACAGCTGAACGATGGTAAGCTGCAGCTGATGAGCGACAAATACAGCCGGATGGTAGTCATTCTGGATCTGCCCGTAGAAGGGGAGGAGAGCTATGAATACCTGGACATTATCCACGGCATCGTAGCCCGGCAGTATGAAGAATACTATGTGGTGGGAGATACCACCAGCAGCAATGATCTGCGCCACTCCTTTGAGAAGGACAATGTCATAATCAGCGTGTTGACGGTGCTGTTTGTGATAATCGTGCTGCTGTTCACCTTTAAATCTGCCGGACTTCCTCTGCTGCTGATAGCAATAATCCAGGGAAGTATCTGGTGCAATTTCTCTTCGCCCTATCTGAGAAACTCAAATCTGTTTTTCCTGACTTACCTGATTGTGAGTTCCATCCAGATGGGCGCAAATATCGACTACGCCATAGTCATATCCAGCCGTTACCTCTCGCTGAAAGGCAAGATGCCCCTTAAGGAGGCCATGACCGAGACGCTGAACCTGGCCTTCCCCACGGTGATAACCTCCGGTGCAATGATGGCCCTGGCAGGTATGGCAATAGGGTTTTTGACATCAAACGAGATAATATCCGGGATAGGGCTGTTTATAGGCAGCGGTACTGCAATCTCCATTTTCCTGGTCATGTGTGTGCTGCCGCAGATGCTGCTGGTGGGAGATATCATCATCAAAAAAACCAGCTTCAGCATTAACCGGAACAGTCTGCCCCAGAGCCGCGCCGGGCTCATACGTATCGACGGCAGGGTGCGGGGAAAACTCAACGGCGTCATAGACGCGGAAATCCACGGCCTGTTCAGAGGTGAGCTCACAGGTATTGTGGACATTGGGAATGTCGAGGAACTGAGCGATGAGCTTCAAAGCCTGGAAACTGCGGGAGGGAGCGAAGAATGAAAAAGAAACTGTTTTCTATATCATTGGCGGCTGCCTTGCTGCTGGGTCTGCTACCCGGAGCCTTTGCTCAGGATGAGGTGTTGCATATCTCCACGGTGGAGCAGCTGAGGGACTTTGCCAGGGACTGCACCTTGGTGGAATATTCTGCAGGCCTGAAGGTTCAACTGGACTGTGATCTGGATCTGGAGGGCAGAGCCTTTGACCCCATACCCAGCTTCAGCGGCAGTTTTGACGGCGGCGGCTACACCATAAGTAATTTCGTGCTGGCTACCGACGGCTCTCATCAGGGCTTTTTCCGCTACCTCCAGGCAGAGGGCAGCATCAGCAACCTGAACCTTGAGGGCCGGGTGGAACCGGACAACAGCCGCTGCCAGGTGGGCGGCCTGGTTGGCACCAGCTACGGCAGCATAGACAATTGCAGTTTTGACGGCAAGGTCGCCGGACTGAACTATGTGGGCGGCATCGCCGGTGAAAACTACGGCAGCATAACAAATTGCAGTACCCAGGGCAGTGTCAGCGGCAAGCGTTTCACCGGCGGCATCGCCGGATTCAGCTCCGGTACCATAGCCGATTGCGAAAACCGGGCCGAGGTGAATACCGGAATATCCCCCGGCGGCCTGGAGATCGACAAACTTAACGTAGAGGGAATGACTCTCACCGGGGCCGAGGACACTGATGTGGTCTCCGACAGCGGCGGGATCGTGGGTTATACCACCGGCCTGGTGGATGGCTGCATGAATCTGGCGACTGTAGGCTATCCCCATTACGGCTATAATGTGGGCGGTATTGCCGGACGCCAGAGCGGACATATAACAAGCTGCTCCAATATGGGAGACGTATATGGCCGCAAGGACGTGGGGGGCATTGTGGGCCAGATGGAGCCCTATCTGAAGCTCCTGGCCTCGGCCTCCCTGGCAGACGAGATAAGGACCTTGCAAGCCATGATAAGTAATCTGGTGGCCAACGCCAGATACCTGGGGGATGAAGTGCGGTATGCTCTGGCAAATATCAGCAATACGGCGGGCCAGACCATAGAGGATATAATATTCAACGATTGGGGCAACTTATGGCCGGATCCCGGCACGGGCACAGACCCCGGCACGGGCACAGACCCCGGCACAGGCACAGACCCCGGCACGGGCACAGACCCCGGTACGGGCACAGACCCCGGCACAGGCACAGACCCCGGTACAGGCACAGACCCCGGTACGGGCACAGACCCCGTCGCAGGCAGTGACTCCGGCAACGACATGGGTGCTGCACCTGCTACGGCGGAGGAGAATTCAGACATACTCCCTGAGGGGGAGAGCAGTGCCGAGACAATGTCCCATAACAGCTCGTCCGGGGGCATAGTATTGCTCAGCGCTCTGGAGCCGGGCACAGGCACCGACACTGGTACGGACACGGGCACAGGCACCGACACGGGCCTGGGAGACCTGATCCCCGACCTTCCTATGGATTCCGACGCATTGCGGGAAAACCTGGACAGAATGGCTGCCGATGCTCAGTACTTTAACGAGATGCTGGGGGCTACTGCCGACTCCGTAAAAAACGATCTCAGCGCAGTAAGCTATCAGCTGTCCAAGGTGCTCATAATGATGGCCAATACCCTCAGCGGCGAGAAAGAGATAAATATATATGATGACGTGTCTGCCAAGGAGCCCAAGGACAGCACCCTGGGCAGGGTGAAGCTCTGCATAAACCGGGGGAATGTGGAAGGCGACAACAATGTGGGCGGCATTGCCGGGGACATGGGCATAGAATATGAGTTCGATCTGGAAAATGAGCTCATGAGCGTGTTTACCGCTTCAAATGTGATAAGCAGCACTTACCAGTCCAAGTGTATCTCCAGCGAAAACATAAATTACGGTGACATCCTGGCAAAGAAAGACAATGCGGGAGGCATTGCCGGGCAATGCCAGGTGGGCTTGGCGGAGTACTGCCAGGACTACGGCTCAGTGAGCAGCAGCGAGGGCAGCTGTGTTGGTGGTATAGTAGGCAAATCCCTGTGCCTCATAAGGAACTGCTACGCCATGGGCAGCCTCAACGGCCAGGAATATGTAGGGGGAATCGCGGGCTTCGGCACGGAGATAAGAGACTGTGCCAGCCTTGTATCTCCGGGAGACGTGACGGCCTGCTGCGGCGCCATTGCGGGCTGGGCGGATATGAGTGCCGGGCTGGTGGAAAACAATGTGTATTCCCATCCCAGCCTGGGCGCAGTGGACGGTATCAGTTATGAGGGCAAGGCCCAGGCCCTGGACTACGAAAGCCTGCTGAAGACGGAAGGATTGCCTTCGGAATTCGGGGAGCTGAAAATAAGCTTCGTGGCTGATGGGGAACTGGTTGCGGAACTGCCCTTTGATTACGGCGGCAGCATAGATGAGAGCCAGCTGCCCGCCGTACCGGAGAAACCGGGGTATACCGGTAAATGGGCGGACTATGGCTATTCCTGCCTCTACTTCAGCGACACCGTGGAAGCGGTGTACAGCTACCGCCAGGGCACTCTGGCTGTGGATGACCCCCAAGGCGGGGATAAGGCCCTTGTTCTGGTGGAAGGAAACTTTGACAGCAGCGGCAAGCTGAGCCTCAGAGAGTTTACCGGCGACGGACCGGCGCTGGATGAGGGCAGCCTGCGGGAAAAGTGGGCTCTTAGTATAGAAAACGGCAGCGGGGATGAGAACTATTCCGTCCGCTATCTGACTCCGGAGCCCCAGGAAAAGTGGAGCCATATAGAGCTGTACGGATACAGTGAGGGCCAGTGGAGCAAGCTCAGCACCGTCAGCAGCGGCAGCTACCTGGTGTTCCAGGCGGAGGGCAGCCCGGTGGTCTTCTGCGCCGTGGAAGTGCCGCGACAGCTCAACAGCGCCTGGTTCATAGGAGGCGGCGCATTGATTGTGGCTGCGGCGGCTCTGATAGCAGGCCGCAGACTGAAGAAGAAAAAACAGCAGGCTGCAGCTGAGGGGACAAAGTCTGACGACATCCCGGAAGACTTAGGCTGAGACGATAGCCGGGCGGAACCGGTAAAGAAAAACAAAAAGAGCGGGAGCCCTGCCTTTAGATGAAAAATAAAGGCAGGGCTTAGTATTTCAAAAGATGAAACGGATTTTCTCGGCAGCTTCTTATTGCATTGAATCAAAACCCTGCAAAGAGGGTTTTATTCTGTATATATTTCCCTGCCACGGGCAATAATTTTCTCTGAACCCATGTACTTAGCCGACCCTTTCAGGCGGCAGAACGGAGACAATTATGAGGGACAAAAAGAAAATTCTGAAGATTGCCGGTATATCCTTGGGGGCACTGGCTCTCACGGCAGCCCTGGTTGTGGGGGGATACCTGCTGTGGGAGCGGGCGCCGGAGGTAGAGCCGGGGGCCATTGTGGCCGAGCCGGAGGCCAGCCCCCAGGCCACGGCACGCACCACTGCCCAGGAGGACAAGGGAACACCCTTTGACACCCAGCGCAAGGACGGGGTATATACAATACTGCTGGCGGGCAACGACGACGGTACAGGCAATACCGACACTATCATGGTAGGAAAGATAGACACGGTACGCCATACCATGGACTTTGTCAGCATACCCAGGGACACCATCATCAATGTGGAGTGGGACAACCGCAAGCTCAACAGCGTGTACTGGGGTTCCAAAAACAACGGCGGCAACGGAATTGATGCCCTGCGCAGCCATGTGAAAAAGCTCATAGGCTTTGATGTGGACTGCTATGCCGTGGCGGATCTGGAGTCCATCATTGAGGTAGTGGACGTGATGGGGGGAGTGTACTTTGACGTACCCTTCGAGATGAACTATGACGACGGGCCGGTGATACACCTTCAGCCCGGCTACCAACTGCTGGACGGTTATGAGGCCATGGGCCTGTGCCGCTACAGGGACGGCTATGTGAACGGAGACTTGGAACGTATAGAGGTACAGCACCAGTTCCTCAAGGCGGTGGCGGAGCAGTTCATAAGTCTTGGAAACATCCCCAATATAGGAAAGGTGTCCAAGATACTGGCCGAGAGCATGGACACCAACCTGACTGCCGCCAACATCGCCTATTTTATACGCCAGGCCCTCATGTGCAATACCGAGGACATCAACTTCTATACCGCTCCAAACACGCCTCAGGACGTACAGCAGCTGAGTTATACCTTCCTGGATTTGTATAACTGGATAGACCTGATAAACAGCACCATAAATCCCTACACCACCCCGGTAAGCGAGGGAAACCTGGATGTGGTTTACCTCCACAACGGGGCTGCCTGCTGCACCACGGTCCTGAACGGGGCATATTACTACCAGCTGGGCAGTCAGCAGAGCGCACCGGCCCAGGAACAGCCTGTGGAGCTGGCGGCGGAACCCGAGCCTGAACCGGAAGTGCAGCAGCCGGCTCAGACCGAAATGCCCCAAGTGACCACAACGCCTATAACGAAGCCCCTGCCCACACCAAGCGATGACGACTGGCTTACCTTTGAATGAACGAAAAAACAGATTCAGCCCCTCGCCGTTTTTGGCGAGGGGCTGAAGGATTAATTGGCCGGAAGCGGGCTCACGCCGCCGCTTTAGCGCTGCTCGTTGATATAGATATTGGCCTTGCTCTGGATGAGCTTTGCCACATCTTCTGCGCTCTTCTGTCCGGCGAAGTAGGCGGCGGCCTCCTCCAGTACAATGTCGATTATGCTCTGGTCATAGTCCATCATCTTGGTGGAGGTGGCGATGACCTCCCGCAGCTGCTCGGCCTGGCGGGGTGTGGTGGCATAGATCTCATAGGTGTTTATGCCGTCGGAGGCCATGCCAAGGGCTACGGGGATACGCTCGCCGTTTTCGTCCAGAACATAGTTGCCGTTTCCGTCCTTCTGGTACTCAGTCTCCATGGCCTTTTCCAGCTGCCTGTCAAAGGCTTTCATGTTGGTGGGCAGATAGCTGCCCTTGAGCTGGTACTCCTCTGTGAGGAAAGTGCGCAGGAACTGCCAGGCGGCGTCCTTGTCCTTGCAGCTGCTGCTCATGGCATAGCTCTCGCCCATGGCCATGATGTTGCCGACGCCGTTGTTGGTGGGGAAGCCTATGCAGGTGGAGCTGCCGCCGAACATCTTGTCAAAGTCGTAGAGAATGAAATCGGTACTGGTGAAAGTTGCCATAGTCAGCATCTGCTTGCCCTGGGCAATGCGGGAAGCTGCGCTGTCATCGGCGCTGTACTCATAGTTTTCATAGTAGGACTTGGAGGGGAACTGGTTTGCAAACTCCAGCATGTCGATGAAGTCCTGGCTGTCAAAATTGCAGGTGCCGCTGCCCCAGTCCACAAAGTCGGTCATATCCAGGGCCAGGGATACTGTAAGCATGGTCTCCTGGTCAAAACCGATGTCAAAGCCCTCGCAGCCCTCGGGCATGGTAGCCAGAGCCGCATAGTAGTCGTCATAGGTCCAGCCCGGGGTATCCCCCACCACTGAGCTGGCCCCTGCCACGGTCTGCACTGCGAAACCTGCGCAGGCGGCGTAGAGCTTGCCGTCCACTTCCAGGGCGGAGAGCACATTGGGGAAGAAGTCCTCCTTATTGAAGCTGCCCTCGGCCTCCATGTAGGGGTACAGGTCCTCCAGCAGGCCCTTGGCCGCCAGCTGACGGTAGGGAATCTGCTCGGAGACGGAGATGATGTCCGGCATATTTCCGGCCATTATCTCTGTAGTCAGCTTGGTGAGGCCGGCGGACCAGTCCTTTTCATTGTTGTACTGGGAGTAGTCCTTTATCTCTATGCGCACATTGTCATGGGAGCGGTTGAAGTCAATGACGGCGTTCTGGGTGTTGTAGTCCAGATAGAGCACCGCCATGGTGAGTACAGACTTCTGGGGAAGTGAACTATAGGGCACCTGGGATATGGAGAAGTATTCATAGTCCATGCGACCCCCTGACTCATCCCACTGGCCGGTGAGGCCCAGGATGCGGCCGTCCTTAGTGGTTCTGGACAGCTGGATGAAATTGTTGTTCACATTGCAGCCGGTCCAGCTGAAGAGGGGCTGGCCTTCCTCATCCCCCAGATTGTAGCCGTAGAGCTGTCCGCTGGCAGTATAATAGGCGTCGTAATCTCCCCCACCGGAGATGAACTCAAAGGAGTCCAAATCGTAGCTGTCCGCCTCGAAGGCGCCTTTTTCGCTGTCCACCACGTGCAGGGCCATGGCCTTGTTATAATCCGGCTCGTCCATGTTATAGCAGAACACGCCTGCCCTGCCGTCCTTCAGGTTGAACATGGAGTATACATAGCCGTTGAACTCGATGGTGTAGGCCGGCTGTCCATCCATGGAAAAGGCCAGAACGCCGCCTTCCCGGCCGGGCAGGAGCAGATTGCCCTTGTCGTCCAGCACGGCATAATAGGATTCAAGCTTGTCCGGGTCATCCACTGCCAGCTTGCAGGAGCTGAGCTGTGCGCCGGTTTTATCCAGCACCTGAATGTAATAGCTGTTGTCCGTGGAGAGACTGTCATAGTATGCGGGGTCGCTGGCCTTCACTTCCGCTCCGGCCTCGGACCAGGAGCAGTATACGTTTTCCAGAACCACAAGGTTGCCGTCCCCATTCAGCAGCAGCTTGTATATGCTTACGCTGGCCTGGAAATCCCTCAGCCCTTCCCCGTCTATCTCCGGCTGGCTGGGCACATAGGCGCTGAGCTGGGTGACTTTGCCCTCAAAATCACTGAAGGCAATGCGGGGCTCCAGAATGTCGAACTGGCCTTCATACTCCGGCTTCTGCCCTTCGGGGACAGAACGCTCGCCCACCTTTTCCATGTAGTAGTAATAAAAGCCCTCGTCGGTCAGAACTGCCGGAGCGGCGCTTTTTCCCGGCAGCTCCAGCTTCTTGAAGTCGGAGACATAGGCAAATTCAGGCGCGGCCTCCGGAGAGGCGGATGTGTCGGAGCCTTTGTCCCCGGCACCCTCAGATTTGCCGCAGGCACAGAGAGCCAGAACCAGGCTCAGTACCAGAAGCAGTGACAGAATTTTTTTCACATTGGATTTCATGGATGTTCCTCCTGAGATTTTTCATCGGCCACAGTATAGCACAAGATATGGCGGAAGACTTTTAAGGATTGCTTAAGATTACATTAAAAAACTTGGCAATATATATTCTTCGGGAAACCTTCCCGAAGAATATTTCAGCTTGTCAAAGAAGGCATGGCCTTCTTTGACAAAAGGGCTTGCACTGCGCTGCGTCACTGCAAACTCCATATCCTTCGTAGCGGCGGCAGCCCACAAGGGCAGCCGCCACTTCTCATCCATTCCGTTGCAGCTCCTTTCCGAATCAAACCCGCCTTCG
>CALWWB010000022.1 GCA_944385175.1 uncultured Oscillospiraceae bacterium | reverse complement strand
CAGCTTGGTGTCACCCTCCACAATATCCGCCACCGGCTCGCCGAACTGGCGGGCAATGTCGGTATGGGTGAGCTTGGTGTCCTCGATCACGTCGTGCAGAAGCGCCGACACCACCGAGTCCTCATCCATCCCCATGTCCACGGTAATATCCGCCGCAGCCACACAGTGGGTCACATAGGGGGAGCCGTCTTTCCTCAGCTGGCCTTCATGGGCGCTGCGGGCCATCTCGTATGCGGCCTTTATGCGCTCCAGATCCATGCCAGGACAGTTCTCCCTTATTTTCACCGTAAGCTCCTGGAACATTTTATCCGGGTCCAGAACGGTATTATTTTTTTCTCCCTGCTTATCCATCTCTGTCCCTCTCATCCCAAATAGCTGTGAAGTATTCTCATTATTCTGGTATCGTCCAAATCCGCCTTCCCGGAGATCTCCGCAGGCACGGCTGAAAAGATTTTCCCGTCCCCGCTTGCCAGCAGCCCAGTCTCCAGCAGGGCCATCAGGCACAGGCAAAAACGTTCCGGCTCCATGCCGGCCAGGCACTGGTTCAGCACCTGGAGCAGATCCCTGCCCACGGCAAAGCCCTCCTTCATAGAGCGCCACAGCCGGACAAAATCCGACCGCTCCGGGCAATAGGGGCAGGCAGCCCAAAGGGCCCCCTCATCTCCGGACAGTATTGCCGAGCACAACTCCCGCGGGTCATGCCGGCGCATGGCCAAAGCCACCATCTGCACGGACACATTTCCCCGGTACTCGTTTATCTGTGGGCGGAAAGCAATATCTGCCAGCTCTCCCTCATGAAGGCTCAGATCCTCCAGACGGCAGGAGAAGAAAATGCCCTCCATATGCCGGCGTCCAAACCGGATGCGAAAACGCAGGTGGCGGCCTCCGCCCACCTGGGAGGCGCTCTCCAGCCGGGCGCCGCTGATGCACATCAGCGGCTTGGGGTTAGCATTGCCGTAGGGTTCCAGCAGATCAAGGCTGCGCACGTTTTCCACGGACAACATCTCCGGGTCGGTTATCAGAAGGTCACAGCGCACCTCAGGTGCGCTTTCCGGCCTGTTTTCCCGGTAGTATTCTGCCAGAGCCTCCCTGAAAGCCTCCAGCTGTTCTTTTTTGATATTCAGTCCGGCCGCCAGAGCGTGGCCTCCGAAGCCCAGCAGATGCTCCGAGCAGGCGCTCAAAGCGTCAAAAAGATTGAAGCCCCCGTAACTGCGGCATGAACCCTTGCCCAGATCCCCGTTGAGGCAGATCATTATTGCCGGCAGCGAGTACTGTTCCGCCAGACGGGAAGCGGCGATGCCGATCACGCCCTGGTGCCAGTTCTCGCTGGCCAGTACAATGGGGCTATCCGGAGTCTTGCCCGCCAGAAGCCGGTTGGCCTCCTGCCAAATCTCCGTCTCGATATTCTGCCTTCGGCGGTTCAAATCGCAAAGCTCCACGGCCAAGGCCGTCGCGGTAGTCTCGTCCCGGCTCATAAGCAGCCTTGCCGCCGTTGCCGCATGTCCCAGCCGCCCGGCGGCGTTGAGGCGCGGAGCCAAGCTGTAGCCAACGCTGGAGGCGTTGAGTTTCTTGGGGTCTATGGAGGATTCCCGGAGCATGGCCGCTATGCCCGGTCTGGGAGAGCGCATCAGCCGTTCCAGGCCGTACTTCACCAAGTAGCGGTTCTCATCCACCAGAGGCATGACATCCGCCACCGTACCTATGGCCACCAAGTCCGCATATCGCTCCATTATCTCCCGACTGTCCCCATGGCAGGCACAGACCAGTTTCAAAGCCACGCCCACCCCCGCCAGGTTCTTATTGGGATAGTTATCCCCATCCTGCTTGCAGTCTATAACTGCAACGGCCTCCGGCATAGCCCCGGGCCTACACTCATGGTGATCCGTAATCACCATGTCAATGCCCAGCTCCTTGGCGTAAAGGGCCTCCTCCACAGCGGTTATACCGCAGTCCACCGTTATTACCAGACTGACGCCCTGGGCTTTCAGGCTGTCCAGAGCGGCACAGTTCAGGCCGTAGCCTTCCTCATTCCGGTCGGGTATATAGGGGATGCAATTGAGGCCACGGGACCGCAAATAGTCGGTGACCAGGCAGGTGGATGTGATGCCGTCCACATCATAGTCTCCGTATACTGCCACCGTCTCTCCGGCCTCTATTGCTCTCAGCACCCGCTCTCTGGCCTTGTCCATGCCCAGCATGAGCATGGCTTCATGGAGACATTCCTCTCCCCCATAGATGAGCTGCCTGGCCTGCTCCGGGGTCTCTATTCCCCGAAGAGCCAGCACCGCTGTGAGCAGGGGGCTAAAGCCCGCCTGCTCCAATTCCGGCGTGGGCTCGGGTCTGGAGAAAGGTATCTCCCAGTCCTTCTCTTTTTTCATACGCTTATTACATCTCTTAATATTGTTTTAATGATTGATTTTATCAAAAATAAAGAAGTAATTCAATAGCGCAGGGTAAAAAAGATGAAGCGCATGGCAAAAACTGGCTTTTTCTCAGCAGCAGGGCACCATGATCATCTGCAATAATCCTCCAAATGGTGTATGCTCAAGGGCCTGTCCTCCTCTTTGACGCAGTGTTCCACTGCCTCCTCAGCGGTGCTGCACAGGGAAAACAGCTCCAGGCAGCTCCCGCTCATAAAACCTGAGGACGCGGTCTTTTCCAGCATCAGCACCATAGGGTCAAAATATCCTGCCGTATTCAGTAGTGCCATGGGTTTGGCATGCCTGCCCAGCTGCTTCAGGGTAAGCACCTCAAAGAACTCCTCATAGGTGCCTATGCCTCCCGGCAGAGCAATAAAGGCGTCGGCCCGGTCCTCCATAATGGACTTCCGCTCCGACATGGTGTCAGTATATATAAACTCACCATAGTCCTTTAGAAGTATGCCCGGCTCGTCAAAAAAGCGGGGAGCAATGCCCACAATGCCGCCTCCGGTCTCTCTGGCTCCCCGGGCGCAGGCGCCCATCAACCCGCTGGCCCCGCCACCGTATACCAGCGTATGGCCGCCCAGGGCTATGGCGCAGCCCAGAGCGTGGGCCTGGTCAAAATACACTTGCTCCAGCCGATTGCTGGAAGCTCCGAAAACACAGATATTCATAGGCATGCTCCCTTCGTTGTATTAAAAAGGATTATAGCATCCCGGCTGCCTCTTGAAAAGGGCCGGTTTTTAATGTATTATTAACAAGATTTGGAGGCATGTATGAAGAAATTTCTCACTGCGGTTTTAATGCTTTCCCTGGCTTTGTCTCTCAGTGGCTGCAAAGGCGGCTGCTATGAATCCGGCGGCCAGGGTTTGAGTATAGTTACAACTGTATTCCCGGCTTTCGACTTTGCCAGGGAGATTGCCGGAGATAGAGCAAATGTCTGTCTGCTGGTTCCTCCCGGCTCTGAATCTCACAGCTTTGAGCCCACAGCCCAGGATATACTGCGTATACAAAACTGCGACCTGCTCATATGTAACGGAGGCGAGTCGGAGGTCTGGCTGGAGGACATGCTGGAGGGTATGGAAGGGGATATACCCGTAATCGTCATGATGGACTGCGTAGAAACTCTGGAGGAGGAAGTTAAAGAGGGCATGCAGGCCCAGGCCCATGAGCACGGCGAGGATGAGTCTGATGAACATGGTCACGAGGATGAGTACGACGAACACGTGTGGACCTCCCCGAGAAACGCTGCGCTTATATCCTCGGCCATTGCCCATAGCCTTTGTGAGGCGGACCCCTCCGGGGCAGATTATTACAGCGCCAGGGCCGAAAGCTACTGTGCCCGGCTCCTGGAGCTGGACGACGCTTTCAGCAGCCTGGTTGAGGCTGAAGGCCATCCCACCATGATATTTGCCGACAGGTTCCCGGTGCGCTACTTTGTGGAAGAATACGGCCTGGACTACTATGCCGCCTTCCCCGGCTGCGCCGAGCAGGCGGAGCCCTCCGCCCGCACCGTAGCGTTTCTCATAGACATGGTAAGGCAGGAAAACACCCCCGCGGTTTTCTATATCGAGTTTTCAAACCAGAAGATGGCGGATGTAATCTGTGAAGACACGGGCTGCAAAAAGCTGCTGTTCCACTCCTGCCACAATGTCACCCGGCAGCAGCTGGACGAAGGCATCAGCTATCTCCGGCTGATGGAGAACAATCTGGACACTTTGAGGGAGGCCTTTGGCTGATGACCATATTGGAATGTAAGGATCTCTGTTTCTCCTACGAGGGGAAAAGAGTGCTGGAGGGCGTTAACTTTTCACTGAGCGCCGGGGACTATCTCTGTGTCGTAGGTGAAAACGGCTCCGGCAAATCCACACTGATAAAGGGCCTTCTGGGCCTGAAACCCCCGGAGGAGGGTTCCATTGCTTTTTCCGGCGGCCTTAAAAGCACGGAGATTGGCTATCTTCCCCAGCAGACCCAGGTCCAGCGGGATTTTCCCGCCAGTGTTTACGAGGTAGTTCTCTCCGGCTGTCTCAACTCTCTGGGCACATCCCTGTTCTATTCCAGGGCTCTGAAGCAGCGGGCTCTGGAAAATATGGAGCGTATGGGCATAGAGGATCTCAAAAGCGAAAGCTACCAGGCCCTCTCCGGCGGCCAACAGCAGCGTGTACTCCTGGCCCGGGCCCTGTGCGCAACTAAAAAGCTGCTGCTGCTGGACGAGCCTGTAACGGGCCTGGATCCCATTGCCAGCGGAGAGATGTATAACCTCATAAAGCTCATCAATCTCTGTGACAACATCTCTGTAATAATGGTATCCCACGATATCCATGAGGCAGTGCGATATGCCACCCATATACTGCACCTGGGCCATAGGCAGCTCTTTTTCGGCACCGCCGCAGAATACCGGGAGAGCAGCCTTGCCCGGCGTTTTCTTGGAGGTGGACGCATATGAGCCAACTTATAAACATGTTTTCCTATCACTTTATGCAGCGGGCCCTGGTCGTCGGTATCCTGGTATCTCTCTGTGCCGCGCTCCTTGGGGTATCCCTGGTCTTGAAACGCTACTCCATGATAGGTGACGGGCTCAGCCATGTGGGCTTCGGGGCCTTGGCCATAGCCTCGGCCTTCAATCTGGCTCCCCTGGCCGTGGCAGTACCGGTGGTTGTGGCCGCTGCGGTGCTGCTGCTCAGGCTGCGGCAGAATGCGGCAGTCAAGGGGGATGCGGCCATCGCCATGATCTCCAGCAGCGCCCTGGCTATAGGCGTCATCTGTGTGTCCCTCACTACAGGCATGAACACCGACGTGTCCAGCTACATGTTCGGCAGTGTTCTCTCCCTCAGCAGCAGTGACGCCCTTCTCAGCGTGATGCTGTCCCTGGCCGTTCTGGGACTTTTTATCCTGTTTTATCCCCGGCTCTTTGCCGTCACCTTTGACGAGAGTTTCAGCCGGGCCACCGGCACCAGGACGGAGCTATACAATACTCTGCTGGCCGTGCTCACGGCAATCACCGTTGTGCTGGGCATGCGTATGATGGGAGCGCTGCTTATCTCCAGCCTCATTATTTTTCCCGCTCTCTCCGCCATGTGCCTTTGCCGCAGTTTTAAATCGGTGGTCGTCACCTCGGCAGCAATATCCGTCATATGTTTCCTGCTGGGGCTTATGTCTTCGTATTTTCTTGAAACGCCTACAGGCGCCAGCATTGTGGTTGCAGATCTGATATGCTATGCTCTCTTTCGGCTGCTGGGAAAGAGGAAGTAACACTGTCGAAAAAGCCTCGCAGAGTTTTTTCGCCGCAGCGAAAAAATAAATTCAAACGTTTTCTGCGGCGGCGTGTACGTCGCAGAAAACACTTCTCACGGAGCGAAGTGTCGAATTGTACGCCTCTGGCGTACAACCGAGGCATGGAGCGTAGTGCAATCCCTTTTGTCGAAGAAGACAAAGTCTTCTTCGACAAGCTCAAGGGAGGCAGTAAAAAACTGCCTCCCTTGATTATTTTGTTTTTATAAGGTATCAGAGCAAAACTCTGATCTCCTCACCCATGATTCAGAAAAGTTCCGGGAAACACCAGCGGATAAAGTCACATATCTCCTGAGGGTGCGGGGCCAGCAGTGGAACAAACATATAATAACTCTCTCCGTCGCCGCTGCCGAACCGACTCCGGCTCATATCCAGAGCCAGACAGGGCCCGGTTCCTGCCTCCAGTCCGCTGCCAAGCAGCTGATCCTCCAGCCTTTTCAGCATGTCCTCCGGCAGCAGCTCCCGAAAGTCCATCATCGGGGCCTGGCCCTCATAGTGCAGAAAAACCTCCCCGCTGGTAACCACAAAGTCCAGCTCCTGCACGGCCATGTAAGCTATGAGCTTGCCGTTGCTGGCAGCCGTATACTCTGTGGCCTCTCCTCCCAGGTCTATATACAGATCATCATCAAATATTATTATCTGCTTCTCTTTTGGGGCACGGATCTCTGTATATTCTTTTTGTATCTCCTCGGCATCGAACAGTCCGTATTCATAGTTGGTAAAAAAGCCCTGGAGTATTATCTCCTTTTGTGACTGGAACACGGCATCTCCTATGTAGGCGCCAAGCATAACAAGAAGCAGCAAGCCCAAAATCCAGCCCTTGTAATAATACAGCAGATAAGCCAGCTTCTGCCGGAAGCTCATGCCTGCCATGGTCTTCGCCGTAAAATCCCGCCAGCGCCTGAATCTCTCTCGTAAGTTCAACTCAGCCCTCCGTCAAAAGAAATATTTACCCCGTTTTTTTGCGGAGCGTTTTTCCACCCTGAGGGCCTCTCTTCCGGGAGTTTCCCCCGTGTACCTGCCGAACACCCCTGTTACAAAATAGGAGGATGCAAAAATCGCCAGACCGATCCAGAAAAAGAAAAGCCCGCTCACGTAATACACCGCCGCTGCCGCCGCCAAGCTTATTACCAGGAGGGTAATGCTCACATGGAGATTTGCCATTGCCATAATGAAGCTGTCCTTTATGAGCTTCTTCACCGGAAAGTTGAAAACGGCCAAAAGAGGATATATGTAATAGGTGCAGAACAGGAAAATGATGCTGACGCAGGCGCACAGACTCAGCATGAAAAGCGCCGGAAGGCCTGCCGACAAATACATTTTCCAACTTGCATATAGATCCAAGGCCAGGAAAGCCAGACCCAGCACATGCAGAAGCCACAGTAAACTTGCCTTCTTGAAATTCCTTCTAAAGGAAGACCAGAAGCTGCTCCATATCCCGCCCTCCTGATCTCTCACCTGGCGTAGAGTGAAGTCATAAAACGCCGTGGTGGCAGCCCCCACAGTTACAAGCGGCAGGGAAGCTATCAGCCACAGGAAGCTCATAATGCAGACATCCGCCAGCTTAGCAACGAAATTCCAAAATTTATTTTCAGGATTAAACAGACCAGACATGCGTATCTCTCATCACTCGAGGATGTTTGTGGTTATATAATCCACACCCATCTCTACCATCCTGAGTCCACTCTCCTCATCGTTGACGGTCCATACATTCACCGTATGTCCCATAGCGTGTACTCTGTCCACGATGTCCTTGGTCAGTATGCGGTAATCGATATCCAGATCAAGATTATACTTTTCCAGATCTCCGTATACTTCGTCCTTCCACTCCTTGCCTATGAGGTACATGGCGCTCTGCTGGGGATATCTCTCCCGAAGGGCAACCAGATTGGAAAGGGCAAAGGATATGAACACCACATGCTCCAGATAGCCCATGGCCTTTATGGTTTCAACTATGCCATATACATCCTCAGGGTCCATGGGGTTTTTCAGCTCCAGTATGCAGTACTTTTCATATTTCTTGCAAATACCCACATACTCCTCAAGGCTGGGCAGCAGCAGGTCGCTGCGCCCGCGGCTGCCGTCGATATCCAGCAGCCTGATCTTGCGCAGTGTCTCATAGCTGCTGCTCTCCACATTCAGATCATCCGTGGAGACCCGGCTGGTATTGTCGTCATGGATAACAATAATCCCCTTATCCGCAGTGACATGGACATCAGTCTCTATTCCGAAATATTTTGCCCGGTTTCCTGCAGCTACAAAGGCGGCATTGGTGTTTTCCTTTTCAAGTCCGCTCAGGCCACGATGGGCAATCATCTTTACCTTACCGCTGTTCAGCTTTATGGTATCCATTTCAATTATCTCCTTCTTGTTATTTCTTTGGTAAGTATCCCCTACGAATTTATTTAAGTATAACATTTTGCCGCCGCATATTCAATACTCACGGTATAATAAATGCATGCTTTAGTAATCATGCAAACATAAAGAAGCCTATCATTTTCAACAATACGAATAAATTGAGAAAGGATTAACAAGAAATCATTCGTAGATTTTTACAAAAATTGCGAAATATTCTTGTGTAAGATACCATCCCCGAGAAACTTGAAATGAATATTTTTAAATGTTATACTTCTATGGTAAATGATTTCCTGCGTCGAACGCAGGCATATTTGAGAAAGGAAAAAACAACATGAAAAAACTGCTAGCCTTGGCTCTTGCCCTCTGCATGATGTTCTCCCTCTGCGCTTGCAGCGGTTCCACCGGCTCCACCGGTTCCACTGCAACTGAGGCCCCCGCGGAAGAAGAGGCCGTTGTTCAGGATGCGAGCTTCTACGAAGTTACCGAGCCCATCACTATCACCTGGTGGCACGCTCTTGAGGATCAGTACTCCGACTTGGTAACTGAGATAGTGGACGGGTTCAACTCCTCCCAGGATCTCATCACCGTCAACGCCGAGTACATCGGTTCCTATTCCGACTTGAATGAGGCTCTCGTCTCCGCCGCCGCTGCAAAGGCCGGTCTGCCCGCCCTGGTCGTAGCAAACACCGACTACGTGGCTCAGTACGGTGCTTCCGGACTTTACGAGAATCTTGACCCCTACATCGAAGCCACCGGCTACGACGTGGAAGACTTTTCCACCGGTCTGCTGCTGAGCGCCCAGTATGAGGGCAAGCAGGTCGCTCTCCCCTTCCTGCACTCCACTCAGGTCATCTACTACAACAAGACCGTAGCCGATGAGCTTGGACTCACTGCTCCCACCACCATGGACGAGTTCGAGGAGTTCATCAAAGCCGGCGCCGAGGCTCTTGGCAACGGTGTTGCCATCCCCGGCTGGGACCAGTGGTATTTTGAGACCCTCTATCTGAACGAGGGTGTGGAAATTATCACCGAGGACAACACCTGCGACCTGGACAGCGAGGCCGCCATTGGTGTCACCAGCATGCTCAAGGACTGGATAGACAATGGCTATGCCTACTTTACCTCCGCTGCCAGCGACGCATCCTCCAATATGCGCCAGCAGTTCTATGACGGCAACCTCTTTGCAATAATGCATACCTCCTCCCTGTACAACACCCACGTGGATCAGGCTAACGGCTTCGAAGTCGGCATGGCATGGTATCCTGAGGGCAGCACCGGCGAGAAGAACTCCGAGGTTGGCGGCTGCGTTTTGGGCATCCCCTCCGGCAATGACCAGGCCACCAAGAACGCCGCTTGGGTCTTCCTTCAGTACCTCTGCGGCAAGGAAGTCAATATGAAGTGGGCCGAAGGCACCGGCTATCTGCCCACCCGTAATTCCGTTCTCACCACTGAAGAAGGCGTCGCTTTCCTGGAGGCCAAGCCTGCATTCCAGTGCGTCTTTGATAACCTGAACCTTATCAACCCCCGTATCCAGAACGCAGCTTGGAGCCAGCTGGCCACCACCTGGAAGAACTACATGGCCAGCATGCTGGTTGAGGGTGAGGATATTGCAACCGCCTCTGCGGATATGACTGAGGAGATAAACGAAATCTTGGCCGATGCCTGAGTTATGCCCGCATAAACTCACCACATATTACTTCACACTCTGCCTTTTCAAGGCAGAGTGTGAGGTCTTTAAAAATATTAAATTGGGAGTGCGCTTACTACAGGAGAAACGAAAGGATGCTGATCATGGCAAATACTGAACTAAGCGTAAATAAACCAACCGGAAAAAAGACCTTGATGTCATCCAGGACCAGATCCAAATTTGTGGACTTTCTGTTTGTCCTGCCGGCACTCGCTCTTCTTGCGGTCTTTACATATTATCCGGTGGCAAAGCTGGTGCAAATCAGCCTTACCGACTGGAACCTGCTCAACCCCACCTGGGAATTTGTCGGCCTGAAAAACTGGAAATGGCTCTTTGCCGGAACCGGGGCCAAATACCTCTGGAACTCCCTGAAGGTCACTTTCCTGTACTCTCTGGGTGAGATCTTTATCACCATGGTGGGCGGCATAATTTTCGCCCTTATTTTCAAACGCCTTACCTCCGGCTTCAGCGCTATGCGGGCCATTGTCTTTGTGCCTAAATATGTGGCTATGTCTTCGGCGGCTATGGTCTTTCTTGTGATTCTCAATACCGATTATGGTATCCTCAATTATCTGCTGAGCCTGATAGGGATAGAAAAAGTCAACTGGTTGGACGGTAAGTCCACCGCATTGATCTCAGTCCTCTTCTGTACAGGCTGGCGTGTTGTGGGATATGGCATGATGATATACCTGTCGGCTATGATGGGCATTTCCAGCCAGTATTATGAGGCGGCTTCGCTGGACGGCGCCAACAAGACCGTACAATTTTTCAAGATCACGCTGCCCCTCCTCTCCCCCACCACGCTGTTCCTTCTTGTCACCACCTTCCTGTCTTCCATGAAGGTCTTCCAGTCCATAGATATCATGACCTCCGGCGGCCCCAACAGAGCCACCGAGGTGTTCGTCTACCAGATATACCAGTATGCCATGGTAGACTTCCGCATGGACAGGGCGGCGACCTCGGCAGTCATGTTCTTTGCCATCCTCCTTATCGTGACGGTGGGAACAATGAAGTATTCCAACAATGTCGTAACTTACGACTCTTAACAAAAGGAGGCTGTGATAATGAATAATACCGCTGCCCCCAGGCTCCACGGAAAAAGGAAGGGCGCAGGCTACCATATACAGACAGTGGCTGCCGTGCTTATCACGCTGTTCATGCTTTTTCCCCTTTATTGGATGATTGCCACTTCTCTTAAATCAGCTGAGGAAGCCCAGCTTATCATCCCTACGCTTTACCCCCACGGTCTGCACTTTGAAAACTATCTGTACGTGCTCACAAAAGCCAACTTCCTCAAGTACTATTGGAACACCATAGTTATGACTGTGGGTATCATGGTACTCCAGGTAGGTACAGGCACTTTGGCTGCATATGGCTTTGCCTGCGGCCAGTTCAAAGGCCGCGAAGTACTGTTCTACATTGTGCTGGGCGCATTGATGATACCCCTTCAGGTCACTTTTATACCTATATACATCATGTGTGCCAACTGGAACCTGACTGATACTTTTTTGGGCCTTATCCTCCCTGAGGCAGTTTCCGCCTACTATATATTCATGCTGAGAAACACCTTCATGGCCATTGACCAGAGCTATGTTGACGCAGGCAGGATAGACGGCCTGGGCCGCCTGGGGATAATCAGGCACGTGCTGGTGCCCATGAGCAAGGCCTCAATATTTACCGTCACCCTCGTTACCTTCTCCAACGGTTGGAATGCCTATTTCTGGCCGAAAATAATTGCCAGGAATGAGGTACGCCGTGTGCTCACCGTGGGTCTTGCCCAGCTGAAAAACACCTTTGCAGGACAGGCTGTAGCAAACTACCACCAGATTATGGCCGGCGCAGTTTTGGCAATCATACCCCTGGTGATACTGTTCATCGTATTCCAGAAATATATGATGACCGGATATTCAAAGGCCGCCATGAAATGATTACATAATATGATTTTCATCCCGAAAATTCGGATAAAATCCTGAAAATTGTAAAAGGGACGCTGCAAATAAATTTGCAGCGTCCCTTATTAATTTTTATTGAGATAGCAGGCAAAGGCCGGGAAGCCGCAGTTCGGCTTTTTTAATTCTTTTGCACCTAAGAGCCTTTTTTGCCACGCATAAGATCTCGGCTATGTATCAGGAAAAGCTTCTGGCCATCCAGCTTCTCACAAGCTGTGCGTCCACATTCATTCCGCTGGAAATGAAAGCGATGGCCTCATTTTCGTTCATGTAGCGCAGCCGTTCAAAGTTTGTGAGTTTATGTCCAACACCGGCTTTGCCTTCGCCTTCGCCATAGCTGCGGCCCTCTATATAGCCGCAATTGTAACACATATGCAGGTCGTACTTACGGTGGCTGTCCACATGCATTTCACTTCCGCAGCGGGGGCATTTCATATTGATCTCCTCCTAATTATATTCTAAGGTCTTTCCAAAACATTGTTAGTTATTTATTTAGCATACTTAAAATAGCACCTTGTTAATAATAAGTCAATACCCTTCTATTAAAAATTTATAGTTTTTCTGTTGTAATTTTGTATAAATCTACAGGCAATTAGTGTGAAATATAAAAGGCAGGCCCAGATAAAGACCCGCCTTTGTATGAATACACATTAAATTCTTTATAAAATAGTTCCATAAACCGGCAGATCACAGCCGCCAGAGCCTGTATAGCCTTGGCAAAATACTGCCGGATACTTTTGTCTAATATCCCCAGGTCTGCAATATCCAGTCGCCGCTTCCGGTCCGCGTCAGTATCCAAAGCCATTTGGTGTAGCTGCTGTTTGGATTCAGACTGCCGTCTCCCCCGCGGCCGTCCACATCAAAGGAGGAGGTTAGTACCACAGCCTCATCGGCATCATACTGGGCTGCCCAGTCTGCACTCTGCCTCATGGAGAATTCCTCGTCGTATTTCAATTCCCTGAGAGTACAGCCTCTGAATTCCCGGCGAAATTCTCGTTCCACCACATCCATTATCCGACCGATCTCTTCCTGGGTGTATAATTTGCTCTCTCCAATCACACGCTGCACGTTCTGGGTATTGCCCCCGCTGAGCATTCGCTGTGTAAACATACCTGCCAGAGCTATAACCACAAGTAATATCCACAGCCTGACCGACTGTTTTCTTTCCATAGGCATACCTCCCTATATAGGTATTATACTATAAATTTCCCCGCTATTCAAGGCACTGGACAAGCCGCTGCATATGGGGTAAAATCTGGATATGAATTCAGTAATACAACTTAAAGGAGAAAGGCCATGCGTTACATAGAGGTTACCGTAAATACCCCGGCGGAGGAGATAGACCTGCGCTGCCAGCAAATGGCGGACATGGGGGCTGGAGGCTTTGTGATAGAAAATGAGGAGGATTTCCGGGATTTTCTGGAGAGCAACCACCAGTACTGGGATTATGTGGATCAGGAGCTGGAGGACAAATTCAAAGGGATCAGCCGCATAAAGTGCTATCTCACCGATGACGAAGAGGGCCAGGCCGTGCTGCGGCAGATCAAAAATGCCTACGGCGACATTGAGACAGGCTTTGTGGAGGACAGTGATTGGGAAAACAACTGGCGGGAATACTATAAGCCCATACCTGTTGGCGAAAAGCTGGTGGTAGTTCCGGAATGGGAGGAAATTCCCCAAGGCGGCCGGCTGCCCCTGCGTCTGGACCCCGGCCTTATATTCGGCACCGGCAGCCACGCCACCACCCGGATGTGCCTGGCTGCTCTGGAAAAGTTTTCCGGTTCGGGGATAAAGGTACTGGATTTGGGCTGCGGCAGCGGCATACTGGGCATTGGAGCCCTGCTGCTGGGCTGTGACAGCTGCCTTGGAGTAGACATCGACCCCAAAGCCCCGGAGGTAGTCATGTCCAATGCCGCCCTCAACGGCATTGGCACCGACAGGATGCGGGCCTGGGCCGGGGATATTATCGGCGATAATTCTTTGAGGGCCCGGCTGGGCGGAGGCTATGGCCTTGTACTGGCCAATATCGTGGCCGACGTTATCATACCTCTGTCCGCGTTGGTGCGGCCATTTATGGCAGAGGGCGGAGTTTTTATCTGCTCAGGCATTATAGAGCACCGCTGGCCGGAGACGGAGGCAGCGCTCAAAGCCAACGGCTTTACGATCCTTGAACACAAATCCGAAGATGAGTGGCACTGTTTCGTATGCCGCTGAAATAAAGTTCATAAAATTTAGAGACACCGGAGCACGGCATGAATGCCCTCTCCGGTGTCTCTGTTTCAATATATATCAGGGGTTCATTGTGTAGTTGGGAGCTTCCTTGGTTATATAGATGTCGTGGGGATGGCTCTCCTTCAAGCCTGCGCTGGTGATACGCACGAACTTGCTGTCGGTACGCAGCTGCTCGATATTGTGGGCGCCGCAGTAGCCCATACCGGAGCGCAAGCCGCCCATCATCTGGTATATAGTCTCGGACACGGCTCCCCGGTAAGGCACACGGCCTTCCACGCCTTCGGGTACCAGCTTCTTGTTGTTGGACTGGAAGTAACGATCCTTGGAGCCCTTCTGCATGGCGCCCAGACTGCCCATGCCCCGGTATACCTTGAACTGACGTCCCTGATATACCTCCATTTCGCCGGGGGCCTCCTCGCAGCCGGCAAGCATGGAGCCCATCATGACAACCTTTGCGCCGGCGGCAATTGCCTTGACGATGTCGCCGGAGTACTTTATGCCGCCGTCGGCAATAACCGGGATGCCGTACTTATCGCCCATCTCAGCGCACTGAAGTACCGCGCTGACCTGGGGCACACCTATGCCTGCCACAATACGTGTGGTGCAGATGGAACCGGGGCCAATGCCAACCTTGACGCAGTCCGCGCCCGCCTTTATCAGGGCCTCGGTGGCCTCAGCAGTGGCCACATTGCCTGCCACCAGCTGGATATCGGGGAATTTCTCCTTGACCAGGCTCACACAGCGCATGATATTTGCGGAGTGACCATGGGCGCTGTCCAGTACCAGAACATCCACGCCGGCGTCAATGAGGGCGGCGGAGCGATCCAGCACATCGGCAGTGACGCCTATGGCGGCGGCACAGAGCAGGCGGCCGGAAGCATCCTTGGCGGAGTGAGGATATTTCAGTACCTTTTCAATATCCTTGATAGTGATAAGGCCCTTGAGCTTATAATCCTTGTCCACAATGGGCAGCTTCTCTATGCGGTTCTTCTGAAGAATGGCCTTGGCCTCGTCCAGAGTGGTGCCCTCGTTGCCGGTGATAAGGTTTTCGTGGGTCATGACCTCATCTATACGCCGGCTCATATCGGTCTCGAACTTCATGTCTCTGTTGGTGATGATGCCTATGAGGTGTCCCTCATCGTCCACGATGGGAACGCCTGAGATACGGAATTTGCCCATGAGGGCATCTGCATCTCCCAGAGTATGGCCGGAATTGAGGAAGAAGGGGTTTGTGATGACGCCGTTTTCCGAACGCTTTACCATATCAACCTGCTCGGCCTGTACATCGATGCTCATGTTCTTGTGGATAACTCCAATGCCGCCCTCCCTGGCTATGGCTATGGCCATGCGGTACTCGGTGACGGTATCCATGGCGGCACTCATGACAGGCACATTCAGCTTGATTTTTCTGGTAAGATTTGTGGTAAGATCCACATCTGCCGGCAGAATATCACTCTCTGCCGGGACCAGCAGCACATCGTCAAAGGTAAGCCCTTCACCTACAAAGCGGCTGGAATAAAGTTCGCTGAGACCCATATGAAAAAACCCCTTTCAAAATTATAAAATTCTGCGGCAGTCTGGAACAAAACCTCTGCCGCAGTTTATTTACGCTATTTTATCAGATTTTCCGTCGATGTCAACGGAAAATTGTGCGGCCGCCCCAAAAATTTACATTTGGTAGAGAGCCACCATTAAAGGCATAGTGACTATGCACATCAATGTGGTGAGCACGTTGATGGAGCAGGCGTCATGCTCATTGCCGCCGTAGACCTGGGCCATTTGAGTAACGGTTGCTCCGGCAGGAGCCGCAGCTGCCAGAAGACTTATCATCAGCATCTTCTCCGCCTCCGGCAGGGAGCTGTGGCCCGCACCTATGCGCAGGATCAGCACAGCGATAAGGGGCATTACCACAAGGCGCATGGCGGTGATGAACCATGTGCGGCGGCGCAGGAAGATATCCTTCAGATCTATGCCGCCGATAAGCATACCCACCACCAGCATGGATATGGGGCCTATGGTGCTGCCCACAGTATCTATAGTGCTCTGGAGGAACTCAGGCAGCTCTATGCCAAAGGCAAAGATAATGATTCCTGCAAAGACCGAGAGCATATTTACATTGGTGAGAATTTTCCTGATGTCCAGATGGTGTTCATTGCAGATGATGCTCTTGCAGTGGCTCCACTGGAGGGGTATCTGGACACACATGAAGGCGCAGGTATATATCACCCATTCCGGCCCAAGTACGGAGCTGACGATGGGGATGATGAGATTGCCGGCATTTGTATATATTATGGAGGTCTGCTCCACTGCATCTAGTTTCAGAGGCTTTTTCAGCAGCGTCACGGTTATAATGTAGACTGCATGGATAACTACTGCCGCCGCAAGGCACATCAGAAGTCCGGAAACGATGCTGGGATTGCTCTCTATCTGAAAAGCTGAAAAGATACTGCATGGGCATATGAGATAGAGGCAAAGCACAGACAAGGTATGGCTGTCTTCGGAGCGGAGCAGGCCGCAGCGCACTATCACATATCCAGCCAGCATTATCAAAAACAGGGAACACAATTTCCCCAAAAGAGCAAGGCCCATAAATCTACCTCATTTTCTATCTAGCTGCCCACATTATATTCATTTTTCACAAAAATTCAAGCTCAAAAATATACAAAATGCCGGTGCCTTTAGATGGCACCGGCAGTCATCTTGCCTTATTCAGAACGGCCATGTGGGCAGCCAGCCCAGCAGCTTTGTGGCGGAGGCATTGTCTACAGGGGCACCAGACAGCGCCGGGTAAAACAGGGCAAACAGGGCAATGCAAAAAACGGAAAATCCCCATATATAGGCCCGCCCATGGCGGCAGTTCCGCTCCATAAGCCTGAAGATGTATCCCATTGTCAGCACCAGGAAGACTGTGCAGGGGAAATAGTGATATTCAAAGGTGAGGCGGGAGACAAATATCCAGGGCACCAGTTGGGCCAGATAGCCCAGGAGGATGAAGGCGGCGTCCCGATCCCGGCGTCCGATGGCCAGATATCCCATGGCAAAGAGCCCTACAAAGCCCCCCCAGCACAGTGCCGGATTTACAAAGGCTCCGAAGCTGGAGCGCATGCCCTCAGGCAGATACTGGAGGTAATAGAGTATTGGCCTGATATCGAATATCCATTGATACCAGCGGGATGAGTAGGGATGGGTAGCTTCAATTGTGGAGTGATAATTGAACATATACTCCTGATTATCCAGCACAATTTTGAGATAATCCCCGCTGAACAGGGGCACTCCACCCCGAGCCTGGGCATAGGGGATATAGGACAGATAGTATATGGCACAGGGCAGCAACACAAAGAAAATCAGGCAGAAACCGCAGTTTTTGAAAAAGGCCCGAATCCCCAGTCGGGCATTTCTGATCCAATACCATACCCATATCAGCGCCAGGCCGGCCCCAGCATAGAGGCAGGTCCATTTGCTGGCAGCCCCCAAGCCGAAAAACAGTCCTGACAATGCCAGATATCTCAGCCTGTTCTCCGTAAAGAAGAGGTACATGAACAGATACATCAGCAATATAAAGAACACCGCATAGGTATCTATGGTGGCAATTCTGGTCTGCACAAAGTGCATGAAGTCCGCGGCAAACACCAGAGTGCCGGCAGTGGGAACCCTTCTACCGCCGAACAGCTTCTTCAGGAACACATACATGATCGGCAGCATCAGCGCTCCGAACAGAGTGCCGGAAAAACGCCAGCCAAAGGGCGTCATGCCGAATATCAGTATACCCAGGGAGATTATCTCCTTGCCCAGGGGAGGATGGGTTATCTCATAGGGATAGACCCCGTTGAGATGCTCCCAGGCTGTACGGGCATGGTATATCTCGTCAAAGTAGCTGGAGTTCATAAAGGTCTGCTCCGCCGGGCAGAGCTCCTGCTCATCCACAAGGGCGCTCTCGTCACAGGATACAGGGATTATATTCCCCTGGCCGTCCCTGGCTACCAACTCCCCCAGCCACACGTTGCCCGTGGCGCTCAGGCGCAGAAATCCCCTGTTGAGCCCGCCCTCCAGTTCCACCGAATTCCACTTCAGCACCTCACCGTGGGTCTGGCTGAAGCTGGTAAGAGGGCTGTAGTTCTCGCCGTCGGAGGAGTATTCAAAGCTGTATTCGCCTATGCCCACTCCACTGTACAGCATCAGCTCCCGGGCGCCGTCGCTCTCCAGTTCTATTATAACGCTGCGCTGCTCCATATTGGCAAAGGTCTCCGGCGCCTGGGTATCCCCCAGGTTCCAGAAAGCCACCGTGCCGTAAACAAGGCTGATGCAGGCCATAATGGCCGCATCCAATCGGTCCAGCCGCCGTTTTTCTCCCCCGCCCAGAGCGCATTTTTGTAGGTCGGGCAGGCCCAGGTAGAAAATTATCAGCAGGATTGCCGCCAGAATGGGCAGCGAATATTTTGCGATTATATCCATAGTTCAAAACAAGGGCAAGCTGAGGGGCTGTTTTACGGCCCCTCAGCCGCTTTCTCTTTCAGATTTCCTTCAGTATCATGTGCAGCTCATGCACGTCGGCCAGCACATAGTCGGGCTTGCGTTCAGCGGCCTCCACCATGGCTTTGTCCGTCTCGCCGGAGAGCACCAGCACCGATACGGAGCCGGCATTCTGGGCTACGGCGATATCCGTATAAAGCCTGTCTCCCACGGCGCAGATATGCTCGTTGGGTATTCCGGCCATTTTGGATATGACATCGATCATGTTCCTATTGGGCTTGCCGATGTAATTCGGTTCCCTGCCGGAGGAGGCAGTGAGCAGGGCGCAGATACTTCCGCAGTCCGGCAGCACCTCGTCTTCCGGCATGGGGCAGACCCAGTCGGGATTTGCAGCAATGAAAACGGCGCCCCGGCGCAGGAAATGGCAGGCCTTGTTCAGCTTTTCATACACCAGCTCCGTATCAAAGCCAACCACCACCACATCGGCGTTTTCCTCCACCAGCTGGATGCCGTAGCTCAAAAGTTCCCGGCGGAACGCCTGGGTACCCACCAGATACACCTTTGCCCCCGGATGGTTCTGATTGAGGTACATGCCGGTAGCCATTCCGGAGGTAAATACGTTTTCCGCCTCGCAGGGGAAGCCCAGGCCCTTGAGCCTTGTAATATAGTCTGTGCCTGCCCGTGACGAATTATTGGTCAGGTAGATATATTTCTTTCCCAGCCTTGGGAGATCCTCCATTAGCTGGATGGCTCCGTTATAGACTTCATCCCCCAGATACAAGGTGCCGTCCATATCGAAGAGGAAAAGCTCCGTATTCTTAAGTTTGCTGTAGTCCATAAGCTATTTGTCCTCGTCTGCTTCTGCCCAGGCCAGAGCGCAGTTAACGGCTCTGTGCCAGCCTTTCAATCTTTCTATACGTTTAGGTTCTTCCATAGCCGGGGCAAAGATACGGTCTATGGCCCAGTTGTTCCGGATATCGTCCAGGCTTTCCCAATAGCCCACGGCAAGGCCGGCCATATAGGCAGCCCCCCGGGCAGTGGTCTCTATGCACTTGGGGCGGTACACATCGCAGCCGATTATATCACTCTGAAACTGCATCAGGAAGTCGTTGGCGCAGGCGCCGCCGTCCACCTTCAGTTCCCCGATCTTTATGCCGGAATCCCGCTCCATGGCTCTGGCAATGTCATAGGTCTGATAGGCCAGGGACTCCAAAGTGGCGCGCACCAGATGGGCACGTCCGAAGCCCCGGGTCAGGCCCACTACCACGCCTCTGGCTCGCTGGTTCCAATAGGGTGCACCCAGGCCGGTGAAGGCCGGCACAACATATCCCCCCGCCGTATCTTCCACCCGCTGGGCATATTCCTGGCTTTCCGCCGCATTGGATACAACTCCCAGTTCGTCTCTGAGCCACTGGACAGCTGCTCCGGCAACGAAGATGCTTCCCTCCAGTGCATAAATCACTTTGTCCTCATAGCTCACGGCAATGGTACTCACCAGGCCGTTTTTGCTCTCCACCGGCTTGTCCCCGGTATTCATCAGCAAAAAGCAGCCTGTGCCATAGGTGTTTTTCAGATCACCGGGGTTGAAGCAGCACTGGCCGAATAGGGCGCACTGCTGATCCCCGGCGGCTCCGGCAATGGGTATCTCTCCGCCGTAGAGTTCAAACTCGGTCTTCCCGTACACACAGCTGGAGGGTTTTACCTCCGGCAGCATGCACTCAGGTATCTCCAGCATCTCCAGAAGCTCTTTATCCCAGCACAGGTCATGGATATTATAGAGCATGGTGCGGCTGGCGTTGGTGTGATCCGTGACGTGTACCCTGCCTGCGGTAAGTTTCCAGATAAGCCATGTGTCGATAGTTCCGAAAAGAAGCTTGCCCGCCTGAGCCCGCTTCCTGGCCCCGGGTACATTGTCCAGCAGCCACTTTATTTTTGAGCCGGAGAAATAGGCATCCGGCACAAGGCCGGTTTTCTGCCTTATCTTCTCGCCATATCCCTCGGCCACCAATTTGTCTATTATATCCGAAGTGCGGCGGCACTGCCACACAATGGCGTTGGCAATGGGTTCGCCGGTATCTTTATCCCAGATTACCGTAGTCTCTCTCTGGTTGGTAATGCCTATGGCGGCAATGTTGTCCGCGGTAACGCCCAGCTTTGACATGGCCGCTCTGGACACTTCCAGGGTGACGTCCCAGATCTCCTCCGCATTGTGCTCAACCCAACCCGGCTTTGGGAAAATCTGCTTAAACTCCTTCTGTACACTGGCACAGATGTTCCCTGCCTTGTCGAAGAGGATGCAGCGGCTGCTGGTTGTCCCCTGATCCAAGGACATTATATATTGCATAGCTTCTTCCTTTCCGTCAGATTTCTGCCGCAATTTCAATGCGTGGAGGCAGCAGAGCTCCACCTAGTCAGTCCTCTGTTATTCAACAATAAGCCGGCGCATACGGTTAAAGGTAAGGCGGTTGCGAATAGCGGCAGAAATATCCAGAGCATCGTGCTTCATGGACTCGTCTATACCCAGCTCACTAAGGCTGTGTTTTGCTCCGATGGCCTTGAAAAGCTCCGTGAGCTCCTCCGCGCTGGGTATGGCGGCAATAATGTCCCTGATCTCCTGCCAGTGCTCCTGTATCTTGTGCTCGTCAAATCCGGCCAGCACATCGTTTTCGCATTCCTTGAAGATACCGTCGGCCAGATCGCCGAAGATGTCCCGCACCCAGGCCTCATCCAGGGGCCGGAAGGGCTTGACTTCTATGGTCTCCTTCTGAGCCAGGCGGTGATATTCCTCAGCGCAGATTATTGTACCTACTCCCACGCACTCGCCGTGCATACCGTGGGCATTTTCAAACCCCTTGGGCTTCATCTCCACCAGATGGGCAATGAGATGCTCGGCGCCGGAGGCGGCACGGGAGTGATTGAGTATCTGCATGGTCAGGCCGGAGAGCATCTGGGCGTAGGCCATGGCCTCAAAGTCGTCAGGCTTCCCATCCCTCATATCCTGGGCGCACTTGGCCATGGTATCCAGGGCCTCCTGGGCCATGTCGCACACCTTCTGGCAGAAGTACTCGCCGGAGACAAGATGGGCGATTTTCCAGTCTGCAATGGAGACATACTTGGAAAGGATATCCTGAACGCCGGAGACGGTGAGGAAATGGGGCGCACCCTTAACGATATTCAGGTCGCAGATGACCGCGTCCGGAGCTATCATAGGGATAGACTTTTTCTGCCCGTCAATAATGATGGAGCAGATGTTGGCGGTAAAGCCGTCGGAAGAAACCAGGGTTGGGATTGCCACAAAGGGTATGCCCAGCTTATAAGCGCTGTAACGGCCGAAGTCCATAAGGGTCCCGGCGCCCACGACAACGATGACATCGGGCTTGCGCTCCAGCCTGGTCATCATGTCCTCGATCATGCCTTTCTCGGAATGGAGCCCCTGGGCTTCCAGCACGATCTCCTGATCGGCCTTCACATGCACCATGGTGGGCAGGTTATAGGTATTGGTATCGTATATGACTGTGCGGAAGCCGGACAGCCCGCAATCATCCATATACTTGTCGAAGTTGTCCAATGCGCCGTATTCGCAGACCACCAGCTTTGTGCGCAGCTCATGCACCCGTCCGCAATCGCACTTGCCGATATATTTTGAAGTATCCAGAATCATGGGAACTACCTCCTGAAAATAATTATTACCCATCTCCCAGATTACCGGAATCGAATGGAGACAGGCCTTAATGCAAAATCTGTAAATATTATATACGAAACCCAAGCGCAATGCAAGGCGATTTTACAATATTTTAGACAAAATACATGTATTGCTCAATGTTGCGGCTCCACGCCAACATGGATGTATTTTCTTGATTTCAGTTAATTGACAGGAGCCGCCGCCAAAGCGGCGGCTCCCTTTTGCAGAGGAGTGAGAAAGTGCTTGAAAATATATTAAATAAGAGTAGTACAGGTGTTGGTTATTGTCAGCAGCCCCACAATTGCGGCGTTGATAAGTCCCGGCAAATAAGGATTCTTGGTAGCCTTATAAACCACCCTGGAGATAACCACAGATCCGAATAGAATAAGAACTATGGGGAAGAGCCACAGTATGTGCATGGCACTTTCCGCCCACTTCATAGCGCCAGTGGAATAGTAAGTGATGTACTGAATCCAGGGGAGTATAAGAGCCGGGAGGGTTGTCATGACAGCAACTATTATTGTATTCACCCAGGGCTTGCCGCCAATCTCATTATAATTGAAGCAGTTGTTTGCCACAGAGCTGGCGACATAGAAAGTAACAAACAAAAGTGCGTATGGCAGATACTTAAGTATCGGGGCTTCAAAAGCCTTGATCGCCAGAGTCCAGATCCTGAAGTCTGCATAGAAGAAGTAGTCAGCCACAAATACACAGCCATAGCTTACAACAACAACTATTACAGCAAGCAGAACAGTCAAGCCAAATTTCTTTGCCGGCAGTTTCACGCCAAGTTCAACAAGATCCAATCCCCGCTTCTTGCCATAGCAGTAATAGAACACGAGCATGCTCAGTATTGTAAACACGCCGCAGAGCGTGGACCACAAGCCAAGCCCCATTGCTTCGGTCTGGGACACGGACATTGATGTCCCGACTTTAAGTATCCAGCGGTATATGAGCATGGAGAACAGTGCTCCGGCAGCAAGGCTAAGCCAGAACCATAGCTTGCCTTTGCCGTCTGCCAGCTTTGCCGGCTGCACAGGCTCTGATGCCCTGAGAACTGAGAACAGGGGAGTATATACCATCAGGATGCTGAAAGAACAGATAAACACTACAAATCCCAGCAGTCCGACGAAGTTGAAGGCTTCCTTCCACTGCCACACCTGATCATTGCCCGGCAGAGGATTGGGGGCATCAAGGGTCATATTGAAAAATTCTATGACACTTGTAGTTGCCTTTGCAGAGAAGTGAGACCAGGGATGTATAATGTCAGGATTATAGATCACTCTTACAGCCTCTTCGCCATCAATGGTCTCAGTATAAACTGTATAGGCAGTACGTGCTTCCAGACCTGTGGGGTCAACGCCGAAGTTGAGGAAAGACTGAGAGTTGATTCCCTGCATGAAATAGGGTGCCTGACGCATAACGCCGCTTTCATCGGTATACATATGGAAAAACTCGTCGTACTGAGCAGCAAGTATGGCAACGTCACGGCTGCCGTAGATGTTGGCAAAATTTCCATCCGTATCCTTGTATGTAGCGTCAGCGCAGTTGAGCAAAACAGCGGAAATCAAATTTGTGCCGTTTTCATTGTCTTCAGCAACGGCGCTGTTGCATGAACCACCGCCCATGGAATGGCCCGTAATTCCTATGCGGTTTACATCCACAAAGGGCATCCTGCTGAGGGCAAGCACGCCTTGATACACGCCGTCAGCATTCCTGATTGCCATTACCTGGCTGTCGCCATGGCAAGGCTGGTCAATGGCCAAAACCACGAATCCCCTGCGGGCAAGCTCAACATAGTTTGCATCCTGCATTTCCTTGTTGTTCAGATAGCCGTGGCTCGTGACAACGGCAGGCGCTGGACTCTCGGCAGTTGCATTTTCCGGAATCATCAGATAGGCGCTCATGTTATAGCCTTTGTCGGTCTCAATCATGAGTTCTTTCATGGTCACAGTACCGCCGCTGGTCTGCACGGCGGAAACCACTATTGCGCTCAGCAACATAAGAGCAATTCCTATGCACAGCCATATCTTTGCACGTTTCTTGAGCTTTTCCATGTTTCTCTTTCCTTTCTTTTTTATTTCTCGTTTTTTGCGGAATATCTTTCCGGCTCTCTGTCCTCATGTTATACAACAATTCACAATTTGCCAATATGCTCTATTATCATCAAATATAATTATTTTATACAACATTTTTGTCGTATACTTTTGTTTTGTTGTGTATAATAAATAATTTTTTAACTTTAATAATTTAGTATTTTGTATTTTGTGCAAAGTGTTTCAGGAATCGGTTTACAAAAATTTCAAAAAACAGCAACAAAACAGGCGCCGTTTACATCCGGCGCCTGTTTGTTTAGTTATCTGTATTTATGCTGTCTATACACCAAAGGCGTTATTCCCTCAAACTTCTTGAACACACTTATAAAATAGCTGGAATCCATATAACCCAGCTCCTGGGCTATCTGAACAACGCTGTCGTTGCTGGTGCGCAGTCTCTCCTTTGCCCACTGAATTTTCTTTCGGTTTACATAATTTATAAAATTCTCTCCCAGTTCCCGCCGGAACAGCCGGGAAAAATAACTGGGGCTGAGGTGGCAGAGTTTTGCCATGTCATTCATTGTGACCATCTCATATTTGTGGTTCTTTACGTAGGCCACCGCCGGATACACTGGGCTGCTCTTTGGCAGCTCAGGCTCTGCTATGAAATTGTCCTCGTCCCCGGCAGGATTCCGCAGTTCCTGTATCTCGGAGCTTGACTGAGAATTCTGCATATTGCTGGTCTGCAACAGGAATTTATAGGTCATGGCCTCGTTTTCAGTGTTCACTGCCCTGTCCACAATATAATTTACCATTGCATTTATGGTATCTGCCACAGCCACAATACGCTTGTATTCCATCTCCGGTAGCCTTTGATATTTCTCCAGCAGATCCTGTCGGGCAGTATCGCTCTCTGCCTGGAAAGAACTTATCTCACTTACCAGACGTTCCACCTTGGCCTCCGTGTCGTTATTGGGTATGCGCACCTGGCCGAACATCACTGCACCCAAATACCTGTCCCCCACCATCACCGGCACCGCCACATCCACTATGCCGCAATGGCACAGATAAATATACGGCCTTCCCAGACGCACAGCCTCCAATCCCGCCAAGGCGTCACAGCGAAAGCAGCGCTTGCGGGAGATGGGATTTTCCCTTATAACGCTGCAAAAGTCCGTGCGGCAGCTGTGTTTGGTTATCGGGTTACCTTTGAAGTCAATGGTTATTATGGCCGTGCCAGTGAGCTTGGCCAGCTCATCCTGCACCTTTTCCCACAGAGGAATGTCCAGCAGGGTCTTCAAATCCAGATCTCTTATTGCCATATATAATTCCCCCTAAAAGCTGGCAAAGTACAATTTCCTGTTATTTTTGGCCCTAAACTATTCTTTCCGTAATAATTAAATACTAATTATATTTATTATATAATAAACTTGCAGAATATCCATTTAATTATGATGATATAATATACCACGTTTTTGCATCATATATGTTGTTTATGCGTTAATTTTGCAGCTTTATTTACTCTGGACCATATACTTGCTTGCCAGGCTGGGGAAAATGCACTATAATCAAAATCAAAAAAGACGGGGTGAGACACATGACAGATATAAAAACCCGAATGCTTTGCACTGTGGGCGAAATGGATATAATCAAAACTTTTGAGTGTGGACAGTGCTTTCGCTGGAACGCCGACAAAGACGGCGCATATTGGGGTATTGCCATGGAATGCCCGGCCAAGATCTGGACAGAAGGCGAGTTGGTTTACATAAAATCGCCAGGTTCCATAGAAATGTGGCGGGAATATTTTGACTTGGAAAGAGATTATCTCAAGATAAGCAGCGGCTTTGACGGCGGTGAATACCTCTCCATGTGCGTCAGCTATGGCCAGGGTATTCGCATTTTGCGGCAGGAGCCCTGGGAAGCCCTATGCTCTTTTATCATATCCCAGTGCAACAATATCAGCCGTATCAAAGGCATCGTGGAGCGCCTGTGTGAAAACTTCGGCCGGGCGTTAGAATTTGAAGGTCGTTGTTTTTATACTTTTCCCTCTGCTGCCGATATTGCAGCTTTGCCGGAAGGTGCTCTGGATGTCCTGCGCTGCGGATATCGCGCCCCATACATAAGCGCCGCTGCTTTGGCTGTAGCCTCCGGCGCTCTGGACCTTTCTTCTCTTATTGACTGTGACAGCGCTGAGGCAAAGCGTTCACTCATGGCACTTCCCGGAATAGGAGAAAAGGTGGCTAACTGCGTCGTGCTCTTTGGCCTCTACCATATGGAGGCTTTCCCCATAGATGTGTGGATACGTCGGGCCCTGAAGGAACATTTCCCCGCCGATTTTGATCCGGCTTGTCTTGGAGAATACGCCGGCCTCGCCCAGCAGTATATTTTCTATTATGCCCGCAGCACTGGGGACGGCAAATGAAATTTGCCTATGTAAAAAATAAACCACTTTTTTGAAAAAATAATGTTGACAAACCGGGCTGTTTTTGCTATTATATCTGAGCGGTTGAGAGCCCGCCCGGTGATGTCGGCTCACTACAGAACGCGTCGGATTCACACGCTGGTGTAGCTCAGTCGGTAGAGCAGCTGATTTGTAATCAGCAGGTCGGGGGTTCGAGTCCGTCCACCAGCTCCAAGTTAATATGGGGGAATTCCCGAGTGGCCAAAGGGGACAGACTGTAAATCTGCTGGCAATGCCTTCGGTGGTTCGAATCCACCTTCCCCCACCAAAACGGAACAAACAATAGTTTGTTCCGTTTTTTACTTATGTCTTTAATTATCTCAGTGTAGAGAGGGATATCCTGTATACAAGGACCCATAATGCTTATTGGAAATTTAATAGAAGTTTAAAGCACCAGGCTGTATATGCCTGGTGCTTTAAGTTTTTAAAAAGTTCTATAGAACAACTCTGATTATCTCAAAAAAGCCTGTAAATACGGGCAAATCACGGGATAGGGCCACTGAATTTACTACCAAAT
>CALWWB010000021.1 GCA_944385175.1 uncultured Oscillospiraceae bacterium | reverse complement strand
CACAGACAACAAGCCCTTTCAGCTGCTTAAACAATTTTTACTTTCTAATATTGTCTAACTTTTTGGGGTCACTTCAATCCGGCTCGCTTTTCCTTTTAATTATCTTTTTTCAGCTGAGAGTGATGCTGCCCCGGCTTTCCCGCGCTTCTCCGCTGCCGGTGAAAAGCTCCAGCTCCTCCCCTGGGGCGGCATCGGCCAGGGCGATAAAGGCGGTCTTTATCTCCCAGGCGCTCTGATTTACCAGGCTCTCTCCGCCCTCTCTGCGTAGTTCCAGAGTCTCCCCCTCCGCCAGCTTCAGGCTTCCTGCATAGCAGGGGATGGAGGCTTCCACTGCGGCCTTGATATCCTTGTCCTTGCCCAGCGCCAACAGGCTGCCGCCGCTGATGTTCAGCACCCCGCCGGAGGCGTCTATGGCGTCGTTGCCGGAGCTTATGAACACGCTGCCGCCGCTTAAATTCACGCAGCCTCCCAGCTCCTTATCGGCATTGAATCCGTCCCGCTGGGAGACAATGTTCACTTCGCCGCCGGTGATGTTGATATCCTTTATGGAGCTGATGCCCTGATCCTGGGAGCTGATATTCAGGGCGCCCCCGGTGATATTCACCGAGCCTTTGCCTTCTTTATCGGCGTCATCGGTCTTGAGCCCGTCGTTGCCGCAGGAGATACTCACTTCTCCCCCCTTGATGTCCACGGACTCGTTGCCCTTTATGCCGTGGTTCACCGCGTTTATCTCCAGCACGCCGCCGTTGATGTCCACGTCGTTTTTGCAGCCTATGCCGTTATTGATGTTACCTTCTATTATAAGAGTGCCCGGGCCCATGAAGTCCAGGTCATCCTCTCCGTAGACAGCAGCGCCGCTGGCCTCCGTGAGAAGCTGGTTATCTGTCCGGGCTGTGCCGGAGCTGAGAGTGCTGGGAGCAGGGTCTTTCACATATATCCGGGTCTTTTCCGCCCGCTCCACATATATTGCGGCATCGTTTTCACAGTGGATGCTGACGGCTTCCAATATAAGGTTCACGTCCTGCTTGCTCTCCCCAGTGTCCACCAGGATCCGGCCGTTTTCCAGGCTGCCCCGGATAAGGAAGCTGCCCCCGGTGCCGACAGTCAGAGTGCCGTTTTCAAAAGAAGCACCCGGGCCGTCTATCTCTGCGGCGCTGCCCTCCAGGCTTATCACCGTGGCAGCAGCCTCCAGCTGCTCCAGCTCCGTGAGCTTCTGCCCGGCAGAGCTGCTCTCACCGCTGCACCCGGCCAGGGCCAGGCACAAGCTCAGCAGCAAACTCAGAGCGGCTGCTTTTTTCATATCATCTCCACCTCTTTCTCCCGACCGCAGATGACGGTGAGGTTGCCGTTACGGCAGCGTATCTCATCCAGGAAGGCCTTGCTTATCCCGGCGTCCTTAAGCCGCACGTCGTAGCAGAGCTCATAGAGAGTCCCCATATTTGTGGTTTTTACCCGCACCAGCTCATGGCAGAGAGTATATTTCTCGAACAGATCATCAAAGAGTTCTTCATAATCCAGGTTTTCGGGAATGGTTATCTTCAGCTGGCGGTTTGCCCTACTGCCCTCCCCGAAGCGGAGCTTGCCCAAAATGAGTACTGTGGCGCCCATAATCACAAAGAACACAACCGCCAGGCCCACATAGCCCATGCCGCAGGCCAAGCCCAGGGATACGGACATGAACAGCCCAGTTATCTCCCGGGCGGAGCCGGGGACGCTGCGAAAGCGCACCAGAGCGAAGGTGCCCGCCACCGCCAGGCCCGCCCCCACGTTGCCGTTGACCAGCATGATGACCACCGCCACCACCGGGGGCAGCAGGGCCAGGGATATGGCCAGGGAGCCGGTATGGTAGCTGTAGGCGGTGAAGACCAGGGCCGTCAGCAAGCCCAGGGCCAGAGCCGTCAGCACGCAGATGAAAAAACTGGGCAGACTGACCACGCCGTTTATCACACTGTCCGTTATCAGTTGGTTAAGCAATTACCATCACTCCGTCAAAGTATTTTTCTATCAGTTCATTTTTATAGCACTGGCCGTATTTGGAAAAGCTGCGGGGGAAGATCTCCAGCCGGCTCAGAAGTTCCGCCAGCCACAGAGGGGCGGACTCCGGCATTTTTATCTCCAGCAGCACCTGACCGTCCTCCAACAGCTCCTGTCCATGGTCCCCGTCGGTAAGGCGCAGCTGGGTATCCCGCCAGCGGATTGAGCTGTCAAATGTCAGGCGCAGTCCCGGCTCCTCTCTGCCCACATAGGCCTTGCGGTCACAGGCTATGAGCACCTTTGGCTGCACCGGATTGGTCTTTAAAAACCAGTCTATCTCCCGGCTTATCTGGCCGCCGTCGGGAGCGCCCCGGCGTCCCGCCAGGTAGTCCTCCGCCTCCCGCTCCGTCATGCGCACCCGGCGTTTGTAAACTATACCCTTATATTTTTTCTTCAGCTCCACAAAGACCTGACTCTCCGCTCCCGGCACATTGTAGCTGCGCAGGCGCAGCTTCTCCTTGTAAACCGGCTGCTCGATGGAGCTGCGTATCAGGCGGAAGTCATCCCAGTCGTAATACAGGCTCAGCACCGTACTCTGGAAAAACTCGTCGGGCATGAGCCGGGGCTCCATCTGAGCCCACAGCTGCTCATACTGCTCCCGGGACAGCAAATATTTCTTTTCATAGCGCTTGAAGCTGAGCTGTGTTTCCTTCATTGCCCCGTCTCTATCTCTCCGAAATAATATTCCCGTTCCTCAGAGCTCAAATCAAAGAGCTCACAGAGATTGTCGATATTCAGCTGCTGCCAGTTGTAGTCGATGAGCACCGCTTTCAGCTGCTCCACCGCCCACTCCCAATCTGCCACCGTGCGGTCAAAGCGGGCATAATCCCGCTCCACCTCCGGGGCAACTATGGCGCAGAGCCGGTCTATCTCCGCCATCACGTTCTCCACCGTCAGCACACTGCCCATGAGCTCCGCCGCCCGGCTGAGAAAGCGGTCCTTGAATTCCTCATTGTCCATCAGGGGCACCATGAAGGTGGCAAACTGGCGGGTCTGCTGGGCGTACTCGCTCATTACGTTCATGAACACGCTGGCCGGGGTGGAGAAGGTGGCGTCCAGGTCGTAGAACATCATCCGCCATTTCCCGTCGTTCTCGCTGGAGCGGCAATAGCGCACATTGCCGGAGGTCAGATCGGTATTGGCGCAGTAGCCCTCCAGTATCAGCCAGTCTATGACGCTGTCCACATCGAACATGTCGCAGAAGTGACGGTAGTTTTCCTCCTGGCTCATGTCGTTGAAGCGGCAGAACTCCACCACTTCATGGAAAAAGTCCGAGTTCTGGGAGACATTGGCCTCCAGCACCTCCACACTGTCCCGGCTCACCCCGGCTATGCCCGCATAGAGCTGCTCATTGGCCTTCTCCTTCAGGGAGTAGATGCCGGAGTATTCGCCGTTTATATACAGTATGCAATAGATGCTGCGCTGGTTTATCACCTTGTCGGTGGCCTGGGCGCACAGCTCCTGGCTCAGCTCGTTTCTTATAATGGATATGGGGAAGTCCTGCCCCGAGCGCAGCAGAAGATTTGTAAACTCCGTCACGCCCCCGTCATAGATGTCGTAGTTCAGCGTGCTCTGGCCGTAGGCCCCACGGAAGCGCACGGACATGTTCTTCTTCGGCAGCACCAGGCTGGTCTCCCCGTGCATGGACACCCCGCAGCCTATGGTGAAGCTGCCGTCCTCCTCGTAAAGGGACAGGCTGGCGGGCAGCTCCACGCCCTTCTGCTTGGCGTTATACATGGTGTCGAACTCGGCGGGGCTGTCCGTCAGCAGGCTCAGCACCGGCAGACTGTGGTTCTCGTTAATTATAAAGCTGAGGCTCAATGCCCGGCTGGGCAGGGCGCCTTCCTCAAAGTTTACCGCCCTTATCACCGTGGTGCTGTCTATGTATATGGGGCCGGTGTACTCCTGGCTCTCCGCCGTGGGGGCCGAGCCGTCCAGGGTATAGCGTATGGTCCCGGAGGCACTGAGCTCCACATACATGCCGTCAATATCATTATAGACCCCGTCCGCCGTCAGACTCTCCGGCTTTGATGCCACCCGGCGCTGCCCGCCGTAGTTCTCCGCTCCGGGGCTGGGGCTGCTAAAGTAGAACCAGCCCGCCTCCCCGGCCATACGGCCGAAGCTGCCCAGATAGGGGATGTCCTTCAATGAGACGCAGTCCAGCAGCTCCCCCTCTGTGGAGCCCAAATACAGCTGCTCGTTTTCCGAGCCCAGCTCAAAGCCGGTGGCGTAATAGCCCTCCGGCAAGGCTTCGGCAGTGCAGTAGAGCACTATCAGCTCTCCCGGCCCCAGTTCCACCTCCGGCAGGCGGTATTGGAGATAGTCGTCCTTATCGTCGGATATGTAATATTCGGACAAAAGCAGGGTCTGGCCGCTGCTGTTCTTCAGCTCCACCCAGTCGTAATACTCCTTGTTCACAGGTGCAGAGTTCAGGTTATAGACCACTGCTTCGTTTATAGTAAGAGGGCTGTCACAGTTCAGGCTCTGCTGAAAGCTATCCCAGCCCGCCGCCGTGTTCTCATAGCCCGGCGTGGGGTACAGGCTCTGTTCATAGCCACCGTCGGCACCCAGGGCCATGGATACATCCCCATCGCAGTCGGTGCAGAGGGAGGAGGAGCAGAGGTAGCCGTACTCATTTCTCAGCCAGACTCCCTCGTCCCCGGAGAGGCTGAAGTCGGTGTGCAGCTCAGCCCCCTGCCGGTCCTTGCCGGAGGCGAAGATCACTATCCGCTGCCCCGGCTCCAGGCTCATTTCCGGCAGGGTCCAGCCCAGCTGATTTTCCCTGTCGGAGATATTCCAGCCGGAGATATCCACAGTCTCGTCGCTTTGATTCCACAGCTCTATCCAGTCGGAGAAGGCCCCGTCCTCGTCCCTGAGGGTGCTACGGTTCTTCTCCATGAATTCGCTTATTACCACCAGGCCCGCTCCCCGGCTCAGTTCCTCCGGGTCGGGCGTAGCCGTGGGGGCGGCTGAGACGGCAGGCAGCTCCGCTTCTCTGCCGCGCCCCCCCAGCAGCAGCGCCGCTGCAAGGGTTATTATTATCACCGCTGCCGCCGTGGCGGCCAGGGCTATTATACTTTTTTTGTTCATGCTTGCTCCTCGGCACAAAAATACATTGTATTATACCGCGTTTTCCCCGTTTCGTCAATGTGTGCGGGATGGGCTGCATCCAGCCATGCGGGATGGGCTGCATCCAGCCTTGATTCGTACCCGGATGTTCTTATCCCTGGTATGGGAAACTTTTTCCATCGAAAAAATGTAAAAAACTCTTGACAGTTTTGCTCTGCTGCTGTATGCTGATTATGTCAAAAGTTTTTTACATTTTTGTTTTGTCAAAGGAGGACACCATGTTTTTAATCGTATTATTCCTTTTGTATCTTTGCGCCATGATAGTTCTGGACATCGCCATGCTGATATCCCTGCTCCGGCCGGGGGACGAGCGGCGGCAGATGGTGGTGTGGAAGGCCAGCACCTGGACCCTTATGGGCCTGGTGGGCATGCTGGTCATCGAGATAGTGAGGGGCTTTGTCACCGGCAGCGTGGATCTGATAAACCCCTTTATCCACCTCACCGTGACGGCCACGATGTATTTTTGTTTCAGCCTCTATTTCAAGCGGAAGCTGGGGGGCTGAGATGGAAAACTGCATAAGAGAGCGGCGAAAGGAGCTGGGCCTTTCCCAGGAGGAACTGGCAAAACGCTGCTCCGTCACCCGGCAGACGGTGAACGCCATAGAAAACAACAAGTACGACCCCACTCTGGCCCTGGCCTTTGCTCTGGCCGGGGAGCTGGGGCTTACAGTGGATGAACTTTTCAGGCCATGAAGGGCGATCTTCCATTAATTATTCTTAAATCCCGCTCCGGGATCTTTACTTTTGCCGGGGAGGCATGATATAATCCACGGCACAGTTAATTCGGATGGAGGAGAGCGTACAGTGAATAGAAAAGGACGGAAGCTGTCGGCAGCAGAGCTGAAGAGGAAGGACGCCTATGAGAGGCTCTGTATGGAGATGGCGAAGGCCGGCTACAAAAAGCGGGACCTCACCGTGGGTGTGCTGGCGGCCAACACACTCTCCCTTCTGTTGAGTCTGCCTTTTGCCATTGCCATAACGGTCATTTATTTTCTGGTAAATCCCCAGGGCAGCTTTCAGCTGAGCTCGCTCTGGTGGCTGGTGTTCTTCCCCGTCTTTTTCCTCCTGACAGCAGTACACGAGTTCATCCACGGCCTCACCTGGAGCCGCTTTTGCTCCGGGGGCTTCGGCTCCATAGCCTTCGGCATGATCTGGAAGGCCCTCACTCCCTACTGCACCTGCTCCGAACCCCTTACCAAGGGCCAGTACATTCTGGGTGGCGCCATGCCCACCCTGGTGCTGGGCCTTGCCCTCTCCGTCTCCGCCGTCGCCCTGGCCCGGCCCTTCCTGCTGGTCCTGGCGGTGACCATGGTCCTGGCCGGCGGGGGCGATATGTTGATAATTGCAAAGCTCCTGTGCTACCGGCCAAAGGGCCGGGATACGCTCTACTACGACCACCCCTATGAGTGCGGGCTCGTGGCCTTTGAAAGGTGAAAAGTTTATATCATATCATTTAAAGCCGGGTCCTGCCCGGCTTTTGCTTTTGAAAAAACTCCCGCCATTGATAATCGTCCCGGGGACTGATATAATAACTTCGTGAAATTCTGTGCTCATATGCACCAAATCCAGGGAGGTAGACCATGAAAAAGATTCTCATGCTGGGCACCGGGGGCACCATCGCCTCGGAGATGACGCCGGAGGGCCTGACCCCGGAGCTGCGCCCGGCCCAGCTGCTCAGCTACGTGCCCACCATAAAGGACCTGTGTCACGTGGACTGTCTCTCCCTTTTCAATATCGACTCCACCAACATCACCCCCCGGCATTGGTGCGCCATCTCCCGGGCCCTGGAGCTGAACTATGATCTCTATGACGGCTTCGTCATCAGCCACGGCACCGACACCATGGCCTACACCGCCGCCGCCCTCAGCTACATGGTTCAGGATGCGGACAAGCCCATAATCATGACCGGGGCCCAGAAGCCCATCAATTACGACTCTACCGACTCGAAGCTGAACCTCACCGACGCCTTCGTCTGCGCCTGCTCGGAGGAGCTGGCCGGGGTGGACATCGTGTTCAGCGGCAGGGTCATCCTGGGCACCCGGGCCAGAAAGACCTGCTCCAAGAGCTTTGCAGCTTTTTCCAGCATCAACTACCCGGACCTGGCCATACTCCAGGACCACCGGCTCATGTGCTATATCTCCCCCCGCTACCGCCGCAAGCCCCGCTTTTTCCACCAGCTGGAAGAAAAGGTGGCTCTGGTAAAGATGGTGCCCGGAGCCGACCCAGAGCTGCTGGATTTCCTCCTCAGCCGGAACAAGGCCCTTATAATCGAGTGCTTCGGCGTAGGTGGCCTGCCCTCCTATGAGGACAGCCGCCTCTTTGAGCTGGTGGAGCGGCACACCGCCCAGGGCAAGTTCATCGTGGCCACCACACAGGTGCAGAACGAGGGCTCCGACCTCTCCGTCTACTCCGTGGGCCACAGCCTGAAGGGCAACCCCTATGTACTGGAGGGCTTTGACATGACCACCGAGGCAGTCTACGCCAAAATGATGTGGATACTGGCCCAGACCGGGGACGTGGAGGAAGTGAACCGCATGTTCTACACCCCCGTAGCCCACGATATTCTCCACAGAGGTTGAAGTATGGAAACTGTTATTGTAATAGGCGGCGGAGCCTCCGGACTCATGGCCGCCATCACTGCGTCGGAGGACAAGAGCCGCCGGGTCATTCTTCTGGAGCGGCAGCAGCGCATTGGCCGCAAGCTGCTGGCCACCGGCAACGGCCGCTGCAATCTCACCAATACCGGAGCCTCCCTTGAAAATTACCACGGGGAACAGGAGGGCTTTGCCGCCCCCGCTCTCAGCAAGTTCACCCCCGCTCAGGCCCTGGATTTTTTCCACGGCCTGGGGCTGCTCACAGTCACCGAATATGGCGGGCGGGTCTACCCTCTCTCAAACTCCGCCAACAGTGTGGTGGATTTGCTGCGCTTTGCCTTGGAAAAATCCGGCGTGGAGCTGCGCTGTGCCTGCCCGGCCAGAGCTATAGAGCGCCGGGGTAAGGGCTACGCCGTAATCGCCGACGAGGGGCGGCTGGAGGCCGACTATGTAATAGTTGCCTGCGGAGGCGCCGCAGGGGCCAAGCTGGGAGGCGTTATGGACGGCTACGAGCTTTTAAAGCCCCTGGGCCACAAGCGCACAGCTCTGCGCCCGGCCCTGGTGCAGCTGCTCACGGCCCCGGAATATCCCAGGGCTCTGAAGGGCATCCGCTCCGACGGGGAGCTGAAGCTCCTGGCCGGAGGCGAGATACTCTGCCGGGGTCTGGGGGAGATGCAATTCACGGAAAAAGGAGTCTCCGGTCCGGCGGCCTTCGACATCTCCCGCGCCGCCGCCCAGATAGGTGAGGGCGGGGAGCTGTCCCTCAACTTTTTCCGCGGTCTAAGTCAGGAGGAGCTCAGGGCACTGCTGTATCGCCGCCGGGAGACTTTCCCGGCCCTTCCCGCCTCGGAGCTGTTTACCGGTATGCTCCACAACCGCCTGGGCAGGATGCTGGTGAAATATTCCGCCATCCCCCAGGAGCCGGCTTTGGCCCGGCTAAGTGATACCCAGCTGGAAAACGCAGCCCGGGCAGCGACGGATTTCCGGCTGAAGCTCCTGGGCACCGAGGGCTTTGACAGCGCCCAGGTTACCGCCGGAGGCATAAAGACCGGGGGCTTCAACCCGGAGACTCTGGAGAGCTGGTTCATGCCCGGGCTCTTCGTCTGCGGGGAGCTGCTGGATGTGGATGGAGACTGCGGAGGTTACAATCTCCAGTGGGCCTGGAGCAGCGGCCGTCTGGCCGGGAGGCTGGGAAAATGATACTTATATGTTCTCTGCGTCTGGAGGCGGGGGAGGATATCTCCGCCCTGCGCCCCCGGGCCGCCAAGGCCCTGGGCTGTCCTGCCCGGGAGATAGGGGAGCTGAAGCTCATTAAGCGCTCTCTGGACGCTAGAAAGAAAAGCGACATTCACTATATCTGTTCCGTGGCTGTAAGCCTCCCCGGGGAGGAGAAATATCTGGAGCGAAACAAGGCCCTGAGTCTCTACCATTTCCCGGAGCCGGAACTGCCTTCGGTGGAGCCGGACAGCTCCCCGGTGGTAGTGGGCTTCGGCCCGGCGGGGATGTTTGCCGCCCTGGCCCTGGCCCGGGCCGGAGCCAGGCCCATAGTCCTGGAGCGAGGCCAACCGGTGGAGCAGCGTCAAAAGGATGTGGATGCCTTCCGCCGGGGCGGCCCTTTGAACACCGAGAGCAACGTGCAGTTCGGGGAAGGGGGAGCCGGTACCTTTTCCGACGGGAAGCTGAACACCGGCACCCACGATGAGCGCATGAGTTGGGTACTCCGGGAATTTTACCGCCACGGGGCCCCGGAGAGTGTCACCTATGACGCAAAGCCCCACGTGGGTACCGACATCCTGGTGGATGTGGTTCGGAACATCCGCCGGGAGATTCTTGAACTGGGCGGGGAGATTCGCTTCGGCTCCCGCCTGGAAAGGCTGCTTATCCGGGAGGGCCGTCTCACCGGCATAGAGTACAGCTGCGCCGGCAGTATGGAGAGCCTGGCCTGCTCCCGGCTCATCCTGGCCATAGGTCACTCCGCCAGAGACAGCTTTGAAAGGCTCCTGGCCCAGGGCATACACATGGAACAAAAGCCCTTTTCCATGGGAGTTCGCATAGAGCATCTGCAAAAGGACATCGACCTGGCCCAGTACGGCCGGGAGCGTGGCAAGCTGCCCCCCGCCGTCTACAATCTCAGCGTGCATCTACCCGACGGCAGCAGCGCCTACACCTTCTGTATGTGTCCCGGAGGCAAGGTCTTTGCCGCCGCCTCGGAAGAAGGGGGCGTGGTCACCAACGGCATGAGCTACTCCAAGCGGGACGGGGAAAACGCCAACGCCGCCCTGCTGGTGACCCTCCGGCCGGAGGACTTCCCCTCGGAGCACATTCTCTCCGGCATGTACTGGCAGCGGGAGATTGAGCGCCGGGCCTATGAATACACCGGCGGCTACCGTGCCCCCGCCCAGCTGGCGGGGGACTTCCTGGCCGGGCGGCCCAGCACCGGCCCCGGGAAGGTGAAGCCCAGCTATGAGCCGGGGGTTTACTGGGGGGATATTCGCCGGGTACTGCCGGAGAAGATATGCTCCGTGCTTGCCGCCGCCCTGCCGGAGCTGGGGAAAAAGCTCCGGGGCTTTGACGATTCCGACGCGGTGCTCACCGCCCCGGAGACCCGCTCCTCCTCCCCTGTGCGCATAGTCCGGGGAGAGGATCTCCAAAGCTCGGTAAAGGGCCTTTACCCCTGCGGGGAGGGAGCAGGCTACGCCGGGGGCATCACCTCCGCCGCCGTGGACGGCCTGCGCTGCGCTCAGGCTATTTTACAGGATATGCCGAAAAAAGTCTGAAAGGCATCTTTTCCGTCTTGCCAAGGCTGGGCTTTTGCGCTAGAATCGAGACGAATATTCTTTCTGGAGGACTTCACATGGAACTTTTAGAGCGTCGCATACTCTCCGACGGCAGGGTGCTGCCCGGCGGAATACTTAAAGTTGACGGCTTTCTCAACCATCAGATAGACCCGGCCCTTCTCTATGAGATGGCCCTGGAGCTGAAGCGGATCTATGCCGGGGAACAGGTCACCAAGGTGCTGACCATCGAGGCTTCCGGCATCGCTATTGCCGCTCTGGTGGGCTATGTTTTCGGCTGCCCCCTGGTCTTTGCCAAGAAGAGCAAGAGCAAAAACATCTCCTCCGATGTATATTCCGTAGAGGTGGAGTCCTTCACCCACGGCAACACAAACACCGTGGTAGTATCCAAGGAATATCTGAAGAAGGAAGACCGGGTGCTTATTATCGACGACTTTCTGGCCACCGGCGCTGCCCTGGTGGGGCTGAAGGAGCTGGTGGAGCAGGCCGGAGCCACTCTGGTGGGAGCCGGTATTGCCATAGAAAAGGTTTTCCAGGGCGGGGGAGATCTGCTCCGCTCTCAGGGAATGCGCATAGAGTCCCTGGCCCGTATCGCTTCCATGGGAGACGATAGTCTGACTTTCTGTTGAATTTAGTTAATATCTACAATTTACAGCGGCGAAAAATGTCAAAATCGTACAGGCGACACACTTGACTTTTTTCGCCGCTGCTGTTAGTCTTATACATGTAAAGTTAATAAGAGAGTTTTCGATATATAACAAATGATATGGATTTGGAGTTTCTACCCGGACGCCGTAAATGACCGGACTATCGAATGCTTTTCCCGGGACGCTTTTCCGCCCCGTTTTGGAGATTGCATTGGTACCGAATATCTCATTCGCGCCAATGCATCTTTGTTTTTTCCATTTTCATTGCTTGGTAGCTCTTCTTTCCCCTTTTCACGGTCATCACCGCTCCTGCGGTTTTGATAAATTATAATTATCTGAGGAGATCAACGAATGAAAAAGATCATTGCTCTGCTGATGGCTCTGTGCATGGTGTTTGCTCTCTGCGCCTGCGGCCAGTCCGAGGCCCCCGCTGAGGACGCCGCCGAGGCCCCCGCCGAGGAAAACGCTCTGGCCGATCTGAAGCTCGGCTTCATCTTCCTCCACGACGAAAACTCCACTTACGACCTTAACTTCATCAACGCCGCCAAGGAAGCCTGCGCCAACCTGGGCCTCACCGAGGATCAGTACATCTTCCGTACCAACATCCCCGAGTCCGAGGAGTGCTATGAGGCCGCCTGCGAGCTGGCTGACGAGGGCTGCGACATAATCTTTGCCGACTCCTTCGGCCACGAGGACTTCATGATCCAGGCCGCCAAGGAATTCCCCGATGTTATCTTCTGCCACTCCACCGGTACCCGGGCCCACACCGAGGGTCTTGACAACTACCACAACGCCTTCGCCTCCATCTATGAGGGCCGCTACCTGGCCGGTATCGCCGCCGGTATGAAGCTCAACGAGATGATCGAGGCCGGCGAGTTCACCGCCGACGAGGCCAAGATGGGCTATGTGGGCGCTTACACCTACGCCGAGGTCATCTCCGGCTACACCTCCTTCTACCTGGGCGCCAAGTCCGTCTGCCCCTCCGTCACCATGGAAGTGACCTTCACCGGCTCCTGGTACGATGAGACCGCCGAGAAGGAAGGCGCCAACAAGCTCATCAGCAACGGCTGCAAGCTCATCAGCCAGCATGCCGACTCCATGGGCGCCCCCACCGCCTGCGAGACCGCCGGCGTGCCCAACGTCTCCTACAACGGCTCCACCATCGACGCCTGCCCCAACACCTTCATCGTCTCCTCCCGCATCAACTGGGCTCCCTACTATGAGTTCGTTGTGAACGCCTACCTCAACGGCGAGGAGATCCCCGCCGACTGGACCGGCACCATCTCCACCGGCTCCGTCCTCCTCACCGATGTGAATGAGGCCGTTGCCGCCGAGGGCACTGCCGAGGCCATCGAGGAAGCCAAGGCCAAGCTGGTCTCCGGCGAGCTCCAGGTCTTCGACATCTCCACCTTCACCGTGGGCGGCGAGACCCTTGAAAGCTACATGGCCGACGTGGACACCGATCCCGACTATGAGCCCGACACCGAGGCCGTTGAGAACGGCGCTTTCATGGAGTCCAAGTTCCGCTCCGCTCCTTACTTCGACGTCCAGATAGACGGCATCACCCTGCTGGACACCCAGTTCTGATTTTTAACAACTAAACTGCACTTGCAAAATATGGGGCGCCGGTATTCATATCGGCGCTCCATATGGTATGCTGCAAAGGGCAGCGCAGCGAAAAACCACTGCGCTGCCCTTTACAGCATACGACATATACTATATTATAATATTGTGCTACTATCCCACTTTATTCGACAGGAGTGACAGCTTTGGACAACAAGACCCCCGCAGTCAGGATGCGCAACATCACCAAGACCTTCGGCCCGGTGGTGGCCAACGACAAGGTGTGGCTGGATATCTACCGAGGCGAAATACTGGCCCTGCTGGGTGAAAACGGCAGTGGCAAGACCACCCTGATGAATATGCTCTCCGGCATATATTTCCCCGACGAGGGCGAGATCAGCATTGACGGCAAGGAAGTGGTCATCCGCTCCCCCAAGGACGCTTTTGACCTGGGCATAGGCATGATACATCAGCACTTCAAGCTGGTGGATGTGCTCAGCGCCGCAGAGAACGTTGTCCTGGGTCTCCATGAGCCGGGCCGCCTGGATTTGGAAAAGGTGGCGGAGCGTATTCGCGGCATCTGTGATGCTTACGGATTCGAGGTAGACCCTCACCAGAAGATCTACGATATGTCCGTATCCCAGAAGCAGACAGTGGAGATAATCAAGGTTCTCTACCGTGGGGCCGACATTCTTATTCTGGACGAGCCCACCGCCGTGCTTACCCCACAGGAGACCGACAAGCTCTTTGCAGTTTTGCGCAACATGCGCAACGACGGCAAGGCCATAGTTATAATCACCCACAAGCTCCACGAGGTGGAAGAGCTCAGCGACCGGGTGGCCATACTCCGCCACGGTCAGTTTATCGGGGACATGCCCACCAAAAAGACCAACGCCCAGGAAATGACCAACATGATGGTGGGCCACGCCGTATCCCTTAATATCGACAGGCCTGAGCCTGTGGATCCCAAGCCCCGCATAGAGGTGAAAAACCTGACCGTGCGCAGCATAGACGGGGTGCTGAAGCTGGACGATGTGAGCTTTACGGCAAATTCCGGGGAGATACTGGGTATAGCCGGCATCTCCGGCTGCGGTCAAAAGGAGCTGCTGGAGGCTATTGCCGGCTTGCAGCCCACGGAGAGCGGCAGCATCTGTTACATTGAGGACAACGGCGAGAAAGAGGAACTCATAGGCAAGGACCCCCTGGCCATTGCAGACATGGGCGTCAGCCTCTCCTTTGTGCCTGAAGACAGACTCGGTATGGGTCTGGTGGGGAATATGGATCTGGCAGACAACATGATGCTCCGCTCCTTCCGCCGGGGCAAGGGCTTCTTTACCGACCGCAAGTCACCCAGGAAGCTGGCCCAGGATGTGGTTCACGATCTGGAAGTGGCCACTCCCAGCATCTCCACCCCGGTACGCCGGCTCTCCGGCGGAAACGTGCAGAAGGTGCTGGTAGGCCGGGAGATAGCCTCCGCCCCTACGGTGCTTCTTACCGCCTATGCCGTCCGGGGCCTGGACATCAATTCCTCCTACACCATTTATGATCTTATAAACCGCCAGAAAAAGGCGGGCGTGGCCGTCATTTACGTAGGCGAGGATCTGGACGTTCTGCTGGAGCTGGCAGACCGCATTCTGGTACTCTGCGGCGGCAAGGTCAGCGGCATCGTAGAGGGCCGGGGCGCCAAAAAGCGGGACGTTGGCATGATGATGACTAGGCTGGGAGGTAACAAGGCCGATGAATAAACAGATCAAGGGGCCTCTGGTCCATATCGTCAAGCGGGGCAATATGCCCTGGTACGGAGCCTGGGGCATCCGGGCTCTGGCAATAGTTCTGGCCTTGGTGGCCTGTGCCCTGGTGACCACCGTCACCACCGGCGAAAACCCCATCCAGGTTTATGCCGCCATGATAGACGGTGCCTTCGGCACCGCCAGGAAAACCTGGATAACCTTCCAGAACATGTCGGTGCTGCTGTGCATCTCCCTGGCCGTGACCCCCGCCTTTCGGATGCGCTTTTGGAACATAGGTGCCGAGGGTCAGACCCTGGCGGGATGTCTGGCCACCGCCGCCTGCATGATCCTGTTGGCGGACAAGGTGCCCGGCTGGTTCATGATCTGCACCATGATCTTGGCCTCCATCGCCGCCGGTGCGGTCTGGGGACTCATCCCCGCCATCTTCAAGGCCAAGTGGAACACCAACGAAACCTTGTTCACCCTGATGATGAACTACGTCGCCACTCAGCTGGTAGCCTACTTCGTCATCCTCTGGGAAGTGCCCAAGGGCGCAGGCAAGATAGGCATCATCAACCAGAGCAGTGAGCTGGGCTGGCTGCCCCAGCTCTTCGGCAGCAAGTATCTGCTGAGCATAGTGGTGGTGGCAATAGTTACTGTCCTCATGTACCTCTATCTCAACTACACCAAGCACGGCTATGAGATCGCCGTGGTGGGAGAGAGCGAGCGCACCGCCCGCTATGTGGGCATCAAGGTGGAAAAGGTCATTATCCGCACCATGGCCTTGTCCGGTGCCGTGTGCGGCTTGGCCGGACTGCTGCTGGTGGGGGGCATCAACCACACCGTCACCACCTCTATCGTGGGCGGCAGGGGCTTTACCGCCGTTATGGTCTCCTGGCTTGCCAAATTCGACCCCATCATAATGATATTTACCAGCCTGCTGCTGGTATTTCTGGAGCGGGGCGCCAGCGAGATATCCACCGACTTCGGCCTCAATCAGTCTTTCTCCGACATCATCACCGGTATAATACTGTTTTTCATAATCGGCTGCGAGTTCTTTATCAACTACAAGATAAGCTTCCGCAAAGCAGCCGGGAAGGAGGACTAAAAGCCATGTTCGATCTCGTCTCCTTTATCCCAAGAGCCGTGATGCAGGGCATCCCCCTGCTGCTGGGCTGCACCGGCGAGACTCTCACTGAGAAGTCCGGCAATCTGAACCTGGGCCTGCCCGGCGTCATGTATGTGGGAGGTATCTCCGGAGTCATAGGTTCCTTCCTCTATGAGCAGTCTCTCACCAGCCCCGAGGCTATCAACGGTTTTCTGGCCGTGTCCATCCCCCTGGCCTGCTGCCTGCTGGGTTCTTTGCTCATGGGGTTGCTCTACTGCTTCCTTACCGTCACCCTCCGGGCCAACCAGAACGTCACCGGCCTTGCCATGACCACCTTCGGCGTGGGCTTCGGCAACTTTTTCGGCGGCTCTCTGATAAAGCTCACCGACAGTGAGGTGCCCTCCATAGCCCTCTCTGCCACCAGCGCCTACTTCAGCCGCTCCCTGCCCTTTGCCGACAGTCTGGGTTGGTTCGGCCAGATCTTCCTCTGCTATGGTTTCCTGGCCTATGTGGCCATAGTCATCGCCTTTATCTGCGCCTATGTGCTCAAGCGCACCCGGGTGGGCCTGCAGCTGCGGGCCGTGGGTGAAAACCCCAACACCGCAGACGCCGCCGGTATCAATGTCAATCGCTACAAATATGTGGCCACCTGCGTGGGCTGCATGATAGCGGGCCTAGGCGGCCTGTACTACGTCATGGACTACGCCTGCGGCGTCTGGTCCAACGATGCCTTCGGCGACAGGGGCTGGCTGGCCCTGGCTCTGGTCATCTTCACCATCTGGAAGCCCAATGTGGCCGTCTTCGCCTCCATCCTCTTCGGCGGGCTCTACATCCTCTACCTCTTTATCCCCACGGGCATGAACCTTGCGGTGAAGGAGCTGTACAAGATGCTGCCCTATGTGGTCACCATTATCGTGCTGGTCATCTCCTCCATGCGCAACAAGCGGGAGAACCAGCCCCCAGCCTCCCTGGGTTTGGCCTACTTCCGGGAGGAAAGATAGGCGCAAAGACTTCATATCGTCCCCTATATTCTCAAAACTCCCGGCGAAATTTCGCCGGGGGTTATTTTTTTCTGTTCTCTTTAAATTTCCCCTTTTTCCTGCAACAAAAAGGCGCCGAGCTGCGTTTATATATATGAACGCGTTCATATTCGGGGACTGCTCTCTAAACCGGCAGAGCGCTCCCGGCAAAGAGAAAGGCCGTGATGCACCATTGAATGAAAAGCGCACATTGAAGGCCCTGAGGCGGGGAGAGCCTGCCGCCCTGTCGGAATTAATCCGGCAATACACACCCTATGTATACGCCATAGCCCGGAACATACTCTCACCGGCCCTGCCGCCGGAGGACATCGAGGAGACTGTCTCCGATGTGTTCTGTGCCCTGTGGTACAGCCGGGACGGGCTGGAGTCGGGGAAGCTTAAGTCCTGGCTGGCAGTCACCGCCAGGAATGCCGCCCGGGACCGGCTGAGAAGGCTGAGGCTGATCCACCCTTTGGATGAGGACATGCTGGATATAAGCCTCCCGGACATGGATGAGGCCCTGGCAGAGCGGGAGCTGGCGGAGGCCTGCCGCCGGGCGGTGGACAGCCTGGGTGAGCCGGACAGGGAAATTTTCCAGCGGCGCTATTTCCTGTACCAGAAGACGGAGGATATAGCCAGGGAGATGGGTCTGGGCCATTCCGCCGTGCGCAGCCGCCTGACGCGGGGGCGGGGTAAGCTGAGAGAATATCTGGAAGAAAGGGGCTGGGCTTATGCAGATCAGAATTACTGACTTGACGGAGGGCTGCTGCCCCGAGAGAGCGGAGCCGGGCAAGCGGGACGCTGAGCTGGTCCGGCGCATAGAAAGGGAGGTTTTTATGAAACTGAATTTGGACGGGCGGCAGCTCCGCCGCAGGAACATTATCCGCACGGTCCTGATAGCCGCAGTGATAGCGGCGCTGATGACCGTTACCGCTTTTGCCGCCGGGCTCTTCTCCATGGAGCGCCATAAGGTGGAGGAGGGCGAGGAAGTCAGCGGCTACTGGCGCTTTTACGACCAGGAGGGCGAGCTCACCGAACAGCAGGAATGGACTTACCCCGAGGCCAGCATAGTATTCACCTTCTACGGCCCTGAGGAGGAATACAACATGCCGGAATTCCGCTTCGGCTGGCTGCCGGAGGAAGGGGAGCACTATGAGGAACAAAAATCCATGTCTGAGGGCTGGATGTACAGCTACGGGCTGATGTGTCAGTGCGATATCATCCCCTGTCAGGCCGGGGTCATGTCGGTGCCTGTCAAGGGCTACCGGGGCGTCCTGAACGGGGAGGCCACGGTGCTGAAGGAGGAGGTCTGGGATTGCTGGGATGTCACCGAGATACAGGTGGATTACTCCAACTGCACCACGGTGCGCTGGCCGAAGCCGGTGAACTACATCTACATGTTCGACCAGGAGCGGGGTTATCTGGCCTATGTGAGAGGCTGCGACGGCATGGAGACCCTGGAGAAGATCGCCAGGAACATGGAGATACGGGAGAGCGAGGCTCCAGATCCCGGCTACGGCAGCCCCCTGGACGAGATACAGATAGGCGTTTTCGACTTGAGCCGGGGATAAATGTTTACCCACACAGCGCAAAAGCCCCGCAGGAATTGCTCCTGCGGGGCTGAAGTTATATCTTATTTTTTTACGCCGCCCAGCTCACACCTTGAAGTTGACGGAGGTAGCGCCCTGGCTCTCGTGCTGGAACTGGTAGTCCTTGCCGGGGAGGATGGCGTTGAGGACGATGCCCACCACGGAGGCCACCGCCAGGCCGGAGAAGCTGACGGAGCCGATGTGCACGGCGCCCTCGGCGCTGTTGGCTATGCCCAGGCTCAGCACCAGGATAAGTGCGGCAATGACCACGTTCCGGGTGTTGGTGAAGTCCACCTGGTTCTCCACCACGTTGCGCACGCCCACGGCGGAGATCATGCCGTAGAGCACCAGGGACACGCCGCCGATGGTGGCGGCAGGCATTGCGGTGACCAGGGCGGCAAACTTGGGGCAGAAGCTGAGGACTATGGCAAAGACGGCGGCCAGACGGATGACCCGGGGGTCGTAGACCTTGGACAGGGCCAACACGCCGGTGTTCTCGCCGTAGGTGGTGTTTGCAGGGGCGCCAAAGAGTGAGGCAAAGGTTGTGGCCAGACCGTCGCCCATAAGGGTGCGGTGCAGGCCCGGCTCCACCAGGAAGTTCTTTTCCACGGTGGAGGAGATGGCGCAAATGTCGCCGATGTGCTCCATCATGGTGGCTATGGCCAGAGGTACGATAGTGATGCAGGCGGTAATGAGCATGCCGGTGTCGGCACCGTTCATGAACAGGCCGAAGACGGTGGCGTCCTTGTGGATGGGAATACCTATCCAGTCGGCCTGAGCCACAGTCTGAGCCACGGCTTCACGGGAGGCCGGGTCTACAATCATACTCACCAGGTAGGACACAACAACACCTATGAGAATGGGGATTATCTTTATCATGCCTTTGCCCCACATGTTGCAGATAATGACCGCCAGGATGGCTACGATGGCCACCAGGGGGTTGGCGCCGCAGTTGTCAATGGCGGAGGCGGAGAGGATGAGGCCGATGGCGATGATGATAGGGCCGGTGACGATAGGGGGGAAGAAGCGCATCACCCGGTTCACGCCTACGCTCTTTATTACGGCGGCCAGGATAACGTACATCAGGCCCGACACTGCCACGGCAAAGCAGGCATAGGGCAGCAACTCCGCCTCGCCGTTAGGGGCGATGGCCCAGTATCCTGCCAGGTAGGCAAAGGAGGAGCCCAGGAAGGCGGGCACCATGCGCTTGGTGAGCAGATGGAACAGCAAAGTGCCCAGACCTGCAAACAGCAGGGTGGTAGCAACATTCAGCCCGGTGAGGGCGGGCACCAGCACCGTGGCGCCGAACATGGCGAACATGTGCTGAAGGCCCAGGATGAACATCTTGGAGGCGCCCAGACTGCGGGCGTCATAGATGGGACCTTCGCTTACATTCTTTTCTTTACCCATTTTTCGTACCTCTCTTTTTATTTAGTTTTCTCTTTGCTCCGGCACCGGCTCTCCGCCCTGAGAGGCAGCTGAAAACGGCCGCAAAAAATGCCTTGCCCTCTCCGGCAAGACATAAAAAGATGTGGCCTGGATATTCCACAGCCTTCCATATGAGCGATTTTGCCGGTCTCCGTGTACCTGGGATACATATCCCTTTTGACCAAATCTTCTTTTCCCGTGCATTATACTTTATGGGTATACGCTTTGCAAGGACTTTTTTCAGTTTTGGATATTCGGACAATTTGCCCCCGGGCAGCTTTGTTTTTTTCTCTGCCGTGCACAAAGTTATATCCTGGTAATTTTCCGCAACAGGCATAAAAGGCCCCCGGCTTTCGCCGGGGGGCTCAGCTTGTCAAAGAAGGCATAGCCTTCTTTGACAAAATAACTTGCACTGCGCTTCATGCCTCGGTTGTACGCCGGAGGCGTACAATTCGACACTCCGCTCCGTGAGAAGTGTTTTCCGCAACGTACATGCCGCTGCGGAAAACAATTAATATTATTTTTTCGCTGGGGCGAAAAACTCTGCGAGACTTTTTTGACAGTCTCAGGCCCCCGGCTTTCGCCGGGGGCCTGAATATATTATTAGGTTTAAATTACCACTCCAGGTTCTTCTCGGTCTCCTTGGAGAAGACGTGGGCCACGTTGCCGTTGAAGCTGAAGCTGACGGAATCGCCGATGCCGTAGCTGCCCTTCATGTCGATGGTGGGGACAATGATGATAACATCCCGGCCCTCGGCGGACAGGTGCAGGTGCACGGAGGAACCCATCATTTCGGACACGTCCACCTTGGCGGGCACGCCGCCCTCCACCAGATTGGTGTGCTCGGGGCGCACGCCCAAAGTCACATCCTGAGGCTGGACATTCTTGGCGGCAAGCCGCTCCTGCTTGTCCTGGCTCAGCTCAACCTTCACGTTAGCCAGCTGGACGAAGTACTTGCCGTTCTCCTTCAGGAGCTTGGCATCAAAGAAGTTCATCTGAGGAGTGCCTATGAAGCCGGCCACAAAGAGGTTGCGGGGGTTATTGAACACTTCCTGAGGAGTGCCGATCTGCTGGATATAGCCGTCGCGCATGATGACGATACGGTCACCCAGAGTCATGGCCTCGGTCTGGTCGTGGGTGACGTAGATAAAGGTTGTATTTATACGTTCGCGCAGCTTGATTATCTCGGCGCGCATCTGGTTACGGAGCTTGGCGTCCAGGTTGGACAGAGGCTCGTCCATAAGGAAGACGGCAGGGTCACGGACTATGGCGCGGCCGATAGCCACACGCTGGCGCTGGCCGCCGGACAAGGCCTTGGGCTTACGGTCCAGATACTGGGTGATGTCCAGAATCTCGGCTGCCTCCCGGACCTTCTGGTCGATTACATCCTTGCGCTCCTTGCGCAGCTTCAGAGAGAAGGCCATGTTTTCATACACGGTCATGTGGGGATAGAGGGCGTAGTTCTGGAAGACCATGGCGATATCCCTGTCCTTGGGGGCCACATCGTTTACCAGCTTGCCGTCAATGTACAGCTCGCCTTCAGAGATCTCTTCCAAACCTGCAACCATACGCAGAGTGGTGGACTTACCGCAGCCGGAGGGTCCGACCAGAACGATAAACTCCTTGTCGGCGATCTCCAGATTGAACTCCTGCACGGCCACAACACCCTGATCGGTAATCTGGAGATTGACCTTCTTCTCTTCCGGCTCATCATGTCCCTTTTTCTTTTTCTTCTTGCTCTCGCCGCTGACGAACGGGTAGATCTTCTTTACATTTTTCAGTACAACAGTTGCCATTTTTCTCGACTCTGAACACCGGGCCTCCGCCGCTGGCATCCTCGCAGGGGCATTGCCACCCGCATTACGACAGGTCTCCACACTGCCGCACCCTGAGCCTCAGGGATCTTGCTTTTCCTCCTTATTAATGCTGTATCCGACTTGGTAATGGAGAGCCGGACACGCAGTCAAATTATGGGTAGTGCATACCCTTGTACATTTTATATTAAATGTCTATATTTTTCAAGTAAATACTCCTTTGCCGCCTCCAAATTTTGCTTTGGGAATTTGTACAGGTTTCACAACAAAGGCTCCCAAAGCAAGCTTCGGGAGCCTTGAATTGTTTATTTTTTCGGCAAAGTTTCCCTGCTCATTCCTCCAGGACTTCTCCGCCGGAAACTTTCTTTTCGAACTTTTCCATAAGGAAGGGGGAGAAGATGCCCACGATGCTGAGGATTATCAGCACCCAGCTCACGGGAGACTGGAACAGGCAGCCGATGTCTCCGTCGCTGACGCGGAGAGCGCCACGCAGGCCCTTTTCGCTGATGGGCCCAAGGATCAGGGCCAAAACAACGGCGGCGGTGTTCAAATCAAACTTCCGCATCAGGTAACCCAGTACGCCGAAGATAAGCATGACTATTACGTCGCTCATATTTTTGTGAATGGCGTAGGAACCGATGACACAGAGCACGGTGACGCAGGGGATGAGGATGGCATCGGAGAGCCGGGAGATCTGGGCAAAGCCCCGGCAGCCCAGCGTGCCGATGGCCAGCATGAAAAACTGCACCAGCACAAAGCCGGCAAAGAAGGTATAGGTCATGGCGGCGTGCTTGGTAAAGAGCTCAGGTCCCGGAGCCAGGCCCTGGATTATCAGGCCGCCCATCAGCACTGCGGTGACGGACTCGCCGGGTATGCCCAGGGTGAGCATGGGGATGAGGGAGCCGCCGGTGACGGCGTTATTGGCCGCCTCAGAACCTGCCACGCCCTCGATAGCGCCGTGGCCGAATTCTTCCTTATGCTTGGAGAACTGCTTTGCGCTGTTGTAGCCCATAAAGCAGGCGATAGAGGCGCCGGCTCCGGGGAGGATGCCGATGATATTACCCATTATCCAAGAGCGAATGATGGTGGGACGAATCTTCTTACGCTCCTCCTTGGTGAGCATTATCTTGTCACTGAACTTGGCGGCCCTGGCCCGTTTCTTGATCTCCTGTTCAGCCAGGATAAAGACCTGGGACATGGAAAACAGCCCTATCAAAGCGCAGGTAGTATTTACTCCCTCAGCCAGGAAGGCCTGGCCGAACATGAAGCGCTTGGTGCCGTCGATGGGGTCCAGGCCGATGGTGGAGATTATAAGACCCAGTGCGCCGGACATCAGGCCCTTTACTATGGACTTACTGGAGACACCGGCAATTATTGTCAGGCCGAAGATGCCCAGCCAGAACTTCTCCGCAGACATGAACTTCAGGGCCAGCTGGGCCAGCAGGGGCGCAAAGAAGTACAGAGATATGCAGCTGAGCAGGCCGCCCCAGAAGGAGCTCCAGCAGGCTGTGGCCAGGGCCTTGCCTGCCTGGCCGTTCAGGGTCATCTGATATCCCTCGATAGCGGTGGCGGCAGAGGCGGGCGTGCCCGGGGTATGTATCAGGATGGCGGAAATGGATCCGCCGAAGATGGCGCCGCAGTAGATTGCGCCCAGGACTATGAGCCCGGTATCGGCAGGCATAGTGAAGGTCAGGGGCAGCATCAATGCCACGCCCATGGCGGCGGACAAGCCCGGCAGGCAGCCGATGACTATACCCAGGGCTACACCGCCTATCATAGCCAGCAGATTTATAAAGGACAGGGCGCTTATAAAGCCCTGGCCCATAAGCTGTAAAGTATCAAGCATGTTGGGCCCTCCTTATATGAGTATCCCGGCGGGCAGGCGCACGCCCAGGAACAGTACAAATGCCAGGTAGATCAGCAGATCCATTGCCACAAGAGCTATGACAGAGTGGAGCACCGGAACCTTCAGATAGACGAAGGAGGCAATCATGAACAGGGTTGTGGCGGTGAAGAAGCCCAACGCATTTATCAAAACCACATAGACCGCAGTCAGCACTACCGCCAGCAGGAACTGTTTGGGTCGGAACCCCTCAAATACCGTGTCAGCCCCGCTCTCCACACCGAATTTCTTTGCCGCCAGTATCATCTGCACCAGGTACAGTGTGGTCAGGCCGAAAAGCAGGGTGATAGTAAACAGGGGATAGGACTTGCTGCTTTCGCTCAGGTCAAAGCTATAGACATAAAAGAAGGCACAGACGGCGTACATGAAAGCCACGACGCCTATGTCCGTCTTTTTCATTTTCAAAATAAATCCCTCCTTATTATCCTCTTTAAATGCTGGCGGGAAAACTCTATTTAATAAAGACTAGCCCTATAAGAAAGGCTTTGGAACAGAGCTCTCTTTTTTATGCTCACCGGAGAGGAAATCTTCCGGCCAAGCTCTTTGGAGCTTTTTAAGCAGCCGAGGGGCAGGTCGCCCCGCCCCTCGGCCAAGAAAAAGGGAAAAGCTTATTCGTACCAGAAGCCCTCGGCCAGACCCTCGGTAAAGGCCTGCTGCTCCTCAATGAGGGCGGCGGTGGCGGCAGCATCCTTATAGTCGGTGGCCACTTCGGCAGCGGCAGCCAGATACTCTGCATCCTCCATGGTGGCCTTGAAGGCGGCCTCATAGAAGGCTACAACCTCATCGCTGACCCCTGCGGGAGCCACGATGCAGCGGGAAGAACCCAGCCACTGGTCATAGTAGCCCATTTCTCCCAGAGTGGGCACATCAGGCATCTCTGCCAGACGCTCGGCAGAGAAGGAGGCCAGCACGCGCACGTCGGTGCGGCCTGCAATGTCTGCCGCCTTGGCTACGCACCAGTCGGCCTCGCCGCCCAGCAGACTGGTCAGCTCATCGGCAGTGTTGCCCATGGGCAGGTCGGTGTAAGTAAAGCCGGCGGAATTGGCAAAGGCCTGGGCTCCGATGTGGTTGGAGGCCTGGGCGCCGTTGGTTGAGGCTACGGTCTTGTTCTCCTTGGCGTAGGCTACCAGAGTGTCAATGTCGGGGAAGCGGTCGTCATCGGCTCGGACGATGACCAGGGAGGTCTCGGTCACGTGGTTGCAGATGGCGGTAAAGTCTTCGGTGGTGTAGGTGCCCAGTTCATTGACTATAGAGCTGTTGAAGTTGGGCAGGTTCATGAAGCCGATGGTCATGCCGTCAGGCTCGGCGGCAGCCAGCTGGGACTAACCGATGGAGCCGGAACCGCCGTCCACGTTCTCAATGACGATGGTCTGGCCCACATACTTCTCGGCATACTGGGACAGGATACGGGCGGTGACGTCGGTGCCGTTGCCGGCGGCGTAGGACACGATCATGGTGACGGGGCCGTCGGGAACCCAGCCCTCGGCAGCGGGAGCCTGAGCCGTATCCTCGGCAGGGGCCTGGGCTGCGTCCTCGGCGGGAGCCTCGGCCTCTGTCTGGGAGCCGCAGGCGCACAGGGCAAACACCATGCAGAGAGCCAGAATCAGCGCAATATACTCTTTCATTTTCATTTTTCCTCCTGTAAAATTTTGATCTTGCTTTGTCTTGGCTCGTTATATATTCTTAACAAGTATTTGTCAACATGTTGATGCTTTTTAGCGCATAATTAACAGCTAAGGCTTTTCTTTGTAAACATTATTATTTTTTTGATTGGCGGCTTTTTTAAGCCATAAAACGAATTTTTTGTTAATATTTTAGAAAAACTAAAATTTTTTCATGTTCTTTGTCTGCTGGTTTACCGGAAAAATCGATATTTTTCTCCGGGTTTCTTTACAAGTTCTTTATATATTCGGGCATTTTTTTCCTATTCAAGCATATACTCTAGCAGCCCCCTTGGGGCTTTGAAGGATTTCTGGGAGGAAGAACCATGAGGCTTTTAAAATATGGCAGCACTGGCCCGGCAGTACAGCTTTTGCAGCTGGCCCTGGTTCGGGCGGGATACGGGCCCCTGGATACCGACGGACTTTTTGGGCGGGCCACACAGTCGGCACTGCAGCGTTTCCAGCGCTCCATGGGGCTGAATCCTGACGGCATCATGGGCCCCCTGAGCCACCGGGCAATACTGCCCTGGTACCTGGGTTATATTCTACACCGGGTTCAGCCGGGCGACACGATATTTTCCTTGGCCCGGCACTACGGCAGCAGTCAGGACGCTGTACTCCTGGCCAACCCGGAGGCTGAGCCCCTCATGCTGATGCCCGGTCAGGAGCTGGTCATCCCCTTTTCTTTCCCTGTAGTACCCACTGACATAAGCTTTTTTTCCGCGCTGGTAGGTTACTGCGTCCGGGGGCTGGCCGCCCGCTATCCCTTTATCGCCACAGGGGAAATAGGCAAAAGCGTCATGGGCCGCCCCATCTGGCGGCTGAGCCTGGGCACCGGGCGGAACCGGGTGCTTTACAACGCCTCTCACCATGCCAATGAGTGGATATGCACACCTTTGCTGTTGAAGTTTACCGAGGAGCTGGCTCTGGCCTTTGCCTCCGGCGGGCGTATCTTTTCTCAAAGCGCGGCAGAGCTTATGGACTACGCTTCCATATATATAGTTCCCGCCGTAAACCCAGACGGGATAGATCTGGCTACAGGTGAACTGCAAAGCGGCGAATTCTACCAGGCCGCCCGGAGGATAGCTGCCGATTACCCGGTCTATCCCTTTCCCCAGGGATGGAAAGCCAATATACGGGGAGTTGATCCGAATCTCCAGTACCCGGCCGGCTGGGAGCAGGCAAAGGAAATCAAGTTCGGTCAGGGCATAGTCTCTCCCGCCCCGGCGGATTACGTAGGCAGCAGCCCTCTCTCTGCCCCGGAGGCCAGGGCCATGTACGACTACACCCTGGCCCTGGACCCCTCACTGATTCTGGCTTACCACACCCAGGGAGAGGTGATATATTGGAAGTACCTGGACTTTGAGCCGCCCAACTCCCGGAATATAGCCGGCACCTTTGCCGCCGTCTCCGGATATGCTGTGGAGGATACGCCCTATGCCTCCGGATATGCCGGATATAAGGATTGGTTCATTCAGGATTTTGACCGGCCCGGTTACACGGTGGAGGCCGGCCTGGGCCAGAACCCCTTGCCCATTTCACAGTTTGACAGCATCTACCGGGATAATTTGGGTATATTGACCATGGCCGCCCTGGTAACTTAGGTCTATACAAGTCGGCTCACATATAGTATCATGGGGCGGAAAGGAGGGCATAAATATGAACATTCTCCTTTATGCTCTGATAGTCTCTCTGGCTTACCTGCTGGGCTGCTCAAACATGGCTCTCTATGTATCAAAGCTCAAGGGCGTGGATATGCGCGCCAGCGGCTCCAAAAACCTGGGGGCCTCCAATGCCATGGTGCTCATGGGCTGGCGCTTCGGGGTGCTGGTGGGCATCCACGATATCGGCAAGGCGGTGCTGGCCGTTGCCCTGGCCCGGTACCTGGGTGGGGAGTTGCCATACATTGCAGCCGCCGCAGGCGTGGCCTGTGTCCTGGGGCACATATTTCCCTTCTATCTCCGCTTTAAGGGCGGCAAAGGATTTGCCTCCTACCTGGGCATGACTCTTGCCCTCAACTGGAAATTTGCTCTGGTAGTTATTCTCATCGTGGTACTGGTCACACTGATAAGCGACTATATAGTGGTGGGCACGGTGACTACGGTGCTGATCGTCCCGGCCTATATGGCCTTTACCGGCAGCCTGCTGGTCTCAGTCATTCTGTCCATAGCCACCCTTGCCATATTGTATAAGCACGGGGAAAACTTCGTTCGTCTGTACCGCGGCACAGAGATCGGCCTGCGCCGTGCCAATCGGGGCGACGACAGGAAACTTTAGGCCCTTGTAGTCTCCTTGTATATACTTAACCCGGGTATCGAAAATGAACTGAACCAGAAAAAACGGACAATAGACAAAATCCCCCCTGATGTAGGAAAATAGAACTACATCAGGGGG
>CALWWB010000020.1 GCA_944385175.1 uncultured Oscillospiraceae bacterium | reverse complement strand
TTTTTCCTGGATCCGGCGGCGGAACACGGCAGAGTACTAAGCTGCGGCGACGAGCTGGAGGATGAGCTTATGGAGGCCCAGGATGAGGGGGATATGGTAGCTATTGCCATAACTTCCAAGGAAGAACTCTCCGTCTTTGCCGACTGCCAGTATATGATTAGCAAGCCTCTGTGTCTCTGCTGCGAGGATGCAAAGCTTTTGGAACAGGCCCTGCGCCTGTACCAGGGCAGGGCCCTCTATGAGGGCAGCCTCAGTGATAGGGAGCTTTTGCCCCTCTGCGCCGGATACGGACTTATAATTTAAAAGGAGAAACTATGGATTACACCAAGGAAAGCTGCCGGGATTTTGCCCGGCTCCTGGCCTCCGCCGAGCCAACGCCAGGCGGAGGAGGGGCGGCAGCCATAGCCGCCGCTCTGGGGTCTGCCCTTGGGGAGATGGTTGCCGCCCTTACTCTGGGCAAAAAGCGCTACGCCCAGGTGGAGCCGGAGATAAGGGCAGCGGCAGAGGAACTGGGCAGGCTAAGGGAGCGGCTGTTGGATATGGTCATGGAGGATGCCCGGGGCTTTGAGCCTCTGAGCCGGGCTTACAGGCTGCCCAAAGACCAGCCGGGCCGGGATGAGATATTGGAAAAGGCCACCATGGCCGCCTGTGCTGCCCCCAGAGAAATAATGGTTCTGGGATGCAGGGCCTTGAAATGCGTGGAAGTAATGGCGGAAAAGGGCTCGGTAATGGCGGTGTCCGATGCGGGCTGCGCCGCTGCCATGATAAAAGCCGCCGTGGACTCGGCTGCACTGAATGTGTATATAAACACCAAGAGCCTGAAGGACAGGAAACGGGCTGAAAGCATGAACACCGCCTGCCATGAAATGCAGGATGGATGCGCCCTGCTTGCAGAGGAGATATATACCAAAGTCAAATCTTCCCTATTGGGGCAGGAAAGCTAAAATGGCGATACGAATTACCGACCGGTATGAAGCCCCTGCCCTGACATGGGACTGCGCCAATCACACTGGTGATGATAAAGAGCGCATTGACTGCGGCGGAGAGGAGCTTTAACTGATGGATATGGATGCAGTGCGCCGGGAGAAGATAGCCGCCAGGAAGGCTCTGCCCCGGGAGCAGGTGGAGGAGCTGTCCGGACGCATAGCAAAAAGGCTGGAGCAGCTGCCGGAATATAAGGTCGCCTGCACGGTGATGATATACAGGGCGGTACGGGGCGAGGTGTTGGCGGAACTGCTCAGGGGAAAGCGCTTTGTATATCCCTTGTGCACGGCTCCGGGGGAAATGATTGCCCTGCTGCCGGAGAGTGCCGGGGCCTGGCGCCGGGGAGCTTTCGGCATATTTGAGCCGGTGCGGGAGCTTTCGGAGGAGATATCCCCGGAGAAAATAGACCTGGTTATATGCCCCTGCACCGCTTTTGACAGGGACTGCCGACGTCTGGGTATGGGTGGGGGATACTATGACAGGTTCCTGCCCAAGTGTACCGGGGCGAAATTTGTGGCGGCGGCCTACGAGTTTCAGAGAGCGGAAGCTCTCCGGACCGAGAGCTGGGACGTGCCCATGGACGCAGTGGTCACGGAGGAGAGAGTATACCGGAGGAAAAGTTTATAGCAGTATTCCTCCCGGAGCCGGCGGCTCCGGGAGATTTTTTCGGCAGTTGCCGGGAAAGAGGCGGCTATAACTTTACAGATGAGGGATTTTGAGTTAAAATAAACTGTCATAACATGGATTCGTGAGGATGTCTCAATGAAGAGAATAGCCTTCTTTCAGGATAATCTGGACGTGGGGGGGATACAGAAATCTCTGGTAAACCTGCTGCGGAACTTTGACTACGAGAATTTCCAGGTGGATCTCTACCTTTCCGACAGGAAGTCCTTCTGGAAGGTTGATTTTCCCCCACAGCTCAATATAAAGTACCTCAAGCACCTGCCCAGGATATGCTCCTTTATACCCTTTGATATTGCCAGGAACATGGTGAGCCTGGATTTTGGGGACTGCCCGGAATACGACCTGGCCATAGACTTCAATTCCTATCAGTTTTCCTGTGCTCTGGGAGCCCTTAGCGTACCCGCCAAGCGCCGGGTTATGTGGATACACAACAACGTCAGCGTTAAGCTGGAAAACGAGTGGAAATACCGGGTGCTGTGGTTCAACTTCAAGGACAAGTTCAAGTACTATGACAAGTTCGTCGGGGTGTCCAAGGGGGTCATAGAGCCCTTCATGGTCAGCAGCGGCATATACGACCCGGATAAGTTCACGGTTATACAAAACACTATAGACACCGGGGAGATATATCAGAAGGCCGGGGAAGAAACGGACTTTGCCCCCGATGACAGCAAGATGAATTTCGTTGCCCTGGGCCGGCTGTGCCACCAGAAGGGCTATGATATAATGCTGGATCTCTTTGCAAAGGCCGGGCGGTACAGGGATGATCTTCACCTGTACATCATAGGTGACGGGGACAGGCGCTTTGCCCTGGAGTTTCAGAGGGACAGCCTGGGCCTCACCGACAAGGTCACTTTCCTTGGACAGCAGACCAATCCCTTTAAATATATGGACAGGATGGACGCCTTTGTTTCCACCTCCCGCTATGAGGGACAGCCTCTGAATATCATGGAGGCCAAGGCCCTGGGTCTGCCCCTATACTGCACCAAGAACCTGGAGAAATACAGCCGGGGCCTGGAGGGCAGGGAAGATATATTGGATGCGGTGGTCCATGCCCGGAAGGAGCCCAGGCAGAGGGACGACCTGCACCAATACAATGCGGAGATAATAAGGAGCATAAAGGCCCTGGCGGAGGAGGACTACAAAGCCAGACCGCCGAAGTCAAAAAAGACAGTGAACATCATTGCCCTGCACCTGGGCGTGGGCGGAGTGGAAAAGGCTATCATAAGCATGGCAAATCTCTTTGCCCGGCGCTATGAGGTGAATCTTTTCAGCGTGTACGATATGCCGGATTCCCCGGCCTTTCCTGTGGACGAGGGGGTTAGGCTGCTGTACCTGCTGGGGGACACTCCCAACCGGGAGCAGTGGAAGGCCGCTCTGAGGGAGCTTAGGTTCAAAAGCTTTATAAAGGAGAGCTTCAGGAGCGTGAAGATACTCCGGGGAAAGCGCCGCTCCGTGGCCAGAGTCATTAAGACCATTCAGGACGGGGTGATAATCACCACACGCCATGAGCATAATCTGCTCCTGTCCAGATACGGTGTGGACTCCGTACTGAAGATAGGGCAGCTCCACCATGACCACCGCTTTGAGCGGAAATATGTGCGGGGCTTCCGGAAAGGCTATTCCCGCCTGGATGTGCTGGCTCTGCTGACACCCCAGCTGGTTTCGGAGGCTGAGGAACTTATGCGGGGCAAAAACCGGCATACCCGCCTTGTATATATGCCCAACTTCCTGGTGCATTACCCGGAGCACCCGGAGTTCATTGCCAGGGAAAAGACTGTGCTCTCCGCCGGGCGGCTCACCAAGGTAAAGCGCTTTGACCTGCTGATAAGGCAATTTGCCAGGATACACAACTCCGCCCCGGACTGGAAGCTGAAGATCCTGGGAGACGGTGAGGATGCTGCCGCTCTAAGAGAGCAGGTCAGAGAGCTGGGAGCGGAGGACTACATCCTCCTGGCCGGCAGAAAGAACGGCAGGGAAGTGGAAGAGGAGATGTGCCGCGCCTCACTGTTTGCCATGTCCTCCCGTTCCGAGGGCTTCCCCTTTGTACTGCTGGAGGCTCAGAGCTGCGCCCTGCCAATACTGGCCTATGACGTGCGGGTGGGCCCGGGTTTTATGGTACATGAAGGAGAGGACGGCTATCTTGTCCCCGAGGGGGATGAGGCCCTCTTTGAGCGAAGGCTCCTGGAGATGATGGGTGAGCCCAGGATGCTGCGGGAGATGGGGGAAAAGGCCCTGGAACATGCCCGGGAGTTTTCGGAAGACAAAGTGGCTGAGAAATGGTATTCGGTGATAGAGACATGATGGAAAACAATAATATTAAATCAATAAAGGCCTATATACAGAACCACTGGCTCATGCTGCTCATAGTGCTGCAGCCGGTGCTGGATATTCTGGCCTATTGGACCAAGAACCCTGAGGGCACCATGGCAGGAGTTATCAGGCTGCTGATAATGGTGCTGCTGCCTCTGTATCTGCTTTTTGCTCTTAAGGAGAAGAAGCGTTTTATCCTGTCCATGGCTGCCATCGCCCTGGTGTGCCTGCTGCACATTTTAAACTGCATGCGCCTGGGCTATGTGAGCATGACCTTCGACATCTCCTATGCGGCAAAGACCGCTCAAATGCCCATACTGGCCGTCTGCTTCATGCACTGTATAAAAAACGAGCAGACCAGGAATCAGGCCTATTGGGGGCTCTTTTTTGCCGCCGCCATCACTGCCGCTTCCATCGGCCTGTCCTGGCTCACGGGTACTGCCAATGTCACCTACGGAGCGGGCCTGGGTATAAGCGGCTGGGTCATAGACGACAACCGCTGCGCCAACAGCGTCATAGTGGTGACTCTGGCTGCCTTCTCAGTGTTCTGCGCTGTGAAGTCGGAAAAGCTTCCGGTGAATATTATTGTGCCCGCTCTGGCCCTGCTGGTGCTGCTCTCCAACGGCACCAAGGCCTGCTATTTTGGGGTATATGTCATATTTACCGGATTTGCCTTTTTCCTCATTGCTGAGCACTTCTTTAAAGGTACGGAGATCAAAAAACCGGTGGTCATCACTCTGCTGGCCCTGTCGGTGCTGGCAGTAGTGGTCACACCCTATACCCCCATGTACAAGGTGCGCTTTGCCCAGACCAGCTTTGCCCAGCTCAATCAGAGCGAGATAGACAAGCAGCTGGAGGATATGGGCTACGACCCTGACAGCCTGAGCGGGGAGGATATACTCACCGACCCGGAGGTACATCAGGTCTATGAGGACTATTACAGGAAGATGCTCTGGAGCATAATGCCCAATATGTTTGAGCGCTTCACCATAGACGAGATAATGCAGGAGTATGATTTCACCACCGACGCCCAGACACTCATAGACGTGAGGCAGCAGAAAAGCGCCTATGCATCCATGATGTGGAAGCACAGCGACAGCCTGACCCACCTCTTCGGTATCGATGTCTCCGATATCTGGCTCACCGGCAGCTGCGATCTGGAGAACGACTGGCCCGCAATATTCTACTACTACGGCTATCTGGGCTTTGGAGCATATCTGGCTTTTGTGGCCTATTTTGCCCTGCTGATAATCTGGCGGCTGTTTAAGAATTTCAAGACAGCCTTTACCACGGACAACTTTATTCTGCTGATCACCTTCCTGCTCTTTGTGGGCCTGGCCCAGTTCTCCGGCTCGGTACTGAGGAGGCCAAATGTCTCCTTCTATATGGCGCTGGTGCTGGGGCTTATATACTATCAGACCAGGGTGAAGCCGGTCACGGAGGAGAACAGCCTGTGGAGAAAACTGCAATGAAGCTGAGTATAATTGTGCCGGTGTACAATGTGCTGCCCTATATCCGCCAGTGCCTGGACTCCCTGCTGGGCCAGACTGTGGAAGATTATGAGATACTGCTGGTGGACGACGGTTCCACAGACGGCACCGCTGCGGTACTGGAGGAGTACAGGGCCCGATACCCGGAAAAGATCTCCCTGCGCCGGGTGGACAACGGCGGCCAGGGGCGGGCAAGGAACTTTGCCATAGAAGATGCCCGGGGCCACTATCTGGGCTTTATCGACAGCGACGATACCATAGCCCCGGATATGTACGAAAAGCTAGTGGCCAGGGCGGAGGAAACGGGGGCAGATGTAGTTGTCTGCGACTGGCTGGCCCGCTATGACGACGGCCGGGAGGAAGTGCTGCCCGCCTGTGTTCAGGAGCATCCTCTGGCCTCGGCAGGCTCCGCCTGCAACAAGATATTCCGCCGGGAGCTGGTGGGGGACATCCGATTTCCCACGGGACTCTGGTATGAGGACTTTTATTTCTCTGCTATGATGCTCATACGGGCTGACATGGTGGAGTATGTGCGCGAGCCTCTGTATATCTACCGCAGGCATCAGGACTCTACCATGCGCAACAACAATTCCGCAAAAAACCTGGACATGCTTAAGATAATGGATATGCTTTCGGTGCATATGCTGCCGGAGCACCGGGAAGAGTTTGAGTTCTTCCTCGTGAACCATGTTCTGCTGGATACCATAAGCCGGGTGTCGCGGCAGGATACACCGGACAGGGGAGAGGTTCTGAAAGAGCTCAGGGCCTATATCCACTCCTATATACCACGCCTGAACTCTTGCGGGAGCTATCGGCGGGAGAACGGAAAGCGGCGCATGGTCATGAGGCTCAACTATATGGGTCTTGACCGGTTGGCCATGGGCCTGCTGGACATGAAGGCCAGACTTTCAAAATAAAATGTAAAGCTGAAAGGCGGGGCACAGGCCCCGCCTTTCAGCTTTTTATATTCTCTTGTTTTTCAGCTTGTTGTTCAGCTTCATCAGTATGTGTACGCTGAGATACATCCGGTGCATCAGCAGGAAGCTCAGCAGCTTATGCTGAGCACTCATGCCGCGCACATAGGGGTTTGATTTATAGCCGGGGAATTTTTCAAGGAAGTCCCGGGCAAGCTCAGCCTGGACAGGGCTTTTCCAATCCGCCAGATTTGCCCGCACCGAGGAGGTGAGAAATTCACTGTGGAAGGCCAGGTACTCCAGCACGTCCTTCAGCCGCCCGTACATCCCCAGAGACTTATAGAAATCCAACAGCTCGTCCACGGCGGGGATTATTTCCAGATTGCGCCGGACCTTGCCGGTATTGGTGACGGAGTCCGGCCGCTGGACATAGCGGTGGAGGGCTTTGGGGATATAGACGGTATTATCCGTATAAGCATAGAGCTTGGGCACCGTCCGCAGGTCCTCGAACCAGACCCGGGGGCTGAAGCGGATATCATTGTCCATGAAGAGGCTGCGGCGAAAGAGCTTGTTCCACACGTCGGGATTTTCCAGCAGCAACTCCGGGTGGGCGGCCAGGGTCAGGGGAGGGCTGCACCGGCAGCCGGGACGGTATTCCAGCTCCTGTCCCAGAGTGTTTACCGCAATGGAATCAAAGATGCAGATGTCGAAATCCTGCTCCACAATATCCAGCAGTTCCGCCATGGCCCCTGGGGCCAGGTAGTCGTCGCTGTCTATAAAATACAGAAATTCCCCGGAGGCGGCCTCCATGCCCACATTCCGTGCCTGGCCCTGGCCGCTGTTTTCAATGGAGATGAGTTTTATCAGCCGGGGACAGCTCTGCCGGTATTCCTCCGCAATCTCACCAGAGGTGTCGGTGGAGCCGTCGTTGACAATGATTATCTCATATCCCGGCTCCTGACCGGAGGCAAGGCGGATGCGGCCCGGCTCCGTCAGAGAGTCCAGACATTTGCGGATATAGCCCTCTACGTTATAGACAGGGATTACCACACTGAGCTTAGGCATACTGCCCCTCCTTTCACTTGCCCTTGAAGCGCTCGTTGAGGCCCATTATAAGTCCTACCGTCCGGTAGCGGCGGCGGAGAATGAGCCGGGTCAGAAGCCGGTATTTAAAGGGCATTTCCCCCACATAGGGGTTGGCGGTGAAATTGGGAAACTTATTCAGAAAATCGCAGCGGAGCTTTTCCGCCACCGGGCTTTTGGGCTCCGCCAGGCAAACCCTCACCACTGAGGTGAGAAACTGGTTATAGAAGGCCGTATACTCCAGCTCATTGCTGTAGCTCTCATAGCTGCCCCGGGCCTTGTAATAGCCGATGAGATCGTCCAGGGCGTCCATTATTTCCAGGTTCCGATGAAGATTTGCCGAGCGGGTGATGGAGCCGGAACGCTGGACATAGATGTACCACTGACGATCTGTGGCCACAATTCTGTCGGTAAGCAGGTAGAGCTTGGGCATGGTGCGCAGGTCCTCGTACCAAACACGGCTGGGAAAGCGGATGCCGCTGCCCATAAACAGGCTGCGGCGGCAGAGCTTGTTGCAGGCGGAGGGAGGACAGAGCAGCAGCCGGGGATAGCCGGCCAGAGACAGCTCCCCTTCACGGCCGCAGCTGGGTATATCGTCCAGCACATGGCCGCTTTCGGTGACGGAGAGAATCCCGAAGATGCATATGTCGAAACCTTCCTCCAGCTTTGCCATTATCTCCGGCAGGGCGTTTGGCCGGAGGTAGTCGTCGCTGTCTAAAAACAGGAGGTATTCTCCCGAGGCTGCTTCAAGCCCCACATTCCTGGCGGCGCCCAGGCCGCTATTTTCTGTATTTATAAGGCGTATAAGCTCCGGGTAACGGCGGCGGTATTCCTGGGCAACAGCCGGGGAGGAGTCGGTGGAGCCGTCGTTTACGATTACTATCTCGTAACCCTCCAGACCGGGATACAGCACTGAATCCAGGCAGGCGGACAGATATTTTTCCACATTGTATACAGGTATGACTATGCTGAGCTTAAGCATATTTTCACCTCAAAGCCCTGAATCGTATAATAACATAGCTTGACACCTGCTTTCAAGTGGAGAAAAACAGTTGATTATTGGGCGGATAAAGGTGTATAATACTATGAATCTTTATGACGAATGGAGATCGACATGAGCAGACACTCAAAGAAACAGACTCAGGCATTGCCTGAGCTGAGTTTCGGGGAGCGCTCCCGAAAAGAGATATACGACTGGATACACTGCCTGAGCATCGCCCTAATAATCTGTGTGGTGATATTTGCCTTTTTCATAAGGCTTATAGATGTGAGAGGTACCTCCATGAATCCCACGCTTAATAACGGGGACAAAATGCTGGTGTCCGGACTGTTCTATTCCCCCAAGGCCGGAGATGTGGTGGTATTCAAAAAGGATGAGTACGACCCGGAGCGTGCTCTGGTGAAGCGGGTCATTGCCACCGAGGGCCAGGTTATAAACATAGACTTTGACGAGGGTATAGTATATGTGGACGGCGAACCAATTGTAGAGGACTATATTCTGGAGCCTACCACCAACAAGCTGGACTTTATAGGCCCCCAGACCGTGCCCGACGGCTGCGTATTTGTCATGGGTGACAACCGAAACGCCTCTACCGACAGCCGCAAGAAGGAGATCGGCATGGTGGACAGCCGCCTCATTTTGGGCAGGGCCTACTTCGTAATATACCCCCTGAACCAGGTGAGGGTCATTCAATGACGGAAAAAGGCAATATGTATGAGAAAATGAATATCCAGTGGTTCCCGGGACATATGACCAAGGCCCAGCGCATGATAGAGGAAAACCTGAAAATGGTTGACGCAGTGTGCGAGCTTCTGGATGCCCGTATTCCCAGATCCAGCCGTAACCCGGATATAGACCGCCTTGCCGGGGACAAGCCCAGGCTCATAATACTCAACCGCACAGACCTGGCCGACCCGGAGATAACTGCCGGATGGAAGAAATTCTATGAAGGACAGGGCTTTGCGGTGCTGGAGACAGATGCAAAAAGCGGCAGAGGGGTGAACGGCTTTGCCCCGGCTGTGCGGCGGCTTCTGGCAGACAAGCTCAGGGACTATGAGAGCAAAGGACAGGTGGGCCGCACTCTGCGGGTGATGATCCTGGGCATACCCAACGTCGGCAAATCGACCTTTATAAACAAAGTGGCAGGGCGAAAAGCCGCCATAGCCGGGGACAGGCCCGGCGTGACCCGGGGGAAACAGTGGATAAACATAGATTCCGGCCTTGACCTGCTGGATACGCCGGGCATACTCTGGCCCCGCTTTGACAGCCAGGAGGTAGGGGAAATGCTGGCTATCACCAACGCCATCAAGGCGGATGTGCTGGATAAGGAAACACTGGGTGCAAATTTTATGCTGCGCCTCAGGGACATGTACCCAAAGGCAATTGAGGAACGCTACAAGTTCACGCCGGACCCGGATATGAACGGCTTTGAGCTTCTGGAGCAGGCGGCAAAGAAACGGGGTTTTTTGATTTCCAGGGGTGAATATGACATAGAACGTATGGCGAACACCCTGTTGGGAGAATACCACGAGGGCAAGCTGGGCAGGCTCAGCCTGGAGGTGCCCAATGTCTGACCTTTGGGAGCTGGAAAAAGAGATATACGATCAGGGCTATGAGATGATCTGCGGCGTTGATGAGGCTGGCCGTGGCCCATTGGCGGGGCCGGTGTGCGCTGCGGCGGTGATACTTCCCAGAGGTATGGAGCTCCCGGGGCTAAACGACTCCAAAAACCTCACGGAGAAAAAACGGGAAGAACTCTTTGAGCCTATAATGGATGCGGCTTTGAGCTACGGTATTGCCTTTGCCACGGTAGAGGAGATAGAGGAACTGAACATTCTGAACGCCACCTTCCTGGCGATGAACAGGGCCATTGCCCAGCTTAGCCCGCAGCCGGAGCTGGCCCTGATAGACGGTAACAGAAACAGCGGTATAAGCCTGGACAGCCGCTGCATCGTAAAAGGGGATTCCCGCTGCGCCGACATTGCGGCGGCTTCCGTATTGGCAAAGGTCAGCCGTGACCGCTATATGCTCCGGATGGACGAACTCTATCCCCAGTATCATTTCCGGCAGCACAAGGGCTACGGCACCAAGCTCCACTACGAGGCTCTGAGAGAATTCGGGCCCAGCCCCATACACAGGCTGAGCTTTTTGAGGAAGATGCACTGATGGACAAAAAGAGCCTGGGTGGCTGGGGAGAGGAGAAGGCCGTTAGATATCTGCGCCGGAGGGGCTACAGGATACTGGATAGGAACTTCTCCTGCCGCTTCGGAGAGATAGATATCATTGCCAGCAAGGGCGGCTATCTGGCCTTCGTGGAAGTCAAACTGAGAAAGAATGCGGCCTTTGCCCAGGCCCGTGAGTTTGTAGACAGGGCAAAACAGCAGCGTATCATCACGTCGGCAGAGCTGTGGCTCGGCTGCCATGATTTGCAGCTGCAGCCCCGTTTCGACGTTATCGAGCTCTACGCCCCGGAAGGGGAGCGGAGCCGGCGCATAGAGATAAACCACATAGAGGACGCTTTTCAATGAGGATATATGTATTCCCGGCTTTGCCGGGAATACTTAGCAGCTGCCCCGGGGACAGAAGGTGGAGCAGTAGGTCTCGCCCTTGGTGCAGGCCTTTTCGTTCTGTACATTGATTTTTGCTGCGCTGCACTTGCAGTCAACGGTGTTGTACTTGCAGTTGGTCACGTCGCAGCCCACCCCGGGATTGGGGCCGGAACTTCTTTTTTCGCTCATTGCAAAGCCTCCCTTTTGTTTTATACACGGCTATTATTTGCTTTTTTAGTATCATTATTCGGAGGACGGCTTCTGCCTATGGCACTTTACGCAATCGGAGATACCCATCTCTCCCTGGGCGGCAGCAAGCCCATGGACATTTTCGGCGATAAGTGGGAAAACCACACGGAAAAACTGAAAGAAGGTTTTACCGCCCTGAGGGAGGACGACCTGTGCGTCATCTGCGGTGATATAAGCTGGGGCATGGGCATAGAGGAGTGCCGGGAGGACTTCCTTTTTATCCATAATCTGCCCGGGAAAAAAATTATACTGAAGGGCAACCATGATTACTGGTGGAGTACCGCTGCCAAGGCCCGGAGGTTTTTTGAGGAAAACGGCATAGACAGCATAGATATACTTTACAATAACTGTTTTGAATATGAGGGCTTTGCCATTTGTGGGACCAGAGGTTGGTTTTATGAGGAAGAGAAGGGCGGGGAACACGACAAGAAGATAATGCGCCGGGAGGTAATGCGCCTGGAGGCATCTCTGAAAGCAGCCGGGGACAGGCCAAAGCTGGTGTTCCTGCATTACCCGCCAGTGTATATCCACTACAGCTGCCCTGAGATACTTGAACTTCTGAAGAGGCATGAGGTGCGCCTGTGCTGCTATGGACATATCCACGGCAGGGGCTGTTCCGCCGCCTTCAAAGGCTGGAGAGACGGTACGGAATTCAAGCTGGTATCGGCGGATTTCCTGGATTTTGCTCCGCTGAAACTCATGGACTAGAAAGGCCGCAAATTCATTAATTTGTCATTGATTTTACAGAGGATATCTGTTATTATTCTACAGTGCGTGCAGACACATATTTAGGAGGAAAGAAATATGATAGTCAAGAATGTAGAGAAAAAAGAGAAGAATACTGCCAGTTTTCAGGTGGAGAGCGATGCTGCCGAGTTTGAAGCAGCAGTCAACGGCGCTTACCTGAAGAACAAGAGCTCTATATATATTCCCGGTTTCCGCAAGGGCAAGGCCCCCCGCGCCGTAGTGGAAGGCATGTACGGCCACGAAGTGTTCTATCAGGACGCCATGGACGAGCTGGCCCCCAAAGCTTTCGAGCAGGGCCTGAAGGAGTCCGGCCTGCGCATTGTGGGTGCTCCCTCCATTTCCGATGTAAACGTGACCGAGGGCCGCACCGTGGAGTATACCTTTGCCGTCAGCCTCTACCCCGAGGTAACTCTGGGCCAGTACAAGGGCCTGAGCGCACAGAAGGATGAGGTCAAGGTCACCGACGAGGACGTGGACAAGGAGCTGGATGCCGCCCGCAAGCGCAATGCCCGTATCCTCACCGTGGAGGATCGTGAGGCCCAGATGGGAGACACTGCCAACATCGACTTTGACGGCTACCTGGACGGCGAGCGCTTTGACGGAGGCAAGGCCGAGGGCTACGACCTGGAGCTGGGCTCCGGCGCCTTCGTTCCCGGCTTTGAGGAGCAGGTCGTCGGCATGAAGATAGGCGAGGAGAAGGACGTGAACATCACCTTCCCGGAGGACTATGTGGCAGACCTGGCCGGAAAGGCTGTGGTATTCAAGGTCAAGCTCAACAGCCTCTCTGCAAAGGAGCTGCCTGAGCTGGATGATGAGTTCGCCAAGGACGTGTCCGAGTTCGATACCCTGGACGAGTACAAGGCCGACATCCGTGCAAAGCAGGAAAAGCAGCAGCAGGAGATGGCCGACAACAAGTTCCGCTCCGATATCATCCGTCAGGCCTGCGAGAATATGACGGTGGAGATCCCCTCCGTCATGGTTGACGACAAGCTGGAGGAGATGGTGCGCAACTATGCCGCAAGCTTCGGCTTTACCGACAGGAACACCTCCCTGGAGGATCTGCTGAACATGATGGGCGTGGAAGCCGCTGCCATCCGTCCCTCCGCCGAGATGCAGGTGAAGACCGAGCTGCTGCTGGAGGCCGTTGCCGAGGCAGAGAATATGGAAGTCACCCAGGAAGAGGCCGATGAGTACATGAACAAGATGGCCGAGGGCATCGGCGCCAAGGTGGAGGATATGAAGAGCTACTTCAGCAAGGACTTTATCGAGGCGGAGCTGAAGAAGGAGCGGGCCACCAATATTATTATAGACAGCGCCGTGGAGGCAAAGGCCGAGGAAAAGGCTGAATAATTTCCTGCCGATAAGGATATGCTCTCTTGGATGCTGATATTTGGAAGGAGAGTTTAATACAATGAGTTTAGTCCCCTATGTTGTGGAGCAGACCAGCAGAGGCGAACGCTCCTATGACATTTTCTCAAGACTGCTCAACGACCGCATAGTCATGCTGTCGGAGGAAGTCAACGACACCACAGCAAGCCTTATAGTCGCCCAGCTTCTGTATCTTGAGGCCCAGGACCCGGATAAGGACATCCAGTTTTACATCAACAGCCCCGGCGGCAGCGTAACCTCCGGCCTGGCAATATACGATACCATGCAGTATATTAAGCCGGATGTATCCACCATATGCATAGGTATGGCCGCTTCCATGGGTGCTTTCCTCCTGTCCTCAGGGGCCAAAGGCAAGCGCATTGCCCTGCCAAATGCGGAGATCATGATACACCAGCCCTCCGGCGGCAGCCAGGGCCAGTGCACCGACATCCAGATCCAGGCAGAGCAGATCCTTAAGATAAAGAAGAAACTCAATGCCATCCTGTCCGAAAATACAGGGAAGAGCGTGGAAGAGATCGAGCGTGACTGCGAGCGTGACCACTTTATGACCGCAGAGGAAGCCAAGGACTACGGACTCATAGATAAGGTCATCTATAAGCGTTGATACTTTTTTATGGGGGAACGGCAGTTCCCCCATAGTTTTAAAAGGGGATAACATATGGCTAGAAATGAAGAAAGAAGAAGCATAAGATGCTCTTTTTGCGGCAAGCCCCAATCTCTGGTGGAGCGGATGATAGCGGGCAATAACTGCTATATCTGCGACGAGTGTGTGCGCATGTGTGCCAGCATTGTAGGAGAAGGAGGGGAGGGGACTGCCGTCACCGGATATGACGGGCTGCCCCTGGAGTTTGCAAAGCTGCCTAAGCCAATGCAGATAAAGGCCAGGCTGGACGACTACGTTATAGGTCAGGACAGAGCTAAAAAAGTCCTTTCCGTGGCTGTATACAACCACTATAAGCGCATCCTCCACCCGGTGGATGACGATGTGGAGCTGCAAAAAAGCAACATCCTCCTCATCGGCCCTACCGGCAGCGGCAAGACTCTTTTTGCCCAGACCATGGCCAAGATGCTGGATGTGCCCTTTGCCATTGCCGATGCCACCACTCTCACCGAAGCGGGGTATGTGGGCGAGGATGTGGAGAATGTCATACTGAAGCTGCTCCAGGCGGCGGACTTTGACGTGGAGCGGGCCCAGAAAGGAATAATATATATCGACGAGATCGACAAGATCGCACGCAAAAGTGAGAACACATCCATCACCAGGGACGTGTCCGGCGAGGGTGTGCAGCAGGCGCTGCTGAAGCTCCTGGAGGGCACGGTGGCCAATGTACCTCCCCAGGGAGGACGCAAGCACCCTCATCAGGAATTCATACAGGTGGACACCACCAACATCTTGTTCATCTGCGGCGGGGCTTTCGACGGCCTGGATAAAATTATAGAAAAGCGCACCGATAAAAAGACTATGGGATTCGGAGCAGAGATAAGCAGCCGGGCTGAAAGGGACGTGGGAGAGATATTTTCCCAGGTGCAGCAGCACGATCTTCTGCAGTTCGGCATCATCCCCGAGCTTATAGGCCGCCTGCCGGTGGTGGCCAGCCTGGAGAGCCTCAACAGGGATGATCTGGTGCGCATCCTCACCGAGCCCAAAAACGCCATGACAAAGCAGTACCGCTCCCTCATGGCTATGGACAATGTGGAGCTTGAATACCAGGACGAGGCCCTGGAAGCTATTGCCGACAAGGCTATCGCCATGAAAATAGGCGCCAGGGGATTGAGGAGTGTCATGGAGGGCGTCATGACTGACGTTATGTACTCCGTGCCCTCAGATGCCGACGCAAGCAAGATAATCATTACCCCTCAGTCCGTGAACGAAGGTGCAGAACCCATAGTTGAGCACAGACACGGCTGAGCACAGGGGCTCCGGAAAGGAGGATAACAATATGACTGACAACAGCATACAGACTAAAACCCTGCCTATGCTGGCGCTGAGAGGTCTGCACGTATTCCCGGAAATGCTGCTGACTTTCGATGTGGAGCGGCAGGCTTCCGTGGGCGCGCTGGCTATGGCTGCAAAATATGGACAGCTCATTTTCCTGTCCACCCAGAAAAACCTCACTGCAGACCTGCCCCAGGAGGAGGACATCTACCAGGTGGGCACGGTCTGCCGTATTCGCCAGCAGCTGCGCCAGCCCAGGAGCAGCGTCTGCCGGGTCATGGTGGAGGGCCTCTACCGGGCAAAGTACCTCAGTGTAAACCCCGACCCCAAGGGATACACTGCGGAGATTATACCTCTGCCTGATAAGGAGGAGAGGGTGAGCGCCGCCAGAAAAGAGGCGCTGCTTAGAAATTGCATCTCCCTCTTTGAGGAGTACATCCACTTTAACCAGGACATGATCACCGAGCAGCTTCTGAACCTGCTGGCAAATCCCAATCCCAGCTATGTATCCAACTACGTGGCCCAGAACGTGCATTTCAGCATGGAGGATAAGCAGCGGATACTGGAAGAGGCCTATCCCAGCCGTAGACTGGGCCTGCTGTGCAAGCTCCTCAGCGCGGAGCTGGAAGTGCTGAGCATAGAAAAGGAGTTGAGTGAGGCCACCCAGGAGGCCATGAACCACAATCAGCGGGAGTATTATCTCCGGGAGGAGATGAAAATCATCCAGGCCGAGCTGGGCGAGGACGACGATATCGAGAGCTACCGCAGCAGGATAGAAGCCCTGCCGGTGAGCGACGAGATAAGAGCCCGCCTGAACAAGGAGCTGGGCAGGCTTTCCAAGCAGCCTTTCGGTTCCTCCGAGGCGGCGGTGATACGCAGCTATCTGGACACCTGCCTGGATATACCATGGGGCAAAAAGACTCAGGAGACTATCAATATACAAAAAGCCAGAAAAATCCTGGACGACGACCACTACGGCCTTGAGAAGGTGAAGGAGCGCATCTGCGAATACCTGGCGGTAAAGCAGTTGAGCCCGGAAATAAAGGGCGGACTGCTGTGCCTGGTGGGGCCTCCGGGTACCGGCAAAACCAGTATCGCCCAGAGTATCGCCAAGGCGACCAACAGAAAGCTTGTGCGGATCTCTTTGGGCGGCGTCCATGACGAGGCAGAGATCCGGGGGCACCGGCGCACCTACATAGGCTCCATGCCCGGACGCCTTATCAGCGGGATTATCCAGGCCGGCAGCTGCAATCCCCTGATGGTTCTGGATGAGATTGACAAGCTGGCCTCCGACTACAGGGGTGACCCTTCGGCAGCTCTGCTGGAAGCCTTCGACGGGGAACAGAACTATGCTTTCCGGGACAATTTCCTGGAGATACCCTTCGACCTGTCGGAAGTGTTTTTCATAACCACGGCAAATTCCTTGGACACTATTCCCCGAGCTCTGCTGGACAGAATGGAAGTCATCGAGCTCAGCAGCTACACCGATGAGGAAAAGCTTCAGATAGCAAAGGAACACCTGATACCCAAGCAGCGTAAGAAACACGGCCTCAGGGCAAATCAGCTGCGCATTGAAGATGCCGCGGTAAGGGAGATAATTCGTTCATACACCAGAGAATCCGGTGTAAGACTTCTGGAACGTGAGATAGCCGCCGCCTGCCGTAAGGCCGCCAGCGGCATTGCCGAGGAGAAGTTCAGGAGCCTGAGCCTGAAGGCCGGTCAGTTGGAGGCGGTATTGGGCCCGGCAAAATACAAACCCGATGAACTGCGCCTGAGAGATGAGGTGGGGCTGGTAAGAGGTCTGGCCTATACCTCCGTGGGCGGTGAGGTTCTGGATGTAGAGGTAGCTGTAATGGAGGGCACCGGGCGGTTGGAGCTCACCGGAAACCTTGGTGATGTGATGAAAGAGTCTGCCAAGGCGGCCCTCAGCTACATACGCAGCCGGGCTGATATGCTTGGCATAGACCCGGATTTCCATAAAAACAAGGATATCCATATCCACTTCCCCGAGGGCGCCGTACCTAAGGACGGTCCCTCCGCAGGCATTACAATGACTATTGCCATGATTTCCGCACTCACCGGGGTGCCGGTACGCCACGATATTGCCATGACCGGTGAAATAACCCTTCGGGGCCGGGTGATGGCCATAGGAGGTCTTAGAGAAAAGACCATGGCTGCACTGCGTGCCGGGGTGAAAACTGTGATAATCCCTGCCGAAAATGAAGCCGACCTGGAGAAAATTGACCCCTTGGTGCGAAAGCAGTTGAATTTCGTGCCCACGGAGCATGTGGACAATGTGCTGAATCTGGCTCTGGTACGGGGCGGGGAGGATGATTTGGCCCTGTGTACCGCGCCCGGCATTCGCTCCGGAGAGCGCTGCACTGTGAGACAGTAGGTGGGCTATGGCCATACTTAATGTGAACAGGGCGGAATTTGTAAAATCGGCCGCATCCCCGCAGCAATTCATACGCAGTTCAATGCCCAGTGTGGTTTTTGCGGGCAAGTCCAATGTGGGTAAGTCCTCTGTGATTAACCGGCTGCTGAACCGGAAGAACTTTGCCAGGGTAGGCGCCTCTCCGGGTAAGACCGTCCATGTCAATTATTTCCGTATTGATGATAAAATTTATTTTGTGGATCTGCCGGGCTACGGATATGCCAAAGTATCCCAGTCCGAACGGGAGCGCTGGGGCAAGCTGATGGAGGATTTTTTTGCCCAGCCCGGGCTTATCGACCTGGGAGTGATGATCGTGGATGCCAGGCATAAGCCCACGGCGGACGACGTCACCATGGCCCAATGGTTCAAGGCCTCGGGCTGCTCCATGGTCGTGGTTGCAAACAAGCTTGACAAACTGAAAAAGAGCGGGATAGAGCCGAACCTGGAGCTTATTCGGCGGACTTTGGAGCTGCCTGAGGAAGTAATACTCATTCCTTTTTCAGCAGAAAAGGGCCAGGGCAGGGAAATCCTGCTCTCTCAGATAGTCAATCTTATATAGTTTGTATAAGAGCGAAGCAAAACTTATGCTTCGCTCTTGTAATTTCTGTCCGGTTTTGATAGAATATTTGCAAATTGGAGGTGGGGGATATCGACGGAGTAGAGTCCATTTGGAACGGATTTGATTTTACTTATATCCTCAGTATACTCCTGGGAGTGATTCCGTCCCTGCTGTGTATAACGCTCCATGAGCTGAGCCACGGACTGGTGGCGTACTGGCTGGGTGACGATACGGCCAAGAGCCGAGGGCGGCTTACTCTCAACCCAATCAAACATTTGGACCCTGTGGGGCTTCTGATGATGCTGGTTTTCCACGTGGGCTGGGCAAAACCCGTGCCGGTGAATATGTACAAATTCAAAAACCCAAAGCAGGGAATGGCGGTCACGGCTTTGGCCGGGCCGGGGAGCAACCTGCTTATTGCCCTCGTCTTCATGCTGCTTTACGGGGCGGCCTATGTACCTCTGGGTATGAGCGCAGTTGGCAGCTATTTTTTGCAGATGATACAGCTCACGGCAATAATGAGCATTGGGCTTGCTGTTTTTAACCTCATCCCTATCCCGCCCCTGGACGGATCAAAGGTGCTTTTTTCCCTGCTGAGGGATGAGGATTATTATAAGCTGATGCGCTATGAACGCTACGGCGGGATAATTATGCTGGTGCTGGTGGCTACAGGAGTGCTGGGCCGCCCGCTGAACTATCTGATCGACCTTATTTATTCCGGGCTTATCCCCTTGGCTCAGGCAGCTTGTGATGCTGTGGTATATCTCTTTTATCTGTGAGTGACAATGGAAAATCCTAATTTTTTTCTGGAAGGCGTAGTCAAAGAGAAAAACGAGCTTCAGGATTTCGAGGGGCCTCTGAGCCTGATACTGATGCTCCTGTCAAAAAATAAAATAGAGATCCGGGACATCAAGATAGCCGATATCTTGGATCAGTATCTGGAATATCTGGGCGAGATGCAGCGCATGGATCTGGAGGTAGCCAGCGAATTTGTACAGATGGCATCCCACCTGCTGTATATAAAAACCCGTATGCTCCTGGCCGGAGATAAGGAAGTATCCGAGCTGGAGGTACTGATGGAGTCTCTGGAACAGCTCAAATGCAGAGATATTTTTGCCGCAGTCCAGCAGGTGCTGCCGGAACTTAAGAAAGCTTCGGAGCAGGGACTGCTCTACTATGCAAAGCTGCCGGAGCCCCTGCCCAAGAGCGCTAAAGAGTACGAGTACCGCCATGAACCGGTAGATATTCTGAAAGCTCTGTACAGTATATATTCAAGGGGAGGCAAGGCTCCGGAACCGGATATAAGCCGGGCTGTGCCCCAGCGCATCATATACAGTGTCCGGGATAAAAGCCATCAGATACTGCTGCGCCTGAAAGAGGGCAGCGCCTGCCTGCAGGAGCTGTATCGCAGCTGCCGCTCTCGTTCGGAGATCGTGGCTACATTCATGTCCATACTGGAGCTGTGCAGCATGGGCAGCCTCCATATCGACCGCAGCGGGGAGGACTATGTCCTTGAGTTTGCAGGCGGGGATGTGGATGAGATCATGGAAAAAATCGTGGAGTAGACGATGATTGATATTGTATCCGTAATAGAAGCCATACTTTTTGCCGCAGGGGACAGCGTCCCCATTGCAAGGCTTTCACTCATCCTGGGGGTCAGTGAGGAGGAAGTCATTTCCGCAGCCGCAGAACTCCAGGAGACCTACAGCTCCGGGCAGCGGGGCATGAGGATACTTCGTCTGGAGGATAAATTGCAGATGTGCTCGGCCCCGGAGTTCGCTCCCTATATAGGCAAGGCTCTGGAACAGAGAAAACCTCCGGTGCTGTCCCAGCCCGCCCTGGAGACTCTGGCGGTGGTGGCCTATTTCCAGCCGGTGACAAGAGCCTATGTGGAACAGGTGAGGGGAGTGGACAGCTCCTACACCGTGGGCATGCTGTGCGAGCGCGGGCTTATTGAGGAATGCGGGCGCCTGGATGTGCCGGGCCGTCCCCTTTTGTTCAGAACCACGGATGTCTTTCTGCGTACCATGGGCATAAGCGCCCTCTCTGAGCTTCCGCCCCTGCCGGATATGACCAATGGCGAGGGAATAGAAAAGCTGCAGACCGCCATAGATAAATTGCAGGGCACAGGCGGCAAGGAGCAGATCTCATTGAGCGAAATCACAGGCGAAACTGTGGAGGAGTGATGTAATTGGTCTGGTTAATTGTGCTGGGCATCATTGTCGGCATTATTGTGCTGATAATGCTGATCCCGGTAGGGGCCGATGTGAGCTATGTGGAGGGGCAGCTGAGCGTATCCGCCAAGGTATGCGGAGTGCTTATTAAGCTGCTTCCCAAAAAGCCTGCGGACGAATCCAAGCCCCAAAAGCAGAAAAAGCCCAAAAAAGAAAAAGCGCCCAAGGAACCCAAGGCAGACAAGCCCAAAAAGCCCAGAAAAAAACTGGAGCTCAACATGGATGAAAAGTTTGCACTGGTCAAGGCGGCCTTGAAAGGCTTCGGCAAATTCGGAAAGCTCACGGTGGACAGGTTCATGCTCCACTATATAGCGGCGGGTGACGACCCCTATAACACCGCCATGACCTATAACTACGTAAATGCCGCCCTGTCTACTTTGGCACCTGTCTGTGAAAGCCGCTTTATAGTCAAGGACAGCGACGTGCGCACGGATGTGGATTTCACCCTGGATAAGTCTAAGCTCGACATAGGGGTATGCGTGGTCATCAGAATAGGCCAGGTTTTCCGCATGGGCTTTGCTATCGCCTTTGGAGTACTGGGCATCCTGCTTAAAAATAAGCTGCGCCTGCTCAGGGAAAAGAGACTCAGAAAGCGCAATGGGGAAGATCTCCCGACGGAAAATCCTGATAATGTGGTAAATACAGAACAAAATATACAGCAAGAGGAAAGGATGGACTCTAATGGATAACAACCCTATCGGAACTTTGATGCAGAATACTATGGAGAGCGTCAAGAACATACTCAAGGTGGACACCGTTGTGGGCGACCCCATTTACACTCCCGACGGTATAACCCTTGTCCCAATCTCCAGGATCAGTGTGGGATTCGGCGGCGGCGGTGTGGAATTTGCCGGCAAAAAACCGGGAGATGAACGCCCTTACGGCGGCGGCAACGCCACCGGCGTCAAGATAGACCCCATTGGATTTCTGGTTATCAAGGAGGGCGTGGTCCGTATGATAAACGTCACTCCTCCTGCCAGTAATACCGTAGACAGGATAATCGACCTTGTGCCCCAGGTAATGGACAGGGTGGATGCATTTATTGCAAAACAGAAGACAGATAAAGTCTGATACATTCATATTATTTGAATATTTGTAAATAATAAGCACTGCCTGAAGAAAGGCGGTGCTTATTATTAAGAAAATCATATCTGCGTTGGCGGCTGTCTGCCTTATGCTGAATCTCTGCTCCCATGCCTGGGCAGCTCCGCCGGAAACCAGCGCCTGCTCGGCTATTGTCATGAGCTCCGAAGGCAGGGTATTATACGAGAAAAATGCCGACGCAAAATCCCTCATTGCCAGTACCACCAAGCTTATGACTGCCATTGTTACGCTGGAAAATGCCGAGCTCAGCGAGCTGGTTGACATAACTGAAGATTGCTGCAATATAGAGGGCTCGTCCATGTATCTGGAGGCGGGGGAGCGCTACACCGTAAAGGAGCTTTTGCTTGGCCTGCTGCTGGTATCCGGGAATGACGCGGCCCAGGCTCTGGCAGAATACGTGGCCGGGAGCTCTCAGGATTTCGCCGGGTTGATGAACGCCAAGGCCCGGGAACTGGGGATGGCGGACAGCAGCTTTGAAAATCCACACGGGCTGGATGGGGAGAACCACTATTCAACCGCCCGAGATATGGCAAAGCTTATGGCCTACTGCATGGAAAATGAGAGTTTTCGTGAGCTTTGCTCCACCAGGAGCTGCCTCATAAAGGGCCTTACTCTGGTAAACCATAACAAGCTACTGGATATGTATCCGGACTGTGTGGGCGGAAAGACGGGATATACTCAGGCGGCAGGGCGCTGCCTGGTCAGCTGCTGTGAGAGAATGGGGCAGCGGCTGATATGTGTCACACTTTCCGACCCGGACGACTGGGATGACCATGTAAAGCTGTACGACTGGGCTTTTTCCCAGTTTGTCATCAAAGATGTGACGGAGGGACAAAGCTTCCAGGTACCGGTGATCTCCGGGCTGGAAAGCTCGGTGAACCTTGTGCCGGAAGCGGGGATAGAGCTGCTGCTGGATGAGGAACAGGAGCTGACGCTGCAGGCGGAATACCCCAGATTTGTCTTTGCTCCCGTAAATAAGGGGGAGACAGGCGGGACTATATGGGTTATAATAGACGGAGAAAAAGTCGGCAGCTGCCGGCTTATATATGAAAAGGATGTGGGCCTGTATGTTCCCCAGGAAGAAAATGGCGGCGGGTGAGACTGATAATGGCTGAAAGACTGCAAAAAATAATAGCGGCCGCCGGGATGATGTCCCGAAGAACGGCTGAAGAATATATCAGCGCCGGGCGGGTCAGTGTCAATGGCAGACCCGCTGTTCTGGGCGACAGGGCCGACCCTGAAAAAGACCGGATTCTGGTGGACGGAAAAGATCTTCCGTCCACCGGGGAAAAGGTTTACATAATGCTTAACAAGCCCAAGGGCTATGTCACCACACTCAAAGATGAAAAGGGAAGGCGGGATGTCAGCCAGCTGGTAGCTGATCTGGGTGTCAGGGTCTTTCCGGTGGGCAGGCTGGACATGAATTCCGAGGGCTTGCTGCTGATGACCAATGACGGGGATTTTGCCAACAGGGTAATGCATCCCTCCCATGAGGTGGCAAAAACCTATTATACCTGGGTGAGAGGAAGCAACATTGAAAGAGCGGCAGAGGCCCTGCGGCTGCCAATGGAGCTGGAGGGATATCGTACCCGCCCGGCCAGGGTGGAGGTGCTGAAGCGGTTGCCGGAAGGGGCAGTGCTGTCAATAAGCATACATGAGGGCAGAAATCGCCAGGTGAGAAAGATGTGCGGCGCGGTGGGGCTGGAGGTCACAAGGCTCAAGCGTGTGGCCGAAGGCGGGCTGGAGCTGGGTGAGCTTCCTCCGGGAAAGTGGAGGCATCTTAGCTCTGAAGAGTTGGATAAGCTGAGGTAAGGAAATGGAAGGCGATATTTTACAGAGGCTTGCAGAAGACAGTTCCGGCTACTCAAAACGCCAGAAAGCCATTGCCAAATATATTATTGAAAACAGCGAGGCTGTGCCTTTTATGACAGCACAGATGCTGTCCCGGGCTGCACAGGTCAGCGAATCCTCCATAGTACGCTTTGCCCGCCAACTGGGCTACAGCGGGTATTCCCAGCTGCGCCGGGCCTTGCAGCAGCATGTAAAGGATAAACTCAGCAGCGCAAACGAGATGGCAGCTGACGCAGAGCCTGAGGAACTGATGCAGACGGTGGAAGAGGGCATGCTCAGCCTTAAGTCAATTATGACCGTACAGAACCGGCGGGCACTGGAAGAGGCGGTGGAATTACTAAGCCGGGCTAAAAAAATAGTTGTCCAGTCGGGCCTGGGCATGGACGGCGTGGACAGCTATTTTGCTTCCGGCCTCAGAGCCCTGGGATTTAATGCATGCTCTGCCCCCGGAGGGATTTCCCGGGAAATATTTGAGCTGGATGAAAGTTCTGCTTTGCTGATAATCAGCGGCAGCTATTTCTCCCAGCTTTCGGGCCCGGCACGCTATGCCAGGGAAAAGGGCGCGTCTGTACTGGTGCTGGCTGATGACGAAGCCGCACCAATGGGGCGCTACGCCCAGGTGATGCTGCCTGGTAAAGGCATCATTGCCGTTGCGGCACTTATGGAAGCCCTGCTCGCTGCTCTGGCAAACAGCTGCAGCAGGAGCTTGGATCAAAATCTTGCAGAGCTGGATGCTCTGCACAGGGAGTACGATACATATGAACCGGGAGAAAACTGAGCTGGTGGTCATAGGCGGCGGCGCTGCGGGGCTGATGTGTGCCTGTACCGCAGCGGCCAGAGGCGTGGATACGGTGCTGCTGGACCCCAACCGTCAGTTGGGCCGCAAGCTGCGTATCACAGGCAAGGGGCGCTGCAATGTGACCAACAGCTGCGATATAAAAACCTTTATGACAAATATCCCAGGAGACGGGCGCTTTCTCTATAGTGCACTGAACAGATTGTCCCCGGCTGACACTATGGAGTTTTTCCGGTCCAGAGGCCTGCCTTTGAAAGTGGAGCGGGGCAACCGTGTCTTTCCCGTGTCAGACAATGCAAATGATGTAGCGGGGCTGCTTGTAAGACTGTGTGAGCGCAGCGGTGTACGGGTGTTCAGGAGAAAGGCTCTGGACGTGCAGACTGCCGATGGGGCGGTATCCGGAGTCTTGACCGGAGAGGGGCTTATACAGTGCCGTGCCGCCGCTCTTTGTACCGGGGGATTGTCCTACCCTCTCACCGGCTCGGACGGTTCAGGCCACGCCATTGCGGAAAAGCTGGGGCACAGCATTACAAAGCTGCGGCCCTCCCTTGTGCCTTTGGAGAGCGATGACTGGTACTGCGCAGCTATGCAGGGCTTCAGCCTCAAAAATGTGGAGCTGTCCGCCTATGAAAACGGGAAGCTAATATATAGAGAACTGGGGGAAATGCTGTTCACCCATTTCGGAGTCTCCGGGCCTCTGGTTCTCTCGGCCAGCGCTCATATGCGGAATATTGGCAGCGCTGAATACAGGCTGGAGATAGACCTGAAGCCGGGGCTGGATGAAAAAAAGCTGGATGCCAGACTGTTGAGGGACTTCGAAAAATATTCAAACAGGGAGTTTAAAAATGCCCTGGGTGATCTGGCGGGCCGAGCAATGATACCTGTGCTCATTGAGCTGTCCGGCATTCCCGAGGACACAAAGGTAAACAGTATAACCCGGGAGCAGCGCCTGGGACTGCTGCACCTGTTCAAAGCCTTCCCTGTCTCCATAAAGGGAACAAGACCTATTGACGAGGCTATAGTCACTGCGGGAGGGGTCAGCACCAAAGAGGTGAACCCGCGCACCATGGAATCCAAGCTGGTGAAGGGCCTGTATTTTGCCGGGGAGCTCTTGGATCTGGACGGCTATACCGGGGGGTTCAATTTGCAGATCGCCTGGTCCACAGGCTATGTGGCCGGAAATTCTGTATTGGGGGACTGATTTATGAACGGTTTTTTTTCCATAGCCATTGACGGGCCTTCAGGGGCTGGCAAGAGCAGTCTTGCCAGGAAGCTGGCGGAGGCATTCCGCTTTATCTATGTGGATACCGGGGCCATATACCGCACTGTGGGTCTGGCCGCCTACCGGGCGGGGATAGACAGGAAAGACGAGCAGGCAGTGAAGTCTCTGCTGCCCAAGATCAAAATTGAGCTGGGCTACAATGAGGCCGGAGAGCAGAGAATGTACCTGGACGGGGAGGATGTCTCAGCGGAGATACGGCGGCCGGAGATATCCATCTGCGCTTCCGACGTGTCTTCTCTCCCGGCGGTCAGAGCTTATCTGCTGGAGATGCAGAGGGAGCTTGCCCGGCGGAACAATGTGATAATGGACGGAAGGGATATAGGCACCGTAGTATTACCGGGGGCTGAGCTGAAGATATTCCTCACTGCCGACAGCAGAGCCAGGGCACAGCGTCGTCTGCTGGAGCTGAAAGCCAAGGGCATAGAGGCGGACTTTGAGGATGTGCTGCAGGATATAGAGTATCGGGACAGGCAGGACAGCAGCCGTGCTGCCGCTCCACTGAGAGCTGCTGAGGATGCCTTGGTGGTTGATACCAGCGAGATAGACTTCGAACAGAGCTTCCGCCTGCTGGCTGAGCTGGTGGTCACAAGGCTTGCTCCGGAAAGGGACGGAGATATATGAGAGAACTGAGAGTGGCGGAGAGCGCCGGCTTCTGCTTTGGCGTCAGCCGTTCGCTGGAAATTGCGGAAAAACTCCTTGAAGAAAAAGTGAGCTGCGCCAGCTTTGGCCAGCTCATCCATAATAAGGACGCAGTGTGCCGTCTGGAAAAGAACGGCCTGCGTGTGATAGAAAATCCAGATGAGCTCATAGCCGGGGAGACGGTGCTCATCCGGGCCCATGGAGTGTCCAGGGAAGCCTATGAGCGACTCAGGGATGCCGGAGGAGAGATAGTGGACGCCACCTGCCCAAAGGTCAAGGCAATACATACCATAGTAAGCCGTGCATCTGAGGATGGCCGCTTTGTTATAATCATCGGAACCCCGGGGCACCCGGAGGTGGAGGGAATCCGTGGATGGTGCAAAGACTGCAAGGTTTTCGGGAATTCACAGGAATTGGAAATATGGCTGGATAAAAATACAGAGTATTGGGGAAAACCAATAACAGTTGTAGTGCAAACTACCCAGACACGCAGTAATTTTACCGAATGTTGTAATGCCATAAAAAAAAGATGTACAAATACGAAAATATCTGATACAATATGTCTTGCTACGTTCACGCGGCAGGAGGAAGCTGCAAAGCTTGCCTCGGAATGTGATGCCATGGTGGTTATCGGCGGAAAGAACAGCGCAAACAGCCGTCATCTTGCTGAGATCTGCAGCGAGCACTGCGGAAATGTCCAGTTCATAGAAAATGCCTCGGAGCTGGATGTGGACAGGCTTAATGCCGCCGGTATTGTCGGACTCACAGCCGGAGCATCCACACCTGCGTGGATAATTAAGGAGGTAAGAAACAAAATGAGTGACGAAATCAAAATCGAAGAGACCCCAGTTGAGAAGGAAATGTCCTTTGACGAAATGTTGGAGGAGACTCTCAAAACTATATATAATGGAGATAAGGTAACCGGCATTGTTGTCGCCATCACCGGCACTGAAATCAGTGTCGATCTTGGCGCAAAGTATTCCGGGTTTATTCCCACTTCCGAGTTCACCGACGACGGCGTCAAGGTGGAGGACGTTGTCAAGGTGGGCGACACCATCGAAGCCGTGGTTGTCCGCGTCAACGATGTGGAGGGCACCGCCATGCTGTCCAAGAAGCGTCTGGATGCCGCAAAGATGTGGACCGAAGTTGAGGAAGCAGTGGACAACGGCACTGTTCTGGAAGGTGTTGTCACCGAGGAAAACAAGGGCGGCGTTGTTGTCAACGTAAAGGGTGTGCGCGTTTTTGTGCCCGCTTCCCAGACCGATCTGCCCCGTGATGCCGAGATGAGCCAGCTGCTGAAGAAGACCGTCCGCCTCAAGATCACCGAGGTCAACAAGGCCCGCAAGCGTGTTGTCGGCTCCATCCGCCGTGTGGCCCAGGCCGAGCGCCGGGAGCGCACCGAGGCCATCTGGAACGAGATCGAGATCGGCAAGAAGTATCACGGCGTGGTCAAGTCCATGACCAGCTACGGCGCATTTGTGGACATCGGCGGTATCGACGGTATGGTGCATGTGTC
>CALWWB010000019.1 GCA_944385175.1 uncultured Oscillospiraceae bacterium | reverse complement strand
ATTGGCTCCGGCCATCCCCGTAAGGGGGCCTATTACTTTAAGGAGGGGGATGCCCTATGCATCCGCAGACCCTTAAGGCGGCCTACGGCTGCCTGCTCCACGATTTCGGCAAAATCGTATACAGGGCCGGGGGCGGCTCCGGCAGCCACAGCTTCCTGGGCTGGCAGGATCTGGGCCGCCTTCTGACCGGGGAGACCTGGCAGCCGGTGCTGGACTGTCTGCGCTGGCACCACGGCGTCCAGCTGCGCCGGGACAGGCCGGAGGCGGACAGCATCGCCTACATCGCCTATGTGGCCGATAACCTCTCCTCCGCCGCAGACCGGCGGGAGATAGAGGGGGAGGGCCAGGGCTTTGCCAGGGATCTGCCCCTGAGTCCCGTGTTCCTCCACATGAAGGGGGAGCATCCCGGCTATTCCCTGGCCCCGCTGCCTCTGGACGGTAATCTCAGCCTGCCCCGGCGTGGGACGGATGGGCTAGAGGCGGGATGCTATGAGCGGGCCCGCCGGGAGATAAAAGGGGCCTTTCCCGGCAGGGAGCCGGAGGAAGGCTGCCTCAACCCTCTGCTGGGACTGCTGGAGACCTGGACAAGCGCCTTCCCCTCCAGCACCAACCTGGGGGAGAGCCCAGACATCTCCCTCTACGACCACCTTAAAACCACCGCGGCCATAGGCTGCTGCATAAGCGAGTACCTGCTGGAGCAGAGGGAGGAGGACTTCAAGACCAGGCTCTTTGACCGGGAGCGTCGCTTCAGGGAGGAGAAAGCCTTCATCCTCTATTCCGCCGACCTGTCGGGTATACAGAACTTTATCTACACGGTTGCGGACTCCGGGGCCCTGCGCTCTCTGAGAAGCCGCTCTTTTTTCCTGGGGCTGCTAATGGAGCACTATGTGGATGAGCTGCTCCGGGGCTGCGGCCTGTGCCGGGCAAACCTGCTGTACAGCGGCGGCGGCCACTGCTATCTGCTGCTGCCAAACACCCACGAGGTGCGGCAGCTGCTGGACGGCTTCAACCGGCGTTTCAACGACTACCTGCTGGCCGAGTTTGGCGCCGCGCTTTTTCTGGCCCAGGGCTGGATGGAGTGCAGCGGGAACGAGCTTATAAACCAACCTCGGGAGAGCAGCCCCTACAGGGAGCTTTTCCGCCGGGTATCCCGCCAGATAGCCGCCCATAAGCTGCACAGGTATACCCCTGAGCAGCTGCGCAGGCTGAACTCCAGGGAAAAGGCCGGGGAGAGGGAATGCCGTGTGTGCGGCAGCTCCGGCCGCCTGAAAGGGGAGCTGTGCCCCTGGTGCCGCCGCTTCATTGGGCTGTCGGCCCAAATACAGAAAAAGGATCTGTACATGGTGAATGCTCAGGAGCATGCGGGAAGCCTGAGGCTGCCCTCTCTGGAGGGGGAGGTATACATCAGCTTTGCCGATGAGGCTGAGGTCCGGCAGCGTATCAGCGCCGGGGAAGAGCCTCTCAGGGTATACACAAAAAACAAGAGCTGCACCGATATCCGGTACAGCACAAGGATATATGTGGGAGACTACCACGCAGACAACCTGATAGATAAGCTGGCCGGGGATGCCCGTGGCATCCGGCGCATCGCCGTGTGCCGGATGGATGTGGACGATTTGGGCCGGGCCTTCGTTTCCGGCTTTGAAAGGACCGGCGCCCCCAACGGGCAGGAGCGATGCCGCTATGTGACGCTATCCAGAACTGCGGCCTTTTCAAGGCAGATCTCCCTGTTTTTCCAGCTTCATATAAACGGCATACTCTCAGGAAAATTTGAGGGCCGCCGCCCCTTGGCCCTGTCCATAGTCTACTCCGGCGGGGACGATGTTTTCCTTGTGGGAGCTTGGAACGACGTGGTGGAGGCGGCAAACAGAATACAGAGCGCCTTCTCCCGCTTCTGCTGCGGCTCGCTGAGTATAAGCGGCGGACTTGGAATATTCGGGGATAGTTTTCCAATAAGGGCGGCAGCAGGAGTGGCCGCCGGGTTGGAGGCTGAAGCCAAGGCACGGCCGGGAAAGAATGCCCTGGCCCTCTTTGAAGCGGAGACGGGCCACTGCTACGGCTGGCAGGAGCTGCAAAACAAGGTGCTGGGCGAAAAACTGAGGGCCCTGGAGAACTTTTTCAATGACAGCAGGGAGCGGGGCAACAACTTCCTATATAAGCTGCTGGAGCTGCTGCGCCGGAGCCTGGAGCCGGGGGAAGGTATAAACCTGGCCAGATATGCCTATCTGCTGGCCAGACTGGAACCTAAAAAGAGTGACCCCCAGTGGAAAAGCTACCGGGACTTTGCCGATAAAATGTACGGCTGGGCCCTGAATCGGGAGGACAAAAGGCAGCTGATAACGGCAATTTACATATATGTGTATCTGAACAGGGGGAACTGAGCCATGGCCTACGATAACAGAGAATACGGCAGGGGATATAACAGAGCTCCGGGCCATACACCCCAGGGGGGGCAGAGAGACAACAGAGCGAAAATACCGCCGGAGGCCGTCAGAGCCGAGGCCATGCCCGGGGACTATTTGGACAAGGCCGAGAAGTTGATGGCAGAGCTGGCTGGAAGGATAAGCACCAGCAAGATCCGCCGTCTGTACAGCATGGTTACTGAGATATATAACCAGGAGATACTCAGCACTGAGGAACGGCTCTCGCCTGAGAGCACTGCGGCCATAGGTATGATGCGGGTTCGATTTGCCTATGAGGCCGGGCGGGACGAGAAGGTAAAGGATTTCATAAGCCGCTCCAAGCTGATGAACTATCTGAAGGATGTGGGCGACAGCCGGGAAAAATTCATGGATTTTGCCAGATATATGGAGGCCCTGATAGCCTACCATAAATTCTTCGGCGGAAGGGAGAATTGAACTATGGCGGGGAAATTGCTTATACAGTGCCAGCTGGTCACCCTTACCGGCATGCACATCGGAGGTACGGACAGCTTTTCTGCCATTGGCGCGGCGGACAGTACGGTCGTCCGGGATGCCTGCACCGGGCGTCCCATAGTCCCCGGCAGCAGCATCAAGGGCAAGCTGCGCTCCCTCCTGGCCCGCAGCCTCTCCGGTGACATTGAAAAGCTTCCGGATTTCAAAGATGACGACGAGAGGATAAAACGCCTTTTCGGCAGTTCAAAGCCGGTGCGGGCGGCCCGTGTTCAGTTTGCCGATGCTTTTGTGATTAACTACGAGGAAATGAAAAATGTGGGCCTGACTGAGGTGAAGTCGGAAAACACCATCAATCGGGCCACATCCGTCTCCAATCCCCGGCAGATAGAGCGGGTTAACCCTGGTGTGAAATTCGGCCTCAGGATAAGCTATAATGTTCAAAACGACAGGGAGACCGCAGCAGACATGGAGCTTCTGGCCAAGGGCATGAAGCTTTTGCAGCTGGACTATCTTGGGGGCCACGGCTCCCGCGGCAGCGGCCGGGTGAGCCTGCGCTGCTTCAAGGTCACCGACGAGAGAGACATCGAGAGAAAAGACATAGAAAAAATCTTCCAAGCGGTGAACGATTATGAACTATTTGCTGATTAGGCTTGGATTTGATACGGCGGTGCACTTCGGCGCCTCAGACTCGGCCCAGTCCCTGGCCACGTCTCAGGATCACCTGCCGGCGGACACGCTGTTTTCCGCCCTGTGCCATACCGCATTGCAGCTCTATGGACCGGCTGGGATAGAGCAGCTCTGTACCTGGGTGAAGAGCGGGGAACTGCTGCTGTCGGACATGCTGCCCTGGCGGGGGGATGATTGCTTTCTCCCCAGGCCCTGTGCCCTGGCTGCTGAAAGCGGGGAGAGTGAGGGGGCTCGGGTCAAGGCCATGAAAAAGCTGCTATGGATACCGGCGCTGAGCTTTGATAAATATGCCGCAGCACTTCGCAGCGGCCGCACCTATGATGCCGAACCGGTGAGCTTTGGGCTTGCCTGCGAGAGTACGAGAGCCTCCCTGGGACAAAAGGAGGAGGCCATGCCCTATAGGGTGGGCCTGTTCCGCTTTGAGGATAATTGCGGGCTGTATGTGATAGCGGCTCTGTGCAGCCATGGGCAAAAGGAAATGCTCATGGCCCTTTTCCGTGCCCTGGGGCTGGGAGGTATCGGCGGCAAGGTGAGCAGCGGCTGCGGAAAATTCCACGTTGTGGACGCCGTTTTGCTCAAGGAGGGGACTGACCCGCAAGCCCGTTGGCTGTATGGGGCGTTGAAGGAGAATCGTGGGCATAGCCTGCTGCTGTCGGCAAGTCTGCCCAGGGACGAGGAATTAGACAAGGCCATGGACGGAGCCCGCTTCCGGCTACTGCGCCGCAGCGGTTTTGTAGCTTCCGATACCTATTCCCCGGAGCCTATGAAAAAAAGGACCCAGTATTTCTTCCGGGCAGGTTCGGTGTTCTTGAACAGATATGAAGGGGCGCTCTATCAGGTGGGCGGCAGCGGCAGCCATCCGGTGTACCGCTACGGGCGGCCACTGTTCCTGGGGGTGAAGCTATAATGGAGACTACAGGCAAGTTCCAGACCTTTGATTTGAAATTGAAGGCCCTTGGCCCGGTGTTTATAGGCGACGGGACCAAGACAGGCAAAAAGGAATATCTTCACGACAGGCAGCGGGGCTTGGCCTCTTTTTTTGACGGAGAGAAATTTTTCCGCCTGCTGCTGGAAAAGGGCCTTGAGGACAAATATGAGGCCTTTATGTACGGAGGTCAGGGAGATCTCCATGCCTTCCTCACCTGCGGCTGCGGCCTGAGAGAGGAGGACTGGGCCCCGGCGCTGCGCTGTTCCCTGAAAATAGGTGACGATCTGGATGCGGCCCGCTCTGCCAATGATATATTCGGCTTTGTGCGGGACGCCGGAAGCCGGGCCTATATCCCCGGCAGCAGCGTGAAAGGGGCGCTTCGCACGGTGCTGCTACAACAACTGATCTTAAAAGACGGCGGGAAAAAGGACTTGGAGTCTTCACCCAGAGACAGGAACGGACGCATACCCGAAGAGCGGTATCTGCACCGCCTTAAGCTGAAAAGCAGGGCCTCCGACATGGTAAACAGCATCATGCGTGGTGTCCGACTCTCGGACAGCCTGCCGCTGGACGAGGCGGAACTGTGTATAGTCTCAAAGTGGGACTGGAGTACCGGCGGCAGGATGCGCAGGATAAATCTCTTTAGGGAGTGCATACGCCCTGGCACCGAACTGAGATTGAAGCTGGGCCTTGACCAGAGCGTGCTGAAGGGGGCCGTCACCGCAGAGAGCCTTAGAGCCGCCATAGATGAATTCGACGAATACTATCTCCGCACCTATCTGTCCTGCTTTTCCGTACCCAGGGGGATGGTGGACGTGGACTTTGAAAACTGCATTTTCCTTGGGGGCGGTACCGGCTTTTTCTCCAAGTCCCTGCTGTACCCCTACCTGGGGGAGAGACAGGGTCTGGAGAAGACTGCCCGGCTGATGGCGGGCGAGTTCAAAGGCCACTACCACGAGCGGGATGTGGAAAAAGGCATCTCTCCCCATATGGTGAAATATGCAAGATACGAAGGCATGTTTTACCCCATGGGGCTGTGCGGGGTGGAGATTGAATGATTGTTCAATACAGATTGAAACTGAAAGGGCCTGAGGGGCGGCCTCTGTCCAATACCTGGGCCTACAGGCTGTATGCCTGGCTGCTGGAACAGGCGCCGGAGGAATTTGCGGCCTTTGCCCACAGGCAGGAAAACCGCTGCCTGTCCCAGTACCTGGACGGAAATGTGTGGGTGCTCAATCTCCTGGGCAGGGAGGCGGCTGAAGTTTTCGGCTCCGTGTTGGAAAAAACGGAGGAAATATCTCTGAATAACGCCCTGATGCAGGTGGAGGAGAGCTGCTGCCGCGTGGTGGAAAAGCCGGAGGATTTCCTGAACCGAGGCCGGGAACTGCACTGCCTCAGGTCGGAGCTGCGTTTTCGGTCACCCACAGCCTTCAGACAAGCGGGGAGATACGCCATCTACCCGGAAACCGGGCTTATACTGCAAAGCCTCCTGGCGGGGTGGAATCAGCTGTACCCTGAGTATCTGCTGGAAGATGGGGATATGCTGGCCGAGCTCAAGGGCGGCATCAATATTGTGGATTATAGTCTGCGCACTGTCAGATTTAGGCTGAAGGATACGGCAGTGCCGGGATGCTTGGGCTGGGCAACGGTGGAGGCCAGGCTGCCAATGGTGCTGCTGGAGCTGTGGAATGCCCTGCTGTGCTTTGCCCAATTTTCCGGCCTGGGCATAAAGACGGCCCTGGGCATGGGCGGAGTCAAGACATTTTCGACAGCGGCAGGTTGCAGCTTTGAACTATAGCGGCAGCCTTTTGCCGCTCCTGTTTTCAAGGGAGAGAAACCGGGAATGTACGATCTGAAAAATATTTACCGGCGGCTCAGGGAAAACTATGCCGGCTACGATATTGCCTGTGAGGACGGCATACTAAGTATTGCCATGCCCTGGGGCAATGCTGTGGCCAAGGGGCTGGATTTTTCCTTTTGGGCCGAGGGAGAGCCTATAGATAAAGGCAGGGCCGAGAATGAGGAGGAGCTGTACGGTATATTGGAGCGGTTCATACTCCGTAGCCTACCCGGAATGAAGGCTGCCGATCCGCGAAATTCCAGAGCTGCCGGCTTCTTCCCGTGGCTGATAAAGACTCTGTGCGGTGTCTGCTGCCTGCTGGGTTATGCCTTTCTTATCCTCTTAATCGTTACATTGCTTTTGGCAGAGCTGGAGTCCGGCGTGCCGAGAAGGCTCTTATCCTCCGTTTTCCTGTTTGCCTCGGGAATTCTGCTGCTGCCTCTGGGTGTCTCAAGAACCCCATATATGCTCAGCCGCCTCCAAATGTCGGCAGTGTACAGGGAAAATTATTGGATTGCTTTTCTGGGAGCCTTATCGTTTCTCCTGGGTATGTTCATTTTGATGGTAGCTGCCGGCCTGGGGATGGATGAGGCGGAGAAGTGCGTATATATCCTCCTCTCGGGCCTGCTGGGACTGGGCTTCCAGTTTGCCGGTGAATGGGGAATGCTGGCCGGGCTGAATAGAGCGGTATATCTTGAGGAAGATAAATCATTCTTATATGTGAACAGCTGGGGCCGGATGCGCCACTTACCGGCGGGCCTGACGACCGCTGTGGAGCTGAACAGATGGGGCTGCCTGAAGTTCTTTGATTGGAGGGGTGTAAAGCTTTTTTCTGTGCTGGGAAGCTTGCCAAAAGCCCAGCCCTTGCTGGATAGTGTCCGGGACAGTGGCCTGACATTCAGAATAGACAGCCGGGAAGAGCGAACTCTGGATAGAGCGCGAAGGGCCAAGGCGCCAATTCAATGGCGAGAAGAGTACGGGGGGACTTGGCACAACCACCCGGGGATGTTGCGTCTGGCTGCGGTGCTGACAGCGCTTCTGCTTGTGCTGGGCTGCTTTTTGCCCTTGAGCCTGTTTTATTTTGGCCGGCTCGACTTTCCCGGGGCAGTGTTTTTTGCCGGGATGGCGCCTTTGCCCTTTGTCCTGTTTTATATGGTTTTTGCCTCCGCACTGCTGCCATGGAAAAAACCTGAAAGGGCAACGGCGGAGTGGAAGGCCAAGCATATCAGGATACCCTCCTTACTTCTGCTCCCGTTTTCCCTGCTGTACCTTTTGCAATTTATATGGGTCTGGAATGGTACGGTGATGACTGTTTCAGACAATGGCATGTTCATTTTTCAATGGCTTTGCCTGAGCCTTTTACTGGTTGCCGCGGCGGTGATACGCACACCCGGACGTCTGCGGAGCTTTGGACTGCTTATATTATGCGTTTGCTTTTTGCTGCTGGGGCCGGGGATAGTATATGGATTCAACCTTGCAATCAGCGGACCGGCGGAGCATAGTCCGGCGGAAGTGGTGGAGTACTCATGGCCGATAGCCGGAGAAGAAAACGGCGAGTACAGCCTTACGGTGAGGCTTGATGACGGCAGCCGTATAGAATTGGAGGTGAGCGAGAGACTGTATAAACTGGAACGCTCAGGGCAGGAGTTGGAGCTGTGCCAGAGGTCAAGCCCGCTGGGCCTTCGGTTTGTGGCACTGCATATGCCCGGCAGGCCGGGGCTTGGAGACGGCGGCCTGTAAAGTCCCGCCTGTCGGAGGCTGTGAATTTGTGATGAAATACAAACGACAAGATATGGGAGGTATGCACCATGCGGAAAATATTATCCATTATTCTGGCGATGCTGATGTGTCTGTCCCTGTTCGGCTGTGCCTCCGGTGCACCGGCAGAGACGACTGTACCCAGCCAAAGCGTCCCACCGGTGGAGACTGAGACTCCGGGGGAGGATGTTGTTATCCTGTATACCAATGATGTACACACCTATATTGATAAGCCCCTGAGCTACGATGTGCTGGCGGCCTTGAAAAGCGAGCTTCAGGAAACTTATGGGAATGTGCTGCTGGTGGATGCGGGAGACCACATACAGGGCACGGCATACGGTTCCATGGACAAGGGGGAGAGCATCATCAAGCTGATGAACTCCGCCGGCTATGACCTGGCTACTCTGGGCAACCATGAGTTTGACTATGGCATGAAGGGCACCATGGATGTGATCTCCTGGGCAGATTTCAGCTATGTGTCCTGCAACTTCTATAAAGAGGAGGCAGGCGTCCGGGGCGAGAATGTACTGGAACCCTACAAGCTCTTTGACATTGGGGGACAAAAGATAGCCTTTGTGGGTATTACCACTCCGGAATCCTTTACCAAGTCTACCCCCGCATATTTCCAGGATGAGGCCGGCAACTACATCTACGGTATATCCGGCGGTGAAGATGGGCAGGCACTCTATGATGATGTTCAATCTGCCATAGATGCTGCCAGAGCCGAGGGTGCAGAACTGGTGATTGCTTTGGGGCATCTGGGTGTAGACCCCTCGTCCAAACCCTGGACCAGCGAGGAGGTAATCGCCAATGTCTCCGGACTGGACGCCTTTATCGACGGACATTCCCACACCGTAGTATTTGATACCCAGGTCAGCGGCAAAGATGGCGCGAGCGTGGAGCTGACCCAGACCGGGGAATACTTTGGGAGTATAGGCATGATGCTCATTGACGGAGAAAGCGGCGAAATAAGTACTGCCCCTATCGGTTATACCGAGATAACGGAGACAGTGACCGATGAAGCGGGCAATCCTGTGCTCAACGAGGCGGGCGAGGAGGAGACCCAGGTCGTGGGCTATGAATTTGACTCGCAGCTTTATGAAGGTAAGACCTGGCTGTCCGACGCCGATACCGCAGCAATAAAGGACGCGTGGATCGCCGAAATAGATACTCAGCTTGGGCAGCTTATAGGCAGCACCCAGTTGGTATTGGACAATTACGATGCTTCCGGCACCCGCCTTGTGCGCAGCCAGGAAACTAACACCGGCGACTTTACTGCCGACGCTCTGTACTATCTCTTTGACAGCATGGGCCTGGATGTGGATGTAGCGGTGATGAACGGCGGCGGTATACGCAACGAGGCTGTTACCGGCGAGCTCAGCTACAAGACGGCAAAGACGATACACACTTTCGGCAATGTGGCCTGCCTGCAAACAGTGACCGGGCAGCAACTGCTGGATGCTCTGGAGTGGGGGGCACGCAGTGTTGGTACCGGCGAGGAGTGCGGGGGCTTCCTGCAGGTGGCAGGAATTACCTATAAAGTGGACAGTCAGTGGCCCTCTTCCGTTCAGATGGATGACAAGGGCGTCTGGATCGGAGGCCCCACCGGAGGCTACAGGGTTTACGATGTGATGGTGTACAACCGAGAGACCGACGCCTATGAGGAACTGGATCTGGAGGCAAATTACAACCTGGCAGGCTATAACTACACACTGCGGGATCTGGGCGACGGTTTCAACATGTTCAGCAGCGCCGTAAACGTGCTGGACTATGTGATGGAGGATTACATGGTTCTGGCAAATTATATTCAAGCCTTTGAAAACGGCGAAGTGGGAGCGGCAAACTCCCCCCTGGCAGCCAAGTATCCGGGGATGCTGATGGATTACAGCGAGGTGTACGGCTGCGGCAGAATAGTTATTGAGTAATATATAGAGAAGCTATAAAAACTGATACCCGCCCAGTTTCACGGCGGGTATCAGTTTTTTTGCGAAACTATATAAGCGGGGAGCAGATAATCTGAGCCGGCCCTTTGTCCGGGCCCTGTACCACCCCTTGAAGTTGAGATGTTGCTCCGCTTCTCAGTGGAGCGAGGAATCAGAGACTGGAGCTTTCCAGATATTGGGCAATAAGCGTGCGCACGAGAAAATTGCCAAGCAGACAGGGGAAAGCAAAACCAATGAGCAGGAGATAAATTCCGCTTACCGGAAATGTCAATATACCCCCCAGCGCCAGCCCCCAGCCCAGGAGCGCTGCCGGCAGGGAGCGCCCGGGACGGCCCAGGCCAAGACTGAGAGCCGGAAACAGAGCTCTGCGCAGCTCAAAGCCTGCGCCTAAAAAAGCGTAGAGATAAACCATAGAGAGCAGACAGGACAGAAAGACCGTGGTACAGAGCATAAAGGGAAGAAAAAATAGGAAGCTGAGAGCAACGCGGTTTAAATAAAACAGAGCTCCGCCGGCGGAGAGCAGCATAGGCAGAATTCCAGCGGCAAAGGCGGCATAGCCCTGCTTCCAGTATTTTTTAAAAGCAAGACGGTAATCGTAAAAACAATCCACCGGTTCGCGGCCAAGCATTCTGAGCACTACCTGATTCATGGCGAACAGTGCCGGAGGCAGGGTGATTATGGGCAGGCAGGAGATGATAAAAAGAAGATTGAGCTTCACAAGCCTGCCGCAGTGCAGCTCAAGGATTTCAAAAAGGCGGGTAAGTCCTGTGCTTTCCGGAGCATTAGGATCAACGCCGGGGCCCGGCTCGGAATAATTTTTACGAAACACTGGAGCATCGTCCTTTCCGCCCCCGGGCGGGGGGCTAAAAGATTTTATATGTTTCCATTCTAACATGAGAGACGACGCCTGTTCAACTGTAAATGTATCCTGAAGAGCAAAAAGAAAAGATATTTGTCCGATTTTCGATAATAATGAAACGCTAAGGAATATTTATTGCACATACTGCCATATAAAGCTAATTTGCAGGGCGTATTTCTGTTTGCTGAGTTCAAAAAAAGAATAATCTTACATATACATCTGAGCAATAAATACAAAAATCAAGCTTCTGTTCTGTGGAATCTTAACGAAAATCATAAAAATATACCCAAATGTCGCGGGATATGCACAAAAGGCACCTGATATGACATTTGGGTATATTTCGTCTATGCCAGTCCATTTACAATTACTTTGCCTCAGGATATATTTTTAACAGAATGAGGCCTTTCCGGGCATTTTAGGAAGAAAACCGGAAAAGTAAAAAAACGGATACAGAGGAGTGGAAACATGAAAAAGATTCCCCGCATGCTGGCGGCGGTACTGGTGCTTGTACTGCTGCTGGCGATGACCGGGTGCGGAGCATCGGACGGCAAGACTCACCTCACATTCCAGATATGGGATGTGGCCCAGAGGGATGGAATGCAGGCCATTTGCGATGCCTATACCCGGCAGAATCCTGATGTGGTTATTGAAGTGCAGGTGACCAGTTGGAGCGAATACTGGACAAAGTTGGAGGCTGCCGCCGAGAGCAACACCATGCCGGATATCTTCTGGATGCATACGAATCAGATCCTGTACTATTCCGACTTCGGCATGCTGGCAGATCTTACCGACTTGTATGACGATGTGGATGAAAACTATTATTCTGAGCACTATTCGGAGATATCTCTGAGCAACGCCATGGGCAGTGACGGCCGCATCTACGGAGTGCCCAAGGACAAGGACAATGTATGCCTTGTTTACAACAAGGAGATGTTTGACGCTGCCGGGCTCAGCTATCCTGACGAGACCTGGACCTGGGACGATCTGGTTTCAGCCTCGGAAAAGATATATGAAACTACCGGCAAATACGGATTTATGGCCTATGCCGACGAGCAGCTGGGCTACTGGAATTTCGTCTATCAGGCCGGAGGCTATATCCTCAATGAGGATAAGACTGCCGCAGGCTTTACTAACCCGGCTACCGTCAAGGCCATGAAATTCTATATTGGCCTCCAGGATTATGACTGGTGTCCCACCCAGACCTATTTTGCCGAGACCAGCCCGGGAACGGCTTTCTTCTCCGAAGTGGGTGCTATGTTCCTGGAGGGGAACTGGAACCTGCTGGCAGAGATGAACAACTATCCCGACATGGTAGGCAAGTGGGATATTGCCGTGCTGCCCATGTGCCCCGACCCGGCCAGCGGTGACGGAAGGGCTACAATATCCAACGGCCTGTGCTATTCTACTGCCGCCAGAGGCAAGAACCTGGAAATAGTCAAGGACGTGCTGAAATTCTTTGGCAGTGAGGAGGCTCAGCGCATCCAGGGCGAGTCCGGAGCTGCTATCCCCGCATATCTTGGCCTGGAGGAGACCTGGAAGAATGCCTTCCAGCAGTTTGATTACCAGCTCAATATAGACATCTGTTTCGACCAGTTTGACTACTGCGTCCAGAATATAAACAATGCCGCCCGCCCCAAGTGGAAAAGCCCGGTATCCGACCAACTGCTGAAGATATACAGCGGTGAGGTGGACATCGACACCGCACTTGCCTATATGCAGCAAGTTGTGGATGAGGAGACGGCCGCGTCTCTGGAAGACTGAAGGAAGGAGACTGATGCAGCATTATGAACTCTAAGGCAATCAGATTGAAGCTGTCCCCGGCGGAAAAGCGGGAGCAGAATTGGGGCTGGTTTATGGTGGCTCCCACCATCATCGGCCTGATAATACTGAACATGTGGCCTTTTATTCAGACCCTGTATGCCAGCTTCTGTGAGCATCTGGGCTTCGGCCACTATAAGTTCATTGGCGTGGAGAACTACGTGAACATGTTCCAGAACGCCGATTTCTGGAAAGCCACCTGGAACACAATCTATTTCTGCATTCTCACTGTTCCTGTAGGCATCTTCCTCTCGCTGCTGGTGGCGATACTGCTCAATGCAAAAATTAAGGGCAAGGGCTTTTTCCGCTCCGTGTTTTTCCTGCCAATGATCTGCGCTCCTGCCGCCGTGACACTGGTGTGGCGTTGGATATTCAACAGTGAATACGGAATTCTCAACCAGCTGCTGGGTACCAGCATAAATTGGATAACCGACTCAAAGGTGGTAATGATAACCTGCGCCATAGTGGCTATCTGGAGCGCCATAGGCTATGACGCAGTGCTGCTGCTCTCCGGATTGCAGAATATCTCCAAATCCTACTATGAGGCTGCGGAGCTGGACGGAGCAGGGAAGGTGACTCAGTTCTTCCATATCACCTTGCCCATGGTATCTCCCACACTGTTTGTAGTTCTAATCATGCGTCTGATGGCCTCGCTGAAGGTATACGACCTGATATACATGATGGTGGAGGATACAAATCCGGCATTGACCAGTGTGCAAAGCTTGATGTACTTGTTCTATCGTGAGTCCTTTGTGGCAGGCAACCGGGGCTATGGCTCCGCCATCGTCATCTGGACGGTGCTGCTTATCGGCATTGTGACTCTGGTGCAGTTCATAGGCCAGAAGAAATGGGTCAATTATGAGGTTTGAGGAGGGCATATGATGAAAAGCAATTCCATGGTCCATTCCAAAAAAACAGTAACCGCCATTACATATATTGCCCTTATCCTGGGTTCAGTCGTGATGATCTTCCCCTTTGTCTGGATGATACTCACCAGCTCAAAGACCATATCCGAGAGCATGCAGATACCTCCCAGCATTTTCCCGGCTCAGCTGATGCTGGACAATTTCGTGGAGGCGGTAAAGAGCCTGCCCTTCATGAACCTGTATATAAACACGGCGCTGATGATCCTCTTCCGCGTATTGTGCGCCGTGGCGTTCAGCTCCATGGCCGGATACGCTTTTGCCAAGCTGAAGTTCAAAGGCAAGAACCTGCTCTTTACCATAGTACTGGTACAGATGATGCTGCCAAGCCAGATTTTCATCATCCCCCAGTATCAGATGGTGGCAAAGCTCAGCGCTGCGGACACCGTGTTTGCCCTGGTCTTTCCGGGACTTGTCAGTGCTTTTGGCACCTTCTTCCTGCGCCAGGCGTACATGGGCATACCCAATGAGATAGGGGAGGCCGCCTATCTGGACGGCTGCAATCAGTGGCAGGTGTTCACCAAAGTGATGTTCCCTCTGACCAGTTCCTCCGTGGCAGCCCTGTGCGTGTTCACTGCGGTGTTTGCCTATGGAGACCTTATGTGGCCTTTGGTGGTCAATTCCGACCTGAAGATGATGACCCTATCTTCCGGACTTGCGACTTTGCGCGGCCAGTTCTCTACAAACTTCCCCGTGCTTATGGCGGGAAGCCTTCTGGCCATGCTGCCCATGGTGGTGCTCTACATGTTCTTCCAGCGCCAGTTCATTGAGGGCGTAGCCATGACCGGAGGCAAGTAAACCCTGCAGCTCTGCTCCATACCGAAGCGGCCCCGGCGCAGTATCGTGCCGTCGGGGCTGCCGTTTTGAAAAGAGACGGATTAATGCGGGAACTTTTTTTCTACTTGCTATTGAATCGCAGAGTAAAATCGCTTAAAATTGCCGCAGCAATATTTAAAAGCTAAGGGGATTTATTATGATAGTGCACGACGAGCAAAACGGGCTTTTTACCCTGCATACAAAAAATACCACCTATCAGATGAAGGTGGACAAATATAACATATTGCTGCACACTTATTATGGACCGCGGCTGGGGGATGCGGATCTATCCAGACTTATCCGATACGCTGACAGAGGCTTTTCACCAAATCCCGGTGAGGCGGGCCATTGCCGCACCTATTCCCTGGACACTTTGCCCCAGGAATATTCCACCTCCGGAGCCGGGGATTTCCGCCTGCCGTCACTGGAACTGGAGCTTCCGGACGGCAGCCATGTGACCGAGCTGCGCTATACCGGCTTCAGACGGGTGGAAGGCAAATATGTCATTGAGGGGCTGCCGGCCTTCTTCGGAGACGGCGGGGAGACTTTGGTGCTGCTGCTGGAGGATGCCGCCGCCAAGGTAGCCGTTGAGCTGTGCTATGGAGTGTTTGAGGATTACGACCTGATAACCAGAGCTGCCCGGATAATAAACCTTGGGCCGGAAACCATCGAAATTTGCAGGGCGGCCTCCCTGTGCCTGGATTTTCCGGCGGCTGATATGGACTATATCAGCTTTAACGGCCGCCACGCTATGGAGCGCTGTATGGATCGAAGTCCTCTGCGCCCGGGAGTACAGAGCGTGGGGAGCGTGAGAGGTACCTCCAGCCATCAGCACAATCCCTTCGTTATGCTGTGCAGCAGGGATGCCGGAGAGGAGCATGGCCTGTGTTACGGTGCCATGCTGCTGTACAGCGGCAACTTTGAGGCCGGGGTGGAGCGCAGCCAGTTTGAGACCTGCCGCCTGGTCATGGGTATTAACCCCTATCATTTCCGCTACTCCATTCGTCCCGGTAAGGGCTTTACCACACCGGAGGCTGCGCTGGTCTTTTCCAACTGCGGCTTTGGGAACATGAGCCGCCAATTCCACCGGGCTATTATGGAGCATTTGCGCCGGGATAACCGGCCTGGACGAAAGCCCGTACTGGTTAACAGCTGGGAGGCGGCCTATTTTGACTTCGACTCCGAAAAGCTGCTGGAGCTGGCCGGACAGGCAGCCGAATTGGGCATAGAGCTTTTCGTCCTGGACGACGGATGGTTCGGCAGACGCAACAGTGACCTGGGTGGCCTGGGAGACTGGTGGGTGAACCGGGAGAAGCTGCCCGGCGGGCTGGAGGCCCTTGTGCCCAAAATCAATGCCCTGGGCATGGAGTTTGGACTGTGGATAGAACCAGAAATGGTATCCGAGGACAGTGAACTGTACCGGCAGCATCCCGACTGGGTGCTGTGCACTCCGGGGCGTGAGCCTGTCCGGGGCAGGAGCCAGCTGGTGCTGGACTTCACCAGAGAGGAAGTCAGGGATCATATATACCGGGAAATAAGCCGGGTCCTGTCCTCTGCCAACATCAGCTATCTCAAATGGGATATGAACCGCAGCCTTACCCAGGTGTGGTCTGCGGGATTGCCGGCTCAGCGCCAGGGCGAGGTATATCACCGCTATGTGCTGGGCGTGTATGAACTGCTGGAACGTTTCCACCGGGACTATCCCGGAATACTGATTGAGGGCTGCTCCGGCGGCGGCGGGCGTTTTGACGCTGGCATGCTGTATTATACGCCCCAGATCTGGTGCAGCGACAATACCGACGCCATTGACAGGCTGAGCATACAATACGGCACTTCCTTTGCCTATCCGCCCTGCACTATGGGAGCTCATGTCTCTGCCGTCCCCAACGAGATAAACCGACGCAGCACCCCACTGGAGACCAGGGGTACGGTTGCCATGGCCGGGGTATTTGGATACGAGATGGACCTGTGTAAGACAAGCCCGGAGGAAAGGGAGATTATTGCCCGCCAGATATGCCGTTATAAGGAGTGGTGGGATCTGGTTGAGCAGGGAGATTACTACCGTCTCAGCACACCGGGGGAGGCTTTTACCGCCTGGGCACATATATCCCGGGATAAACGCCGGGCCCTGGTCAGCCTGGTCACCGGGCCCACTCATGCTGCACCTCCTTTTATGAACCTGCGAATCAGCGGCTTGGAGCCTGGCCTGAATTATCGCATCAATGGAGCCGAGAGTTTCCCGGGAGACCTGCTGATGTATGCGGGTTATCCTCTGCCCCTGCTGCTGGGGGATTATCAATCCATGCAGCTGTATATGGAAGCGGAGTGAGGAGAAAAAAAGGCTGACCGTTTTAGGTCAGCCTTTTGATGGGAGAAGCTTGTTCTGCTCTCTCCACTCTCTGGGGGAAATGCCGTAGCGCTTTTTGAAGGCCCGGGAAAAGTGCAGCTGATTGGGGTAGCCGCATACGGCGGCGATATCCCCTATGGAAGCGGAGCTGGTCTTCATAAGTTCTGTGGCCTTGGACAGGCGCATGCGTATGAGAAATTCCTGGGGCGGGCAGCCCATGTTATCCCTGAACAGCTTGCTGAAATAGCTGCGGTTGAGCTTGCATACATCTGCCAGCTCTTCCACTGTCAGGTCCTGCTGATAGTGCTGCTCCATGTAGGTTATGGCCTCCTGAATATAGAAATCCTGAACCTGCCCCCGGGAGGCGCTGCGCCTTGTGGAAGAGGATTGGATCAACCCATCCAGAAATAAAAACAGATGACCTATCAAATGAAGGGTGGAGGCCTTGGGATTGTCCGCTATATGCATCATGGTGTCCCGTACCTGCTCACCCTGAGCGGCTGTCTGAGGGACATAAATGGGGTTTCGCTCGTCAAGCCCGGCGTGGGTCAGATACTCGGTGACACGCAGGCCGTCGAACTCCAGCCAGACATATTTCCATGGACGGAGCTTGTCGGCACAGTAGGTGTTCACCTGGCCGGGACAAATGAGAAAGCCCTGGTTTTCCACCAGATCGTAGCGCCGTGTCACCCCGTCTGAGCCGGTGGAATCCAGAAAGCCAAGGCCGGAAATCACGTAATGAAATAAAAAATGGTTCCTCACAAAGGGACCGAAGGAATGCAGGGGGGCGCACTGCTCCCAGCCGTATTGATACAGACGCAGGTCAAGAAAGTTTTCGTTGGGGAAAATCGAGAAGGAGAGCTGATCCACGGACTCACTTCCTTTCTTGGTGTGCCTTGCCGGATAAAAACATTATAGCATAAAAGCTGCCGAAAATAAAGAGGAACAGAGACTTTTGCCTTGTGTTGCTTTGCGCCGGACAATAAGGGCCGGATAATGAAAAGGAGGATTTTCCGTGACTGTATTTGAGCGCCGCCTTCAGGAGCGGCGGGACGAGCTGGAGTGGCTGTATATGGAGCTGTACGATGACAGAGCCATGCTCAACGAACTGGAGCGCCGGATGCAGGAGAGCTGCCTGGCGCGTCCAAAGGAGCTTAAACTGCTGGACAGCCGCAGGGAGAAAGACCCAAATTGGTTCAGAGCCGGTAAGATGCTGGGGATGACCATGTATACCGACCTCTTTGCCGGAAGTCTCTCGGCACTGGAGGAGAAGCTGGACTACCTGGCCCAGCAGGGCATTACCTATCTGCATCTCATGCCACTGCTTAAAATGCCCCACCCGGACAACGACGGGGGATATGCCGTGGAGGACTTTGACCTGGTAGACCCCGCTCTTGGCAGCAACGAGGATCTGAGCCGCCTCACCGCGGCCATGCGGCGCCGGGGGATGAGCCTGTGCCTGGATTTTGTCATAAACCACACTGCCGATACCCATCCATGGGCGATGAGAGCAAAGGCCGGGGAGCGGGAGTACATGGAGAGATATATCTGCTTTGACAGCCCGGATGTGCCCCGGGAAATGGAAAAGACCATCCCCGACGTCTTTCCCGAGACTGCACCGGGCAGTTTCATCTATCAGGAGCAGATGGGTAAATATGTGTGCTCCTCCTTTCATCCCTACCAGTGGGACCTGAACTACCGCAATCCTGCTGTTTTTAACGACATGGTAGGCAGTATGCTCCATCTGGCAAATCTGGGGGTGGAGGTGCTGCGCATGGATGCGGTGCCCTACCTATGGAAAGAGATAGGCACCAGTTGCCGCAACCTTCCAAAGGTACACACTATCATGCGTATGATTCGCCTGATAATCGAGACTGTATGCCCGGCCGTTATACTGAAAGGTGAAGTGGTCATGGCGCCTAAGGAGCTGGCACCTTATTTTGGAACCGCAGATAAACCGGAATGTCACCTGTTGTATAATGCCAGTACCATGGCTACCCAGTGGAGTGCCCTGGCCAGCGCAGATGTGCGTCAGCTGAAAAAGCAGCTGGACGACCTGCACAGCCTGCCTGCCCACTGCTGCTTTGTGAATTATCTGCGCTGCCACGACGATATAGGCTGGGGGCTCAATGAGGATTACGGGAAGAGCATAGGAATAGACCCTGTGGCCCATAAAAGGTACCTTTATGAGTTCTTTGAAGGAAGTTTCCCAGGCAGCTTTGCCCGGGGCGAGCGCTATAACTATAATCCTATCACCCAGGACGCCCGTACCTGCGGTACTACTGCCAGCCTGTGCGGCGTGGAAAAGGGGCTGTACGAGGGAGACCAGGCACAAGTGGATATGGGCATCAGACGTATATTGATGATGCACGCCGCCATGATGTGCATGTCGGGCTTTCCCATGCTCTCCAGCGGAGATGAGATAGGGCAGCTGAACTGCTATGACTATCATGAGGACCCCAGCCGCCGTGAGGACAGCCGTAACCTTCACCGCAGCAAATTCGATTGGGAAAAGGCGGCCCTGAGAAATGTACCTGGCAGCTTGCAGGAGCGCATATGGGATGGCCTGAGGCAGCTGGAGAAGCTGCGGGCCCAGCAGCCCTGCTTTAAAAGCGATGCCTGGGTCAGCACCTGGGATACCGCCTGCGACCAGGTGCTTGCCCTGGTGAGAAAAACAGGGGACGAGACTATTGTTTGCCTTTTCAATTTCTCCGGAGAGAGCAGGAGAGTGCATCTATTGTCAATGGAAGGGAATTTTGTTGACCTCATCACCGGGGAGACCGGGGCCTGCAACGACAGGGATATGCAGCCCTATCAGTATTGTCTCTGTCTGAGGAAAGGCTGAAGATAATAAAATAAGTTATAATTAAAACCAAGCACAGCGGCCTTGTAAACTCCAGGCAATTGTGCTTGGTTTTTAATTTGTACATTCGAATATGGACGCAAAGCTATGCCGGACTAATATTTGTCAGTGCTGACAGGTCTGCGCTGCCTGTTTTGTCTACTGGCAGAACAGGGCTAGCCAGTCCCAGTCCTGGTGCTTCCAAGGGAGCATCCCCAAAAAGCTGATCATTAGAATAAAAATACTGGCTTACAATTTCTGCTGTTTCCCTGTTATAAGCATCCAGCATAATCATGCCCTCTTTAACCTGAACAAAATAGGAGTCCAGTCTGCCGCTGGTACCTAAACCGCTGCTATAATCCCACAGGACATCCATGTCATGGTAAGAAGACCCGCTTTCAACGACCTCCCGGATGAGCGCTTCTACATCATTTCTGAGAGGAAAGCCATAGACATAAATGCCGTCTATGACATCCAAAGTTTCAGCGTCATAGAAAAGAAACAGTTTTTTACCTGTGTCAGACATGAGAATAAGGTATGGATCGTATTCAGTGTTATAGCCCCTGGGATCACGGACACACTCAAACTTAAAACTGTATTTAAGCTCATTGAGATTCTCGCACTTGGGCACAATGCTGGTCTCTCCCTTACGGATCATGGTAAGGGCGTCCAGTTCCTCTTCGGAATAATAGTGGGTAATCAAGCTTTCAGCAGGCGTAGTATTATCCGCAGCAGGAAGCCGCAGAGGTTTCAGGGCCAGCAGAATAGCCAAAGCTGCAAGAAGCAGCAGGCCAAGGCAGACTGAAAGAGCAAGCTTTATTCTGCTCAGTTTCATATTTGTTCCTCCGGCAGCAGCACTTGGCGGGGGTTGCATCCCTGAGCCTTGAAATCTGAGAAAAGACAGTCTATGCGTAAAGGGTGGACACATATTAGGTGCATGGGGCTTTGCAGACGCCTGAGAAATTCCAGAGAAACCTTCTTGTATTCGGCATGGGCTATGTACTTTTCGGAAAAGGGCTCCACCAGTTCGGCCCGACAGGTTATCTGCAGACCGTGGAGATTGCCGAAGCCATCATATTTATCGTAAATTGCCAAGCAAACGTTGGAATTTTCACCCAGACCTATGAATTTTTTGCCGCCCTCGCTGAACATCCAGAAGCAACCGTCGTGCCAGCTGTATTCTATGGGCGTGCAGCGCACGAAGCTGCCTGTGCCGGTAGCTAAAGCACAGGTGTTGTTGGATAGAATATAGTCCTCCACTATGGATTTCAGCTTTACGGCATCCATGGGAACACTGCCCGCATCTTTCCTTTCCCAGTAATATGCCGCCTCCAGGAGTACCTGATCGGTGTAATAAGAACTGTTTGAAAATGCTTTCATCTGCTTCACACCTCCTATTATTTTAATTATACTATTCCTCAAATAGCCGGTCAACACATGAAGTTAGAGGATAATACCTACAGTATGCAAGCTTGGATATTGTGTTTTGAATAAAACGGAAATATAATTAAATGGCTAAATAAGACAAGGAAATTTCAGGGGTTTCTCCGGGAGGGACAGGGCGAAATGACGGTTAAAAAAATTTGGATGTCTGCGGATACGGCAGGGAAGAGCCGATACGGGCTGCGTGTCTTGGGAAGTGTGCTGGGCATTGCGGCGCTTATGCTGGCCATTACGGGCGGAGGAGCCGTACTGGCTCTCAACTTTGCTGAGGACAGCAGGAAGCTTATTTCGGTGATTTTATGCTTTGGAGCCACGGCACTGGCAGTGATTCTGGCAGTAAAATTGGGGCGGCGTTCCGTTCAGGATGCTACGGTGTTTTTCCTTACTGAGGATGACAGGCTGTATGCTGTTGATGCCAGGAACATGGCTAATTACGGCTGCGGGATACCCGGATATGTTTCGGGAGTGATAGAGACACAAAAGATTCTGGAGGAGCTGGCCTGCAAGCTCCGTGTTCCGTCCGGGGCCGACGAGATAATCAAGGTGGAAAGTCTGAAAGAAACACCGCGCTATTATACTATACGCTGCCGGGTGCGGCGTCCCGGCCGACGGAGTTTCCTCCACAATTATTTTTTGGTGAAGGGTTACGAGGACGAAGAACAATTGATCCGGGAACTGGAGCGGCGAAAAAATTGGCGTAGTTCTCTGGAAGCATCAGACAGCCGGTATCCTCTTTGTATACTGCTCAGTGCTGCGGCATTCGTGTTGCTGACGGTGCTGTGCCTGCTGAGCCATCCGGCATTTGGAATATTGCCCCAGAAGATCTATTTTCCCTGCCTGGGGGCAGATTTTGTTGCCGTAGTTTGCATGGTGTGCTTCCTCATAGCTTTTCGCCGGGGGGAGTGAAAGAGCCGTCCATGCTGCAATAAGCTTGAAGAATTATGCCAATCTGAAAAACGGTGAAAGCTATATCGACGTTAAATGCCGATCCGATTATCTTTGCCTGGAAAACATAGAGGATGAGGAGAAATTTCTGCAAAGGACTTAAAGTTTAATATGAAGGGCAGCCGCAGTTCCTGCATAAGGACTGGGGCTGCTTTTTTATGTATCTTGCCCCCAGATATCTGCCTCTTGGGGGACGGACGATTGAAAAGCTTTCTTATACTTGTTATTCTGCTGGCAGAAGGGAGGTGATGGGGCAATGGAGCTGCGTGCAGAATATGGCCCCGGAGAAGTACGGGTCAATATACACGGGCCGGAGAGCAGCCCGGAATTACAGCGTGTACTGGCCCTACTGCAATTTGGCAGCGAAAAAATCTGGGCCCAGGATGGGCAGGGGATTACAGCGGGAATATCACCGGATAAAATTGTTTGGGCAGAAACTCTTGAAGATAAACTTTTTATCTACACCGATTCCGCTATGTACAAGGCCGATTGCAGTCTGGCGTCTCTTGAACTGCGCTGGTGGCAGCTTGGCTTGTTTCGCTGCGGTAAGTCAACGGTGGTAAACCTGAATGCTGTGAAGAGCTTGCGCAGCTGTCCGGGCGGCAGGATAGAAGCCGTAATCCGCACCGGAGAAAAAATAATGATATCCAGGCGATATGTGCCGGCTCTCAGAGAGAAGTTACAGGGGGGAATTTGAATGAAAGCATTTCTGAAAATTTATCGATGGTCCATGGAAATGAAGCTGCGTATGGCACTTTATACTTTCGTGGCAATATTTATAAAGATTGTTTTCAATCTTTTGCAGGGGGAAAACACAATAGAGATTACCGAATTGCTGAGCATGTGGGGGATTAGCCTGCTGTTTGCAATTGCCGAGACAGTTATATTTCCCGGGGAAAGGGACTGTACGAAATGGCGCAGCTTCCTGTGGCTGATTCTGGCTAACATATGCTTTGCAGGGGGAGCAGTACTGTTTAAATGGTTTGCGGGTATTCCGGTCTGGGGAGGCGTTCTGCTGCTGCTCCTGCTGGAGCTTGGCTTGGGAATGATGTGGTTTGGCGACCGCTTTGTGCTGAAGATGGACAGTGCTCAGCTGACGCAGATGTTGAAGGACTATCAGCAGAGAAACAATAGTTGGGATTGAATCCGGACTCTGGGGCTTCCGTTATAAAGCGGAAGCCCCAAAACTTTTTTGCAATGCTACTTATTAGATTGTTGACCGCCTCTGCTATAGTGCGTTTCCTGCAAAGTTGATTGTACATAACTCAGGATGATATGTAGGTTTATGTCTCTTTAAACTGCTTGGCCAGGCGGCGAAGTCCACTTTTTATGCAGTGCGAGCTGCGGCTTGGAACCACGCCCTCGGCTCTGGCTATATCCGTAATTGTCATGTCCAGATAAAAGTGGGCATAAATCCGACGGGCCTGTTTTCCCGGCAATGCCATGACTGCGGCGCATAGCTCCGCCTGCTGTTCTCTTTTCTCAATTATCTCTTCAGGCGTGGGTGGGCAGTTGATAATTGCTTTTTCAATACCGTTGCCATAGTCCAGGGAGTACTGGGCCTTGTAGCGATACATACGGCGTTTGCGGGCTGCTTCAGCCCGCCTGTCTTCAATAAACACAGCATATATTTCGTCGCTTACTTCCATGTAAATGTCTGCTTTATAAATACTGGGATAGAGTTCTCTGAGATTTATTGTCTGCATATTGTCCTCCATTTTCAATTAACTTGCCTTATTCCACTGGGTGCCCGGAGGGGAGCGCGACAGTGACATATTCCTGGGATGTATTTGAAGAGGATAATAAATAAATAGCCGGTCTCCAACTGAGGGAGACCGGAGAAAAAATGTAAAATATAAACAAAGCTGCCGCTGAACCGGCCGGATAGTGCCGATTGAAGGCAATAAATTATCTGATATAGTGTATAAATTTTTTTGAACTGACAGAGCTTGCCCCATCTTCCGGATTGACATATTGTCTCATAGGGTATGCACCTCGTTTCCTGAGCCGGTAACCGGCTTTGCCCCTAGGTTCAACTGCGGTACTTAAAAAAGATAACGACCGCAAAACTTAATTTGCAGTTATATAAATCCTGCTGCCCGTAGAAACTAACTGACCTAAAAGTCCGGCTGCAAAGTCTCGGTGCCCCTGTTCGGTAAAGTGCACGCCATCATAGGCCAGGTCTATGTTCCAGCTTCCTGAGTTCGTATAGGAAATTCCAAGTCTGTGGGCAATGAGGCTGTATTGCTCAGGCAAATCCCGGGAGGCATCAACAATGCTATTTTCTCTTACCCATACCCCGGGAATCAAAGGCGGCGGAGCAACAAGCAGAATTTTATCCGAGCCAAGCGATATTGATGTAAGAAACCGCTCCATTTTCCCGGCCGTATTCTCGGCACTGCAGCCCTGCAGCAGGTTGTTGGTACCAAGCATAATGATAAGAAGATCAGTGTCCTCGGGAAAAACTCTGGGTATCTGGGAATTTCCCGTCCGTTTTCACCCTGATTCAAGACCGTCCAGCCGGTTTTATTTCTGAGAATATCCACCCAGCGATTTGAAGTTTAATAGCGAGCGCCAAAAAAAGAACGTGGATCATAGCCATAGGTATTGGAATCACCGAAGCAGATAACTTTCATACCTTTTCATGTCCTCCGAAGGATTTTGTGGATACCGTTGCGACGACTATGCGCCAGTAAAATATGGCGGCATGGATATGCTTTAATGGTACTCAAAGGATTTGATTCCATTATATCTCAAGCGGTTTACCCTTTCAAGTGTGCTTCAGAGACAGGGACGGATGACAAAAAAATTTAGATGCTGATATGGGAGAATATTCCGGCAGCTGAAAATATTATGTTACTTATGGCCGGAGCCTATGTCTGACGCTTGACCTGTATAAGCAAAGGCAGAAATTACAAATTCAATTTGGCGGCGTGGGAGGTCACATAATCCAACAAAAAGGCCGTAATATGCGGCGGAATAACACAGGAGCAATAAAATGGACTCCTGTATTTCTGCATGCATAAAGGAGCGGGAGTCATGTTGCTGCCTGGAAGTAACCACAACAGCTCTATGCTCATATAATATGAAAAAGCTAAGTGTGGAGGTTCCAGCTTCTATGTATTGTAATAACTGCAAGGGCTGCGACGTGGAGGGCTGCTTTCCGTGCCGGATGTGCCCTGTCACAGGCCCGGCCGGCCCCATGGGACCAAGGGGAGCCACAGGGCCTGCCGGACCCACAGGGGCAACGGGCGCTGCCGGAGCTCCAGGACCGGCAGGGGCCAATGGGGCTGCCGGACCTACGGGTCCCACCGGAGCCACCGGCCCTGCGGGACCAACCGGGGCAGTCGGGGCGACAGGTGCTACCGGAGCAGCGGGAGCTACCGGTACAAAAGGCCCCACAGGGGCGACGGGAGCTACGGGTGCCGTGGGCCCCAGGGGACCCACCGGCCCGACCGGGGCTGACGGGATAGCTGGTCCCACAGGAGCCACCGGAGCGACAGGCCCTACGGGAGCTACCGGTGGTACAGAACCGAACCCTTATGATCTGTATGTACAGGCAGATGCAGCCCCTGGGGGAGACGGAAGCAAGGCTGCGCCTTTTCAGACAATTGAGGAGGGATTGGCGGCAGCTTTGCCCAACGGAGTGATGCACATACTACCTGGCACATATCCTGTTTCGGCCCAGCTTTCCGTAAGCACTCCGGGCTTGACAATCCAAGGCTCTGCCGGAGCGCTGATTGTACTTCAGGCGCCTGTAGTACCCTTTCTGATCGATGGGGGAGATGTCACTCTGGACAATCTCACAATGACCAGCGATAACCCATATCCGGTGGAATTTATACAGACTGCCGGCGAGGGAAACCAAATAATAAACTGCCAGATCTATGGGCCGGAGCAGGCAGGGGATTCCTCTACCTGGGTCGTGAACCGGGGCTTCGTGACTCAGGGGAATACCACAAACCTGCTGGTAAGAAACAACATTATCCATACTTTGCGTCAGGCAGCGTATCTAAATCCCGGATCCTCCGGGACGATAGTCTATAATGTGGTGTACGATACCCGGGGCTATGTGGTTGACCAGGCCAGCTTTCTGTTTTCCGGAAATTCCTGGGGAATACCGGAAAATGCGGTGGATATTGCGCTCCTTTCGGGCACTGCCTCAGGTGCACCCTATGATCCACTGTCTGCGCTGGAGGCAAGCAACAGCAACGCCACTGTAAGCGACCAGAGATGAATGCAGACTGCTGCAAGCCTGAACGAGGGAGGTTTTTCATGATAACTATAAGTCTGTGCATGATAGTGCGGGATGAGGAAGATGTACTTGCGCGCTGCCTGGACAGTGTCCGGGAGGCCGTAGATGAGATCATAATTGTTGACACCGGCTCGCAGGATCTCACGAAGGAGATTGCCGGGAGATATACGGATAAAATATATGATTTTAAGTGGTGCGATGACTTTTCCGCCGCAAGGAACTACGCATTTTCCAAGGGCGGGATGGATTACCTGATGTGGCTGGATGCAGACGATATTTTGCCTGAATCCAGCCTGCGCGCACTGATGGATTTGAAAGAGCGTCTTGAGCCCCAGGTCTCGGTGGTTATGATGCCATACCATGTATCCTTTGATGAGCGGGGCAGGCCCAGCTTTGTATATGAGAGAGAGCGGCTTATAAAGAACAACGCGGGATTTTGCTGGAAGGGTGCAGTACACGAGGCTATAACGCCTATGGGAACTATCCTGCACAGCGATGTGGTTATTGAACACCGAAAGTTGAAGCAGGGAGACCCGGACCGAAATCTACGTATCTATGAAAAGCAGCTTGCTTCCGGGACAAAGATGGGCCCAAGGGAAAGCTTCTACTATGCAAGAGAATTGTTTTACCACGGTCGCTATAAAGAGGCCATAGATGAATTTACATATTTTCTTACTTTGCCGGACTCCTGGCTGGAAAACCGCCTGGACGCATGCCGCATGATTGCAGCCTGCTATGACGTGACGGATAGACCGGATGCGGCATTAAAGGCATTACTTGCCAGCCTCTCGGAAGATGAACCCCGAGCGGAGATTTGCTGCGATATAGGCAGGCACTTTATGGAAAGAAAGGAATATAGAACGGCTGCTTTCTGGTATGAAACGGCGGCTTCAAGAAAGGCCTCAATACAAAACGGCGCCTTTGTAAACCGGGATTGCTATGATTATATCCCATACATGCAGCTTTGCGTTTGCTATTATTGGCTGGGTGATATACAGCAGGCAAAAAAATATCACCGTCTGGCTGCCGAAACAAAGCCGGAGGATGCGGCAGTAAAATATAATGAGATTGTCATGGCATCACTTTAAATAGTGTTTGTGCTTGCACGGCTTTTGAAAACTTAGAATAGAAGCAAGAGATAAGAGACGGTCTTGCTCCATACGTATATTGTGGCGGCATCTTATCCCGCAAACTCACAGATGACGATAATTATATTTTTTCCGTATATCTGCACCCGGCCTGTGCATCGATAATTATGTGCGTAGGCTTGCCAGAGAACAAACCTCGTCGAATTTGGACACCCTATGGGTGAATAAGATATGACGAGGTGAGAAAATGCTGGAAACCGCTTTTATACTGCTGATGAACAGTTTACTGCTGATGCTGCGTATAGCTCCGGGGGACTCCTTTCCCAAACCTCTGAGCCGGGAGGAGGAAAGCTTTTATTTGCAGCGCTGGATGCATGGAGATGTTGAGAGCCGAAACATACTGGTAGAGCACAATCTGAGACTGGTGGCCCATATCATAAAAAAATACTTTACCCAGACTGATGACATCGACGACCTTATCTCCATTGGTACCATAGGCCTTATCAAGGGTATCAACACCTATAAGCCGGATAAGGGAGTGCGCCTTGCTACCTACGCATCACGCTGCATAGAAAATGAGATACTGATGCATTTCAGATCAAACAAAAAGTCAGCGGGAGATCTTAGCCTTTCAGACGCACTTGACGTAGACAGCGAGGGCAACGGTCTGTCTGTAATGGATGTGGTTGCCATGGAGGAGGATATGGCCGACACCCTGGGCAGCCGAGAACTGTGCGGTTGCATAAGAGGGTGTATTGCCGATACCTTGGATGAGCGGGAGGCGCAGATCATTAATCTGCGCTACGGTCTGGACGGCAGGGAACCGCGGACCCAACGGGAGACAGCCCGGCTCTGCGGCATCAGCCGCTCCTATGTATCCCGCATTGAGAAAAAAGCACTGGAGAAGCTGAGAACAGCACTGGGGGAGGACGCTTCACCTTTTTGAATTTCAGAGGCCGGAGATAAAACTGGACAAAGAAGAGCTGCTTTAATGGGGACACTGAAAAACGGTGGCCCCATTTATTTTTGCTATTTGTAGGAAGGCTTGGCGCAATGTACTTACAGCACAGGTAGCCCACAAGGTAGTGTCAAGGATTGGACCTGTTGACAAAGATAAAATATGGGCTGAGAAATCATATTCTCAGTCCATATTTTACCCATT
>CALWWB010000018.1 GCA_944385175.1 uncultured Oscillospiraceae bacterium | reverse complement strand
CCAGCTTTCCATCTCTTCACCCCGGCCTCTATTATACCGTATTCACGGGCGCTTGGAAAGTTTTTTGACAAGCTGAGATGAACCCGTGACAAGCTGTCACGGGTTCATCTTTTTGTTTTCCTTTTACGGGAAAAAATCACAGGGAAATTCCATACAATTTTGCGGCGTTTTTGTAAAAAACTTCTTCCTTGATGGGCTGCAGCGGAGGATATTCCAGCAGTTGTTTCTGCTTGCGGATAATGGGTACTGAAGGCGTATATGGGTAATCTGCACCATACATAATGTGAGAGGGGTCAGCAACCTCCAGCAGGGCATCCAGAGCTATGGGGAGAGCGTCGCCGGCAATATCGAAATAAAGTCGGTTGAAGCAGCCAAGCACATCCACAGGTTCCATTAAGCCCTTAGGTATCAACACTTCAGAGATGCCGATAAGACGGTGGATGACAAAGGGAAGAAAAGAACCACTGTGAGGAACGATGACCTTGATGTCTGGATATTTCTCCAACGTACCGTTGGTAATCATATTGAGCACTGCACGGGTAGTATCAGCGATATACTCAAACAGGGGAGCGGGACCACTGGTGAAAACGTTGTTTGGGGTAGCCTGGGCACGGGAGGGGTGAATAGTTATAACTGCTTTGCGGCGGTTCAGTTCTTCAAAAATTGGGTCCAGGGATGGATCTCCCAGGTAAACGCCGTTGTTGTTGCTGGCTACCTTTACGCCAACTGCGCCAAGGTGATCGTAAGCATATGCGATTTCTGCCAAGCTTCCATCCACACTGGGGTTAGGCAGACATGCGGCAAAGGAGAATTTGTCGGGATGGGCATGGCAAATAGCAGATGTTTCTTCATTAATTTGGCGGCACAGCGCAATGGCTAGGGCATCGTCTCCGTGGTGAATATGTGGAGTGGACAGAGAGAGAATAGAATGATCAATCCCGGCTTCTTCCATAAAAGCCAGATGCCCTTCAACGCTCCAGGGAGGCGTAGGGAATCCGTCCTCTTGGGCGGGGTTGATATGCATTTTTTTAAGCCCGTCCAAATAGCAGGGCAAAATAAAATGGCTGTGGACATCGATGATTTTTATAGTATCGGACATACAGCGTACACTCCTTACTGAGGATTTTTATTGTGCAGTGGATGTATTTTTAGGAATCTTGGGACAACCCCAGAGTTTTACCGAAAGCTTGCACAGGAAGGGGCTGACAATGTTTGTGATAAGCAGACACAGAGCAATCTGTGACAGGGAGATTTCGGCGTAAGCAGCATATGAGTAAGCTGCTGGAAAAGAAAAAGGAGGATATCTGATGGATTTTGTGGTATTTGTCCCCCTTATAATCCTTATGCTGTGCTTCCTTATGCGCATTCCCATAGGACTGGGCATGATACTGTCATGCTGCGTCTATTTAATGGCCAAGGGTTTGGATCTGGGAATGGTTTCAGATGTAATAATGAGCCAGCTTTATGCCAGCAGCGTTATGATAGCGATACCCCTCTTTATTTTTACTGCAAATATCATGAGCTCCGGCAAAGTCACGGAGTACATGTTCACCTTTGTCAAAGCGCTTTTGGGTAAAAGGAAGGGCGCTCTTGCACATCTGAATATTATAATCTCTCTTATTTTCTCAGGCATGACCGGCTCTGCGGCGGCTGATGCTGCGGGTCTTGGTGTTATAGAGATAAGTGAAATGGAGAAAGATGGGTATGACAAGCCCTTCAGCGCTGCCATAACGGCAGCTACGGCAGCAGCTACGGCAACAGTGGGACCGATATTCCCGCCAAGCATACCAATGGTCATATTTGCTATGCTTGCTCAGGTTTCTGTTGGAAAGCTTTTCCTGGGAGGAATGATACCTGCATTCCTTATATGCGGCTTGCTGGGTGTATATGTTGCCTGGCTGTCTCACAAGCGCAACTATCCGGCAGGCGTGAAGTTTAGCAGAAAAGATTTCTGGCATTATACTTTTGTTGCTTTGCCGGCACTGTTTACACCGGTAATCCTCCTGGGCGGTATATACACTGGAATAGTAACTGCTACCGAGGCAGGTGCCCTGGCTGCTCTCTATACCATACTTATTTCGATTTTCGCCTATCGAGTGCTCAATCTGAAGGGATTCCTGAAGGTAATCAAAGAGACGGTTATACAGACCGGCAAAGTCTTTGCAGTGGTCATCGGAGCATATATACTGTCCTATGTTGCAACGTCCTCCGGTATAGGTGAGGTTATTTCAGGCTGGTTCCTCGGACTAACAAACAACAAATATGTTTTCTTACTGGTAATCAACATAATGTTCCTCTTGCTTGGAATGATGTTTGATACCAATGTGCTGGAATTTGTCTTTCTACCGTTGATCATTCCCGTAGCCAGAACCTTAGGTGTAGATCTGATCCATTTAGGTGTGGTGCTTACAGTAAATATGATGATAGGCTCGGTAACACCGCCTTTCGGGATGATGGTATTTATAGCCTCAGGAATAGCAAAGGAAAAGGTCCAGTCAGTATTTAAAGAGGCTCTGCCGATGTGTGCTCTTATGATTTTGGTTCTCATTGCAATCACATATATTCCAGGGCTAATAACGTTTATCCCCAATACACTTATGGGCTGATCATACCGGCAGCGTTGACACATAGCGCTGCCGGTGTTTTAATATAGGCTCCGGGGGCACAGCAGGACGGTAAGAATATAAAGGAGAGTATGCATGGAAAGATTGACGGAGTTTTCTGCCGCTATATGTGATGAGTTGAAAAATACAGTTGAACAGATAGATGAAGACCAGGCCAGGGCTTTCTTTGAATTGATCATCGAAAAGCGTTCCAAAGCAATTTTTTTGCTTGGAGCGGGAAGATGCCAGTATATGCTCAGAGCTTTCTGCATGCGGTTAATGCACCTGGGCTTTGAGACATACATGGTTGGCGATACCACCACCCCGGCAATTGATCAGGGAGATTTGCTTATAGTAGCTGACGGAGCAGGATATGTCATCTCACTGACCTGGCTGCGGGACAAGCTTTCAATTCCCAGGCTCTTGGCCAGCTTTTCCATCTTACGCGTGGATACGCCTTGCACAAAAGCCTCCTGCACTACTTGGATCAGTGCCGCCTCACTGCGTTTGCGCTCCGTAACAAAGAACGGGATGTAGCCGCCGTGCCGCACCTTCGGCACCATGAGATACATGGTGCCCATCCGCGTATCCAGTCTGCGAGGTCGGTAGCCACAGCGATATCCACTACGTCTTTCGGAGCGCTCGCTTTTCTCCGCTCCCAGCTGCTGGCTTACTTCAGCTTCCATGAGCTGACTGCACAGCCATTCCAGCATACTCAGCATGGGATACGGCTGCGTTACACATTGCAGTAGCAATTCGGTCAGATTTGTGGTATGATTCTTTTGAGCCATTAGGGGTTTCTCCTTTATATTGTGATTGTCTAGGCAACTTTCATTTTACAGGAGCCCTAATGGCTTCTCTATTTCTTGTTTGCTTTTGCGAACTCGATTATACGCTATCATGATAAACATGCAACTTATCATAGGACCATTTATACTATCGAGAGGAGAGAAAAATGAAGAGATCAGATATAAACCGGGCACTGAGAGATGGAAGCAATGTGCATAAAGGAGCATTGCTACCTGCCGCCATTCTGTCATTTCGTCCCAGAGCAGTGGGAGCATCTGGGACATGAATATGACGAGGTGAGAGACTGCATGCTGGGCTGGGATATAACCGACTACGGCCTAGGAAATTTTGATATGGTAGGCTTTTCACTTATCACCCTACGCAACGGCAACCGGGCTATGGCGGATAAATATCCTAAGGTATATGCGGAAAAGTTGCTGTATTTGAAGGAAGGACAGTATGCTCCAAACCATTTTCACTGGCACAAGACGGAGGATATAATTAACCGAGGCGGCGGGAATGTACTGATCCGAGTATATAATTCTCTGCCAAATGAGGAGATAGACTATGAATCGCCGGTTACGGTACATCTGGACGGGCACAGCCTCACAGTGCCTGCAGGATCTCTTGTGAGCCTGAGACCTGGGGAGAGCATCCACGTCCAGCAATATCTATATCACGACTTTTCCGTGGAACCAGGTACGGGACCGGTACTGCTGGGAGAAGTAAGCCAATGCAATGACGACAATATGGACAACCACTTTAATCCCCCGGTGGGCCGTTTCCCGGAGATAGAGGAGGATGAGCCGCCATATAGACTACTGTGTAATGAGTACCCGAAAGCATAGTATATTTATCTTATATTCTCTCATAACTACTACTTTCTAGCTTGCGGCAGCACACAAAAATTATAAGAGGATTACATGCTATAGAAACCAGCCACCCGCCTCACAGAGATATATCCAGGAGGGGGGCTGGCTGTGTTTTTGCAGGGTAAGGGAGCGAGCGATGAGAGGCAAGGCGGTAAAAGAAAAGCGCGTAGTTTAGCGCCAACCCAGATGACGCCTAAGAAAATAACAACGGGTCAATCCAAAATTCTGTGTAAACTCTGCTTTGGTACGAATAGAGCAAAATATATGGGGGCGGACAGGAAGTTGGACTCCGAGAAAGAGGAGTCCAACTTCCTGTCTGCACCCCCTTGTTAAAAAAACTTCCCGATGGAACTGTCGTATACATACAGTTCGACAATACGGGAAGGGGAACTATTGAGAGGAGAACGCTTTTTGTAAAGCCCGCTGCTACTCCGGGGGTGAATGCTGATGGAACAGCCAACACCTTTACGCCCGAAACGGCCGGACCTGTAGCGGGGGCAGAGCCTCAGCAGCCCTCCAATACTGGAGCAAACGCACAAGGCGCAAATGCTTATAACTTTCCCATTGCTAGTATACCCAGTACTGCTAGTTAATTAATATCCTGACTCAGCATGCGCTTTTTAACCGATATTGAGAATTAGCTCGGTTTTACGGATGCCGTTGTTTTCCCCAAAAATGAGACTGCCATTGTATTTTGTGGCAATGTCCGAGAGTACGCGCTGGCCTAAGTCTTGTTCAAGCCCGGCAATACGGCGGCTTTTTATATTGCCTGAAGGGCTGATCGGGCTCGTTGTACTGACGATAAGACATCCCTGAGCCTTGCTGCAGCTAAGGGAAACTTTTGGCGATAAGCATTGGGAGCAGGCATCCAGCGCATTATCCAGCATGTTGCCAAAGATGCGGATAAGATCCAGATTGGAGATGGGGACATTTGCAGGCAGATCTATTATTGCATCAATTTCCACACCGGAGCTTTTAGCCGCATTGATCTTGTTATGCAGAAAGGCGTCCACCACCGGGTGTTCGCACATGCCCAGAGTGGAGTCGATGGGTGTTGAATTAAGTTCCTGAAGATACTCCTGTGCCTCAATATCACGACCGGAAGCCATCAGGCTTTCCATAGCGTTGAGATGGTTTGCGATATCATGGCGCATACGCCGAATGCTTTCATATTGGGCGGTGAGATCCTGATAGTGCTTCCCCTGAGAATCCACCTGGGCTGCAAGCATGCTGTTCTCTGCGGCCAGCTGAGCCCGCTGGGCTATGCGCATGACTGCTGCAAAAAGGCCAATGTCCGAGGCAATGCAGGCGCACACGACGACACCGAGGAAAATCGTCCTGCTGTCAGTGTCTGTTTGCCGTATAGAATTGAACCAACCGTACATAAGCGCGTACTGGCTTGCAGGAAAGAGGGCGAACATCCCCCAGTCTGTAGCACTGAGCCGATACTTTTGCCTGTTGAGAAACAGATATAACAGAAAATACAGGACGCCCGCAGTAGCCAGAGATATACTCATGAACCGGAGGAATTCCGAGGGCCTCATACTGAGAGAGTTTCCCATTAAAGCTTCTTCCGGGTAGTAAAGACCGGCACCTATTATCTCGTTGGTAATAATGGTCAGGTAAACCATTGCTGCGGAAAAGAAAACTTTGGTCCAGTGGTCTTTGTAAAAAAACAATGCGGCTGCAATATAAATCGTAATTGAAAACAGAACACGTATCTCCGACATGAAAGGCAGGGCTCGGCAGCCAAAAAAATACGGCAGGAACCATAAGCATTGCAGAAAGAATGTCAACCGGCGGCTGTAGCGCTTAGTCAGAGTAAAGTTCAACACCCCAAACCACATTGACACATATAGCATATCAAAAATAATCTGCAAAATATAGTTGACGCTTATATTCATTTTGTGTGCCCCCTGCAGCTCGAATTGAATCTAGAGATAGCAGATCTTGCCCACTACTGCCCAATCTGGATTTATGCCCAGAATATGGCTGTGTTTTATTGCGGGAGATTGGTGTCTGTTGCAGCAACAATTTTATAGAGGAAGGCAAACCGTAAGCGGGCGCTGGAGCCGGTGTGTCGGCTTTTACAGAGTATTTTTCCCTTGCACATCTTATCAAGATACTCATAATACAGCTGGTCTGCCTCTGTGAGGCTCAGCAGCGTAAAGCTGCGGTCAGAAAGTATGAGCTCCTGATAGTTTCCCAGACTGTTCAGATATGGGGGAGAGTTGGGGCAACATGAGTATACGGGCAGCCTGGGATATATTCAACGTAGAGGCAACAGTAATAAACAATATTTTCTCCCGGCGTACAAGGACATGCCTCCTAGATATTTTTAGTTATTATAAAATCCAGAGAAAAAGGTGTCAATCTGGTAAAGAAAAAACATTATACTAACAAAATGTCTAATGCCGGGTTGTAATTGTGGCAAAATAAGAGAATATAATTTTCAGAATAATAGCCATTTGAAAAGTATTATGCAGAGAATGAAATTGTGGTAAATTTCAAGCGGGAACCTTGGTATACGATAGGCAACAGAAAGTAAAGGAGAATCAAAGAGGGTAAAGAAAAAATGACAGTGCTGGACTTCAAGAAATTCAAAGAAGGGCGCAAGTTTGCCTGCTGCACTGCCTATGACTACACCACTGCTTCTGCTGTTGATGAGAGCGAGGCAGAGGTCATCCTTGTAGGCGACACTCTGGGGATGATAATGCTGGGCCACGATACAACTGTGGGCGTGACTCTGGATGACATGATCTACCACATCTGCCCAATGGTAAAGGGGCACCAAATACCTTCATCGCCGGGGACATGCCCTTCGGCAGCTACCAGGAGAGTCCGGAGCAGACTATACGCAGCGCCTGCCGCGTACTCATGTAGACTAATTGCGATTGCGTAAAACTTGAGGACGGTAGCGACAAGGCCCAACTATCAAGGGCATGACTGATGTGGGAATACCCGTCATGGGCCACATCGTTATGACACCCCGGAGCGCAACAAACTTCGGAGGCTTCAAGGTTCAGAGTTGTACCTCTGAAGGGGCTGCAAAGCTCGTTGAGGATGCCAAGGCACTGGAGGCGGCGGGAGTATTTTCCACCGTTGTGGAGTGTGTGCCTAGTGTAGTTGCAAAGGCTATCACCCGGGCTGTAAATGTGCCCATCTTGGGCATAGGTGCCGAATCGTATGTGAACTGCCAAGTGCAGATGGCTCAGAAGCTACTGGGTATGTACGGCGTGTTCAAGCCAAAGTTCGTAAAGCACTTTGCACATGTGCGCAAGGCCATGGTAGAGGACATGAATGCCTTCCATCAGTAGGCTGTGGATGGGACCTTCCCCACGCCGGAGTTCAGCTTCGACAATGTGGTTGAGGACTGTGAGATATGAAAATTGGGTGGCCTGGGTGAATAAAAGGAACCGAGGTAATACATAAGAACAAAAGGCTCCGCTTGCAAAAAACAGATAAGGAAAGATGAAAAAAGTAAGGAGGAAAACAACGGTAAGCATGCTGTATGAAGGGAACTCCATAATTTTCATGCCAACTCCGGGTCAAGCGCCCTGTAGCCGCTGCCGTAGCTTTCAGCTTGTTTCTCCGTTATATACAAGCTCAATGCAATATGCACCCAGGTACACCCTTCCGTCAGTGTATAGCTGGTGGGCAATGCTGTAAAGCAGATAGAAGCCCTGGGCTACGGAGAGCTGCCCATATGCATGGCAAAGACCCAGTATTCCTTATCAGTCGACCTGACCTTGCTGGGTGCACCAAAAAATTTCACGTTCACAGTGCGAAATTTCAAGGTTTGTGCCGGAGCGGGCTTTATTGTGACGTTCACCGGTGATATAATGGCTATGCCCGGCCTGCCAAAGGTGCCCTCTGCCGAAAAGATATGCGTATACGAAAACGGCGTTATTTCGGGGCTGTTCTGACGGAGGTGCTGGGATTGAATTGCCGGAATACCGGGTATATACAGAAGGAGACTGCGTAGATGGCCGAATTGCTGAAAGGCGCCCCGGTGGCCGGGGCAATAACAGAAAGACTCATAGCCAGAGCCGGGCAGCTCAGGAGCAGGGGAGTAGTCCCCACCCTGGCCATTGTACGGGTAGGGGAACGCTGTGACGACCTGGCCTATGAGAATGCAGCCATAAGGCGCTGCGACAAAATAGGCATAGCCGTGAGGCGCTTCCGGTTGGAACCGGATGTGGACCAGGATCGGCTCCTTGAGGTACTGGAGGAGATAAACCAAGACAAGGGTATTCACGGCTGCCTTATGTTTCGGCCCTTACCTAAACATATTGATGAGCGCATAGTATGCCAGGCTCTCAACGCCAGCAAGGATGTGGACTGCATGACGGACCGGTCTCTGGCCGGGGTATTCACCGGCAAAGGACCGGGCTTTCCACCCTGCACTGCCCAGGCAGTAATGGAGATACTGGAGTACTACGGGGTGGAGCTGGAAGGCAGGCATGCGACGGTTATAGGCCGCAGCCTGGTTATAGGAAAGCCGGTGGCAATGCTGCTACAGGCGAAAAATGCCACGGTTACTATGTGCCACAGCAAAACCAGGGACATTGCCGGAATCTGCCGCCAGGCCGATATACTGGTGGCGGCTGTGGGACATGCCGGAACGGTGACTCCGGAGTTTACCAACCCCGGCCAGATCATAGTGGATGTGGGAATAAACAGTCTGCCGGAGGGTGGGCTTACGGGAGATGTGGACTTTGATGCCGTTGAGCCCATGGTAAAGGCCATTACGCCGGTGCCAGCGGGAGTGGGCAGTGTGACCACGGCAGTTCTCTGCAAGCACCTTATAGAGGCGTCTGAGAGGGCAGCAGTATGAAGACGGGGCGAGTATTTGCCTCTGCATTCCTTGCGGGCATGTGCCTAGGTCTGGGAGGAACGGTCTTCCTTTCGGTAGAGAACCGAGTTGTCGGAGCGGCACTTTTTACCGTGGGCTTATTCAGCGTCTGCGTTTTTGGATTTTCACTTTTTACAGGCAAGGTGTGTTATGCCGTGGAAATGGATATAACATATGCCGGAAGTCTGCCCCTGATATGGCTGGGCAATCTGGCGGGGACCGGTGCTATGGCGGCCCTTGCAGCCTTCAGCCGCATAGGCGGTATAAGAGAGCGGGCGGCAGAGCTCTGCACTGTAAAGTTGAGTGACTCCCTGCTGAGCCTGTTCCTGCTGGGGGTGCTCTGCAACATCCTTATTTACATTGCCGTGGAGGGATATAAAACCAATCCCCATGGGCTGGGGAAGTTCCTGTCCCTTTTCTTTGGGGTTATGGTGTTTATCCTTGCGGGGACGGAGCACTGCGTGGCAGATATGTACTATTTCTGGCTTTCCGGATGGAGCACGGACGCTCTGCTGCGGCTGCTGGTCATCACTCTGGGCAACAGTGTAGGGGGACTGGGCTTTCGATCTCTCCACAGGTTTGCCACCGTGAAAGGAGGACAAAGGTGAAGAGAAGTTTTACCGTCAGGCAGCTGGCTCTCAATGCTGTGCTGATAGCCATAAGCACTGTGCTGGCCGGCCTGGCCGTGAATCTTGGCGGAAATTTTAAAATCACTTTTGAGAGCTTGCCGGTGCATATAGGTGCCCTCCTTTTCGGCCCGGTGGACGGGATGCTCATAGGAGGAATCGCTACATTTATATACCAGGTGCTGCTGAAGTCTCAAAAAAACTGCGCACTGAACAGGCCCGGTAAGCTGAGCTTAGAACAGACATTAGGCTAAAAAACGGGGAAAAACCCGGTGCTGAATGAGTATATAAGATACAGCCCTCCCTTTGACGGATACAAATCTAGAGCCCGTCAAAGGGAGGGCTGTTATTACCGGCGTCGCAGCTTCCGGGACATATCACTCAATACAGCTCCAGCTCGGCCAGGTATTTGTTCAGTCTTTGCAGCCTTGCGCGGGGCTGGATACCCAACATCCTGCTGGCCTCGAAGGCAATCGTCTCAGCCACATACATTGCTCCCACAAAGGAATTGAGAGCATATGGGCTGGAAAAATCGGCCAGGAGCACAAGGTCGGCCCCGTTAGCTATATAGGCGGTGATCTTGTCGGTAATAACAATTAGGCGGCAGCCCGTCTCGTGAGCCATTTCAGCCATAACGCGTGTCATCTTTGAATATCTCTCCACACCTATCAGCACGACACAGTCATTACGGCCGTAGTCCAGCATCTGCTCCACACATTCCGAGTCTGCTTTGCAGCAGCTTCTGATGTGGCTTGTAAATTGGGACAAAAGCAGGGACAGGTGCATTACTACGGAGGAGGCGCCCCTGAATCCGGCGACCAATACGTGCTCGCTGGACAGTATAAGCTCGGCTGCCTTGGAAAATTTCTCCGGATCATTTTTATCATAGGTGGATTGAAGGCTTGAAATGACCATCTCAAGGTACTGAAAAGAGCTGAGGCTTTTATAGCGGCTGAACTTGTCCATCACCTGTTCATGAGGAATTATATAACGCTCATTCTGCAGGGCCTGGGACAGATCGCCCCGTACGCTCTCCTGAAGCTGTCGGTATCCGCTGTAGCCCAGGCTGCGGCACAGGCGGATTACAGAGGTATCGCTGACTTGCAGTTGCTGAGCAAGATCCTTGGCTGTAGTAAAGTACAGTGACTCACTGTGCTCCAGCAGATAATCGGCAATTAGCTTCTCCGTTTTGGTTAGATGGGCGGTTCTTATTTTTTCCTCAAGTTGGTTTTTCATTGCAGCCTCCGTGTGAGCGGTAAAAATGCACTGACATTGCAGCAACAATTAATGTTGTTGCTGCAACAACATTATATTGCTTTTTTGCAAGAATTGCAATATTTATCAAAGGCGCTTTCGCAGCTTTTCGTAGAAATTGGCAAAGCCGTATTGACTAAACATTTCCCTCACTATTACAATGCAGCCAAGTAAATTGCTACAGTACAAGCGGATGTGGCAATAAAAAACATGGGAGGGAAAACAATGGAAAAAGTAAAGAAGATGGAATTTTACGGCGGAACTTTGGGCGCCTGCCTGCCCATAATAACCTTTATGGGCTGCATGCTGATAATTGCCGTGGAGCAGATGGTGTCTTTGCAGCTGTTCTGTATGGCCGGCTTTGCCGGGTTCTGCGTGGCCTTTCTTCTGGCAAAAGACAAGAAAGCCTTTGAAGAGGCTGTTGTGGACGGCATAAAGAACGACACCCTGTGTGTAATAATTTTTGCCTTTCTGCTTGCGGGCGTGCTTTCTCAGGAGCTGCGTCAGAGCGGCCTTATTGAAGGGCTTATCTGGGCCATTACCGAAATAAAGCTCAATGCGGCTTTCCTGCCCCTTATAGGCTTTGTCACCTGCTGTCTTATCTCCGTTTCCTGCGGTACATCCAATGGAGCCATTGTAGCTGTGCTGCCCATACTTCTGCCGGTATCCGCCACCGTTGGCGCAAGCCCCGCAGTTGTCACCGGCGCAATAGTCAGCGGAGCCATTTTCGGTGATAATCTGGCCCCCATATCCGATACCACAATAGCATCTGCCGTCACTCAGGATGCAGAGGTAAAGGATGTGGTGCGCACCCGTCTGCCCTACTCTCTTATTGCGGCTGCCGTTTCTGCCGTACTGTTTGTAATAGTGGGATTTGCAACTACCCAGGGTGTGGACATGCCGGAGCTGGCTGATGCCTCCAGTGCTCCCACTCTGCTGATGCTTATCATCCCGGTGGTCATGGTCATCCTCATGCTGAAGGGCTGGAAACTCATAGGCACCCTGGTAGTATGTGACATCATTGGTTTTGTGCTGTGCCTGGTAATGGGCTTTATCAGTCCCGAAGTGATGTTCTCGGCCTCCGGCCCTGTGGGTGCAGGATTGTCCGGAATGCTCAGCGTTATCTGCTTCTCCTTCTTTATGTTTGCTCTGCTGGAGATGCTCACCAGGAGCGGAGTATTCGACTTGCTGCTGGATAAGTGCATGAAGATTGCAAAGACCCCCCGCCAGGCTGAGGGACTTACTGTGCTAATCACCGTAATTGGCGGAGTGGCCATCGGCGCCGCCTCCGTAAGTATACTTTTCGTGGGTCCTGTAGTGCGTAAGATAATGCAGAAATACGGCATCGAGCGTACCCGCGGTTCCAACCTACTGGACGGCTTCGGTACGTCCATGGGCGGTATAGTGCCCTATAACCCGATCGGACTCAATGCTGTCAGCCTGGCGATTGCCAGCGGCGTGGTGGCAAGCTCCTTTTCTTTCCTGGATTATCTGCCCTATCTCTTCCAGAGTTATATGCTCATGATCCTCTTCGGGCTGAGCATTATCACCGGAGTGGGCAGAAAGTTTGAGAACCCTGAGGCAGCTGCGGATACCAAGACGCTGGAGGAATAATAGGAGGAAACTGAAATGCAGAATTACAGTCATGGGCTTTTATTTAGTCCGGAACTGTCCAAAGAGATCAAAGACAAGTTTTACTATGTAGACGAAGACCCGGAGTTTGGCCGCCGCCTGTTCTTTGAAAATTCGGGTGGTTCCCTGCGCCTGAAGGCTTCCGTCCAGGAGCAGGCCAAATATCAGGCTTTTGCCGATTGCCCGGAGAGGAGCCATGCCCGCTCCAGGGAGCTGAAAAAGATCCAGCTCAAGGGCATAGACGATATAATGAAGGTTATAATGGGAGCGGATGACGGTGCGCTGATAACGGAGATGACGGCTTCCCAGGCCATGTTCCAGATGGTGGGAGCTATACTGGAAAATGTGGAAGGGGACAGCGCAGTTACCTCCGTACTGGAACACCCCTCGGCTTTTGATGCAGTGAAGTATTACTGCAACAAGACGGGCAAGGAGTTCAGAGTTGCCCAGGCCAACCCCAAAACCGGCGGGATCGATGTGGACGAGATACGCCGTGTGGTCACACCCGGCACCTGCCTGCTCAGCATCATGTATGCCTCCAATATCACCGGTACAATAATGGATATGGAAGCGATAGTAAAAGCTGCCCGGGAGATAAATCCCAATATATACATAATCTCCGATGCAGTTCAGCATGCCCCCCATGCCCTCATGGATGTGTCGGCTCTCAAGCTGGACGGGCTCAACTTCGCCCCGTATAAGTTCTTCGGAACCAGAGGTATGGGCTATGCCTATGTATCTGACAGAGTGGCAAAGCTGCCCCACCGCAAGATCCTTCAGCGCCCCGAAGACGTGTGGGAGTTGGGTTCTCCCACTCCCGGGAATTTTGCAGCCATGTCGGCGGTAGTGGATTACGTCTGCTGGATAGGCAGCCACTTTACGGATAAGAGTGAGCGCCGCGAACTCTATGGTGTGGGTATGGAGCATATACATCTCCAGGAGAGGGCCCTGCTCTGGCGCATGCTGGAGGGCAGTAAAGAAGTGCCTGGCCTGCGCCATATCCCGGGGGTGCAGATATATGTGGACACTGATGATTTGAGCTGCCGTGACCTGATAGTCGCTATGAGCATAGACGGCATAGGAATGACGGAGTGTGTGGCAGAGTATCAGAAGCGGGGCGTGACCGTGTTCGAGCGCGTCAACACCAGCGTGTACTCCAAGCGAATAGTTGAGGCGATAGGCATAGAGGGAGCTATCCGCGTCTCCCCGCTTCATTGCCACACTGTGGAGGATATAGACCGCTACCTTGAAATCACCGCAGAAATCGCCAGGGAATTTGCCAAGTGATAGATACACGGTGATTTATCTGACTGATTGAGAAACAGAGGAATATACAGTCTGCGCATTTGCCGCAGCACCGTCCCCCGGCCGGAGCTCCGCCTCTCTGGCCGGGGGATTTTTGTAAGCTGTTTGACTTTGATAAATTTTGCTGTATGGAGGATGCGAATAAAAATACATTATAAAATGGAAATAAGGTGAGCCTGCGACAGAGAAATATGGTGCGGTATACTGCTGCAATTTAAGCTTATGCGCAAATATCAGCAGGCTAAATATGGAAAAAATGACAGCAATTGACGGATTATTCCCAAAAAAGTACCAATTATTCCTTGCGCGCTTTTCGCTGAAAAAAATATGATATATTAATATTAATATTGTTGCCGAATAGAGAAATGATGTACCTAAAAAACAGAGCAACATTTTTTTCTTCTGTTTGCTCCTTGTATTTTTCCATAATGGATTGATTGGTACATTAATTTCCGGTAATTACCGTTAAATTCGATTTTTTAAGTGAAAAAAAGGCAGTTCTATCTTTACAAAAGAATGAGTATTCATTAAACTATCAGTGTAGCTTGATAAATTATGTGTTGAAAGCCGTCTGAGGCAAAATCAAGCATACATAAGGGGAGCCGTTTAAATTGGTCGAGCCTGGCAATCTGATTCTGCAATATCTTTTCAACGCAGTTTATACCGCAATGTGGTTTGCCGTACTGGATTTGACTCTTGCAAAACGATACAGCAGGACTGCAACATTTTTGCTTCAGGCTCTTTGGTTTGTTTTGTACAGGCTAATAACCCTGTTTCTGCCCTTTATGTCTGAATTCCGCATTATATTTTTTGTCGTTGCTCTTCCGGCAATCAGCCTCCTGTGCTATAAAGATCCATGGACAAAGATAATATTCTCTACTGCCGCCGTATATATGGTAGTAGTGACAAACGAACTTGTGGGAGCCGGACTTTATTTCCCGGACTGCGTATTGCAGGGAAATATTGAAGCTTTGAATGCAGCGGAACTGGTGGAGCTGTGGGGTATTTACCTCAGCACCGGTTCGCTTATGTTTTTCCTCCTCTATCTTTTTCTCAACAGACATAAATTCAGTCTCAGTGCAGAGGACTGGAGCATGTTCGCCACATTTCCGATCAGCCAATATGTGCTTATGTACGGTTGGCTGGACTCAATACGGCTTTCCGGTGGAGGCAGATCCTTCTTCTTTTTGCTGGTAATGTTTGCCTGTATTTTTGCAGACGTAAGTCTTTTTTCAGCCATGGTATGCCTTTCGCAGAGAGCTCAACTGGCGGCGGAAAACAACATACTTGCCGCGCAGATCGACGCTCAGGAAAAGCACTATCAGGCCCTGGCCGCCCAATATGAAAGCATAAGGCGCATGCGCCACGATATTGCAAATCATGTCAGTGCAATGCAGAGCCTGCTGGCCTCGGGACGAAGCAGCGACGCTCAGGAGTATCTGGAAGAACTCGTCACTATTCCTTTTGACACCAACCTGGGCCTGTGTAAAAACCCGGTAGTAGATGCATTCCTGCACAACAAACTTGAGGAGGCCCGCTCTGCCGGTATAGATGTGACTGTAAGAATAGATTTGGATGCGGATATACCTGTATCCAATGTGGACTTGATACGTATATTTGGAAATCTTATCGACAATGCCCTGGAGGCATGTGAGGGAACCGAAACCCCGAGCGTGTCCATTGCATGCAGCAAAGCTTATGGCTGCCTTGTGATTACAACACAGAACCCAATCAGACAGGAAAAACCGGATAAAGGCCGCAGGATACCCGGCCTTGACAGAGGTATAGGGATGCATGTCCTGGCGGATGTGGCCAAAAAATATAACGGCAGCATCAGTTTCAATGAAAATAAAAGGATATTTACCACCGAACTAATTATAGGAATAGGAGTATAGAGAAAATGCTGCGCACGGCAATATGTGATGACAATGAGATTCATCTAGAGAATATAGCAAAGTCTTTTATGCAGTCCTGCCAGGCATATTCTCCTGAGCTCAGTCTGTTTTCCAGCGGACAGGAGCTGATAAATGCCGTTGAGAAAGGCGGATACCAGCCTGATATCCTGCTGCTGGATATCGTGCTGGAAAATGACGACGGAATAGGAGTTGCAAAAAAGATCAATTTGCTATGTCCCGGTTGCGGGATAATATTCCTCACCTCTTTTATTTCCTATGCCTCCGACGTGTATGAGACGCGGCACAGTTATTTCATCCTGAAATCCCAGTTTAAAGAGAGGATAAACTCAGCAGTTGCAAAAGCAATCTCTGATGTAGGCTCAAGGAAATACCTCTCCTTTGGTGAGCGGAATGCTACGGTTATACTCTCTGCATATGAAGTGTTGTACTTGGAGCGCAGTCTGAAGAAGACGATAGTTTACCACGAATCCGGAAAACAGTATGAGACCTATGAAAAGCCGCTGGCCATTTTGAGAGATCTGAACCGCAGTATGTTCGTTCAATGCCACCAAAGCTTTTTTGTAAATATGGAGAGAGTGAACGCAATGTATACCGACTATTTCCTGATGAATAACGGCTACCGTGTTCCCATCAGCAGGAGCCGCCGACGGGAAACCAAAGAGGTATTTCACACCTTTGTCAGCAACTCCGTAAAGGGCAATCTGCCGGACTGACATCTTCTTATTTAAAATTACATAACCAGACAATTAAGACTCGCAGTTTTTAAAAACCGCGAGTCTTAATTGTCGTTATAAAACTATTGCTGACAGCAGAAAATTGCAGCGGACATGAGGGAATGCGTACCTAGATACTGCTGACCAGATTGGTGTAGCCGATGAGGTATTCGTCTATTTCGGCAGCGGCAGATCGGCCCTCGGCTATGGCCCAGACCACCAGGGATTGGCCACGGCGCATATCCCCTGCGGCAAAGACCTTGTCCACCCTGGTGGAATAGCTGCCTTTGGGGGTTTTGACGGTCCTGTCCATCTCAACGCCAAAGGCCCGGCATATATCCTCCCGGCAGCCGGTAAAGCCTGTGGCTCCTATGAGCAACTGACATGGAATGCTGTCTCCATCGGAAGTCACAAGGCCGGTGAGCTCACCTCTCTCGTTGGAGATAAGTTTTTTCACCTGTACGCCAAAACGCCGGGGGTCGGAGTCAAAAACAGCCAGGGCCTCCTCATGGGCATAGGCCAGGGGCAGGCGTCCCTGTTTGTCCAGATAGTCTTCCAAGGAGCGGCGCACCAGCTGGGTCACCGAACGGCAGCCCTGGCGCAGGGCTGTGGCCACGCAATCGCTGGCGGTATCCCCGGTGCCCACAATTACTACATCCAGGCCCTGGGCACTGGGGAAGGGGGTGTCGGTCTGGCCAAACTGGGCCCGCTCCACGGCGGACTTCAGATATTCGGTACCGTAGCATATACCGCTGATGCCCTGGGTATCCAGGCCCAGAGGCCGGGGCAGCCCGGCTCCGCAGCAGAGCAGCACCGCATCATATTCCTGCATAAGCCTTTGGGCAACCTCCGGTTGTGCAGCGTCCACTCCGCAGACAAAGCTGACGCCCTCATCGGTCATCAGGTCTATGCGACGCTGGACTATCCTCTTAGGCAGTTTCATGTTGGGTATTCCGTACATCAAAAGCCCGCCGGGCCTCTCTGCTTTTTCTATTACCGTAACCAAATGGCCCCGGTGGTTCAACTGGTCCGCTGCCGCCAGACCCGCCGGGCCGGAGCCCACTACGCAGACCTTTTTGCCGGAGGTCTGGGGCGGACGGCGGCGAAGTATGCGCCGATTGAGAAAGGCGTCCTCAATGATGCTCAGCTCATTGTCCCTTATTGTTACGGACTCCCCGTAGATGCCGCATATACAGGCTGCCTCACAGGGGGCGGGGCAGACCCGGCCGGTGAATTCAGGGAAGTTATTGGCCTTGTGAAGGCGGCTGAGGGCATGGCCCCAGTTACCGGACAGGATCATGTCGTTCCATTCAGGGATGAGATTGTGCAGAGGGCAGCCGAAAGCCTTGCCCTCATATATCATGCCGGTCTGGCAGAAGGGGACACCGCAGTTCATGCACCGTGCTCCCTGCTGCCTGCGCACTTCTTCAGGCTGGGGGATATGGAATTCCTCCCAGTCTCTGACTCTCTCCGCAGGGTCACGGCGCAGGTCCTCGCAGCGCTGATATTCCAAAAAACCTGTAGGTTTTCCCATGTTTCCGCCTCCTATCAGTTTCTGGTGTTGGCGTAAAACGCCTGGATCTCCGCCTGCTCCCTGGACATGCCTTTTTCTTCAAACTGGGCTATGGAGCGGAGCATCCTGTCGTAATCCCTGGGCATGACCTTCTTGAAACAGGGAATGTATGAGTGGAAGGCTGCCAGGATTTTTTTGCCCCGGGGGGAGCCGGTAGTCGCCACATGCTCTTCAATGAGGGCTCGCAGCTCGGCAATATCGTGGGCCTCGGTGAGAGTGTCGGTCATGACCTGATCTTTATTCAGCCGCATATAGAGGTCGTGCTTTTCATCCAGCACATAGGCTATGCCCCCCGACATGCCGGCAGCAAAGTTTTTACCTGTGGGGCCCAGAATTACGCAGCGGCCGCCGGTCATGTACTCGCAGCCGTGGTCACCCACGCCCTCCACCACCGCCACAGCGCCGGAATTACGAACACAGAACCGCTCTCCCGCCATGCCGTTTATAAAGGCCTTGCCCGAGGTGGCGCCGTAGAGGGCCACATTGCCCACGATTATATTCTCCCCCGGCTTGAAAGGACTGCCCTTGGGCGGGTACAGCACCAGCTTCCCACCGGAGAGTCCCTTGCCGAAGCCGTCATTGCAGTCTCCCTCCAGCTCCAGGGTGAGGCCGCCGGGGATAAAGGCGCCGAAAGACTGTCCACCTCCGCCGCGGCAGTGTATCACATAGCTATCCTCCGGCAGGCTGTCTCCGCACTGGCGCGTTATCTCTGCGCCAAAGAGGGTGCCGAAAGTCCGGTCGGTGGAGGAGACTTCCAGCTCCAGGGAGCCGGACTTTTTGCTTTTCAGGCTCTTGCCCAGCCTGGACATCAGCACGCTCTCATCCAGAGTCCGTTCAAGATGAAAGTCATAGACATCCTCCGGCTTGAAATGAACGGCGGCGGACTGACCTGGCGCAGTCAAAAATCCGCTCAGATCCACTGAAGCGGCCTGGCCCGCAGGCAGCTTGTCACGGATTTTCAGTAGCTCGCAGCGGCCAACAAGTTCATCCACACTGTGTACGCCCAGCTTAGCCATGTACTCCCTCAATTCCTGAGCAATAAAGTACATGAAATTGATAACGTACTCCGGCTTGCCGCTGAAACGCTTTCTGAGCTCCGGGTTCTGGGTGGCTACTCCGGCGGCGCAGGTGTCCAGATTGCATACACGCATCATGCAGCAGCCCAGAGCCACCAGAGGGGCTGTGGCAAAACCGAACTCCTCGGCACCCAGCATGCAGGCAATAGCCACATCCCTGCCGCTCATCAGCTTGCCGTCGGTCTCCAGCACCACCTGGCTGCGCAGGCCGTTTTCGATGAGAGCCCTGTGAGCTTCGGCCACGCCCAGCTCCCAGGGCAGACCGGCTCCGTGGATGGAGTTGCGGGGCGCCGCCCCGGTGCCTCCGTCATGGCCGGAGATGAGCACCACCTGGGCACCGGCCTTGGCCACACCTGCGGCAATGGTGCCTACCCCAGCCTCGCTCACCAGCTTCACACTGATACGGGCACGGCGGTTGGCGTTTTTCAAATCGTATATGAGCTGGGCCAGATCCTCAATAGAATAGATGTCGTGATGGGGTGGGGGAGAGATAAGAGTGACGCCGGGAGTGGAGCAGCGGGTCTTGGCTATCCAGGGATAGACCTTCTGGCCGGGCAGGTGCCCGCCCTCTCCCGGCTTTGCACCCTGGGCCATTTTTATCTGTATCTCTTTTGCGCTGCATAAGTAGGCGCTGGTGACACCGAAACGGCCGGAGGCCACCTGCTTTATAGCCGAGCAGCGCTCATCCAGCAGCCGTTCCGACGCTTCGCCGCCCTCGCCGGAGTTGGACTTGCCGCCGATGCGGTTCATGGCTATGGCCAGACATTCGTGGGCTTCCTGGGATATGGAGCCGTAGCTCATGGCTCCGGTCTTGAAGCGGCGCACTATACTTTCCACCGGCTCCACATCGTCCAGGGGGATCCCTCCCTTTTCGTCAAAGCGGAAATCCAAAAGACTGCGCAGGGCGTGGGGCTGCCCCGAATCATCCACCAGGGCGGTGTACTCCTTGAAAGTCTCATAGCTGCCCTCCCGGACGGCCTTCTGCAGCAGCAGAATTGCCCTGGGGTTATAGAGATGGTGGGCCTTGTCCGGGCCGGAGCGCAGCTTATGCACACCCACGGAATCCAGGGTTGTGTCGTAGCCTAGGCCAAGGGGGTCGAAGGCCTGGTTATGATTCCACTCCACTGCCTGGCCTATCTCCTCCAGTCCGATGCCGCCCACCCGGCTGACGGTGTTGGTAAAATACTTGTCTATGACCTGCCTGTTTATACCTACGCACTCAAAGATCTGGGCGGACTGGTAGGACTGTATGGTGGAGATGCCCATTTTGGAGGCTATTTTTACTATGCCGTGGAGTATGGCATTGTTGTAGTCATTGACGGCAGCGCTGGGGTCCTTGTCCAAAAGGTTCAGGGTCACCAGTTCCTCCACGCACTCCTGGGCCAGGTAGGGATTGATAGCCTGGGCTCCGTAACCAAGCAGGGTGGCAAAGTGATGCACATCTCTGGGTTCGGCGCTCTCCAGTATCACGGAGACGGCGGTGCGCTTCTTTGTGCGCACCAGATAGTGCTCCAGAGCGGAGACGGCCAGCAGGGAGGGGATGGCGACATGGTTCTCATCCACTCCCCGATCGGAGAGTATTATAATGTTGGCGCCGTTTTTATAGGCCCTGTCCACGTTTACGAACAACCGTTCCAGGGCATTTTCCAGGGGAGAACCCTTGTAATAGAGCAGGGGAATGGTCTCCACATGGAAGCCCGGCCTCTTCATATAGCGGATTTTCATCATATCCAGAGAGGTGAGGATGGGATTCCTTATCTGCAATACCGTGCAGTTTTCCGGTTTTTCCTCCAGAAGGTTGCCGCCGGAGCCCACATACACCGTGGTATCTGTGACTATTTCCTCTCGGATTGCGTCCATGGGCGGGTTGGTCACCTGGGCAAAGAGCTGCTTGAAATAGCTGAACAGGGGCGGGTGAGTATCGCTGAGTACTGCCAGCGGAGTGTCAACACCCATGGCGGAGGTAGGCTCGGCCCCGCCCCTGGCCATAGGCAATATGGCATCCTTCACTTCCTCGTAGGTGTAGCCGAAGGCTTTGTACAGCCGGTCACGCCACTGCTGGGTGGACTTTTCAACCTTGCGGTTGGGGATGGGCAGATCCCGGAGATATACCAGATGAGCGTCCAGCCATTCACCGTAGGGCTGCTGAGTGGCATAAAGCTCTTTAAGCTCCCCGTCATCCACCAGCCGGTGGGAGGCCAGATCCGCCAGAAGCATACGCCCGGGCTGAAGCCTGGACTTTTTTACCACCTTCTCCGGAGGGATATCCAGTACGCCCACTTCGGAGGCCAGGATGAGCTGCTCGTCATCGGTGAGATACCAGCGGCAGGGGCGCAGGCCGTTGCGGTCCAGCACCGCTCCAACCATATCTCCGTCGGAAAAAACTATGGCCGCCGGGCCGTCCCAGGGTTCCATCATGGTGGCGTAGTAGTGATAGAAGTCCCGTTTTTCCCGGCTCATCTTTCTGTCATTGGCCCAGGGCTCCGGGATGCACATCATCACTGCCTTGGGCAGCGGGATACCGCTCATCATAAGGAACTCCAGTGTGTTGTCCAGCATGGCGGAGTCGGAGCCGCTCTGATCCACCACGGGCAGTACCTTGTCCATGTCCGCTTCCAGAAGCCGGGAGTGCATGGTTTCCTCCCGGGCCAGCATGCGGTCGGCATTGCCGCGAATGGTGTTTATCTCTCCATTGTGGAGTATGTAGCGGTTAGGATGGGCTCGCTGCCAGCTGGGATTTGTGTTGGTGGAAAAGCGGGAATGGACCAAAGCAATGGCGCTTTCGCAGTCGGTATCGACAAGATCGGCATAGAACTGCCTCAGCTGGCCCACCAGGAACATGCCCTTGTAGACCACGGTCCTGCTGGAAAATGAAGAAATATAGGTGTTTACGTTGGACTGCTCAAAAAGCCTCCTTGCTATAAAGAGCTTCCTGTCAAAGTCCAGACCCCGGGGGCAGCTCTCCGGTCTTGCCACAAAGCACTGGCATATACAGGGCATACAGTCCAGAGCCTTTTGACCCAGCACCTCAGGGCGTATGGGCACATCCCGCCAGCCCAGAAAATCCATGCCTTCCTTGGCAATGATTATCTCCATCATCTTCTTGGCCTGGGCACGCCTCAGATTATCCTGAGGGAAGAAGAACATGCCTACGCCGTAGTCCCGCGCCTCACCCAGGATGATGCCCTGGGCCGCGGCGGCCTTTATCATCAGCTTGTGGGGTACCTGGATCATCAGGCCAACTCCGTCGCCGGTCTCACCGGAGGCGTCCTTGCCTGCCCGGTGCTCCAGCTTTTCCACTATTTTAAGGGCTTTGTCCACGGTGTCGTGGCTGGGTTTACCGGTTAGATCAACGATTGCTCCAATGCCGCAGGCATCGTGCTCCAGACCGGGGTCATATATGGTATATTTTGTGTCCTGTGTCATATGGCGGCCTCCTCTTTTACGCTGTTCCGGCTGTAGTTCATGAATAAAAACTTTTTTCGACAATTTACCGTTTTAAGGTGATAAACAGGCCGGATAAAAAACAAGCACAAAGCTGTTTTAAAAGTACGGCTTTGTACTTTGAAAGTATTATAACTGCCTGTGGTACGGCCTGTCAACGGCTCGGCCTTCCAGAGCGGGAAACTGTATATTTTTTCGCCCTTATGCACAGGAAGAGGGCCGGAGCTGGCGGACTGTCTATGAAAATTTGACCATGATTTCCGGCGGCAGAAGACGGCACTGCTGCTCCGTGCCCCATATGGAACAGGCTGCAAGTACATAAAATACCCGGAGCCGCAGGCCCCGGGCGTTAAGAAAGCGTATAAAAAAGGCCATATTATTTTGGCCCGGAGCAATCCGAAGGGACAGTATCCAGCTCCGTATATATCATGCCGTTTCTGCCCCGGGTAGACAGCATCAGGGAGACCCGCTCCGCCTTCATGGAAGTTCCGGGGATCGACAGAGCGGCAAGGTCGGGGACATGGCGGTATTCCGGTTTCCTCAGCAAAGTAATGTGGGGCAGAAATTTTTTCCTGTCAAAGGGTATGCCCGCCTGGGCCAGGGCAAGGCGCAGCTGCCGTACAAGGCCGTACAGCTCCGCGCTCTCCTCCAGGCCGGCCCACCACAGCTCACCGAAGGAGCCCAGCCCCTGGAGCCGCAGCTCCACCGGCCGGATGCTCAGGGTGCTCATGGCCTCCAGAACCTTGTCCGGCTCAGAGTATTCGCCTATAAAGGCCAGGGTCAGGTGCAGATTCTCCGGGCGAGTATAATTGCCCCGGACACCCAGGCGGCGCAGCCGGCCCTGGATATCCTCCAGGCTTTTTTTCATTTCCTCGCTCAACTCTATGGCCACAAACAGTCTCATGCCCAACACCTCGTTTCTCCCTTACATTGTAGCACAAATGCGGGCCAAGTTCAAAGCTCAGTCGCTGCCCGGCTGTGGAATGCAGGCCACCAGTTCAAAGCGCCCGTCTTTGATGCAGGCGTCCAGACTGCCGCCCAGGCGGCGGGCTATCTCCGCCATGCCCGGCAGGCCGAAGCCGTGGTTTTTGCTGTCGGATTTGGTGGTGGCGAGGCCAGGCTTCTCATCTCCCGCCAGCGGATTTGAGACTATGAGCATCAGCATGCCCTTTTCCAGGCGGCAGCGCAGCCTGACATCAGGCTTTTCTGCTTTGGTGCAGGCTTCTGCTGCATTGTCCAGGGCATTGCCCAGCAGGGCACAGAGATCCGTATCGGATATGCTCAATTTTTCAGGCAGACTAACCTGATAGTCCGCCGGTATACCCAATCTCTCCAGCTCTCCCAGTTTTACGGACAGGACGGCATTTGCAGTCTCGTGAGCGCAGATACGCCTGCCGCCGGACAGGGCCGGGGAGCCCAGGAGTTCTCCGGCATATTTTGCGGCCTTATCTGTCTCACCCCGCTCCAGCAACCCCTGGAGGGCCGCCATGTGATTTCTCATGTCGTGGCGCAGGGTGCGCACCTGGGCCTGTTCCCGCTGCAGAGACTGATAGTACAGCTCCCGCAGGGCCGAGAGCCTGCTCTCACTCTGCAAACGTTCATAGTCGGCCAGGGCCAGTATGGCCCGAAGCAGCAGGAGGGAGCCCAGCAGTATCACCGGCAGCACTGCCAGCCCCTGGTTTTTGGATATGATGTCCACCAGTACGGACTCATAGCGGTAATAGGTCATGCCCACCACGGCAATGAGGGAAAAGAAGGGCATGGCGGACAGACCCAGCATCAGCTTCCACATACCGGAGGAGAGGCTCACCGGCTCTGCGGGCAGGCGTTTTCTGAACAAAAAGTATATACCGCCGAAAATTGCCGGACGCAGCAGGCGGACGATATAGTCATAATAATCCAGCCTGTATACATAGCTGTCAATAATGGCGCAGACAGACATGATATAGCAAAAAGATATCATGGCCAGGGCCAGACGCTGGGCCGGTTGACCCCGGGTAATGAGAAAAAAGCAGGGGAAGAAAACCAGCATGGTGTAGAGCACATTGGGATCGCCTATCCATATCACCATGCCGCAGCTGCCGGAATATAAAAGCAAAAGCAAGATCCTGGTCAGACGGCCTTTTCTGAAACATATAAACGGGGACATGAGCCTGTATATAAATGCTCCGGTCAGGAATATCAGGGCAAAGCCGCAGATATAGATCAAAACAGCGATCAATCTTTCCTGCATGGTCTGTCCTCCAAAGCCGCCTTGGTGAGAGCCAGCATGGCGCCGTGCTGGCAGGAGCGGCTCACCGGCAGAGTGGTCTCACCGATGGAGACTTCGCTGCCGCTCATTTTGTCCACGGCGGCGGAGTTCACCAGATATCTCTGATGTATGCGCACAAAGCCTCCCCCCAGTTCCTGCTGTATATCATCCAGCTTGCCGTAGAAGGTATAGTTCCTGTGCCGGGCAACGCAGGTCAGCTGCCGCCGGTCGGAATAGAAATAGAGTATATCCTTAAGCTGTACCCTGTAGCTCACATCGCCGCTGCGGCAGAGAAAAACCTTGCCGCTGTCTTTGTGAAGAGACTCCAGGCAGCGGCCCAGCACCTCCTCCAGCTGCCGGGGCTTTGGCGGCTTCATTATATAAGCCAGGGCGCTGACAGAATAGCCTTCAAAAACCCGGTCGGCATAGGCTGTGACGAAAACCAGCTGCAAGCCCTCGTAGGCACTGCGCAGCTTTTTTGCTGTCTCCATCCCGTCCAGCTCACCCATCTCCATATCCAGAAATACCAGGTCTATCTCTCCTGTGTGCTTCTCCATCCAGCGGAGCAGACCCTCACCGGAGGAAAATTCGTAGATCTCCCCCTGCTGTCCCAGAGAGTCCAATGAGCGCTCAATAGCGCCGTGGAGGTTTAGCCGGGCATCCTGGCTGTCGTCACATATTGCAATTCGCAGCAAAAATACCACCACCTTTACTGCCTGTATTCTGCCACATACCGCCATTTGCGTCAAACCAAATTTTACGGGAAAAACGTAAAACTTTACATCGACGGTATTTCTGCCCCAAAACTTTACATCAGCGCTGCACAAAATTACAGGGCCGTTTGCACCTGTTCCCCGGCTGTTATATTATCAGGCCGAAGGGAGCGATAAACATGCTTAAAGTAAATGACCTCCATAAATCCTATCAGGTGGGAAAGACCACCTACGAAGTGCTGAAAGGCGTATCTTTTGAGATAAAAAAGGGTGAATTTGTGGCAGTTATGGGGCCATCCGGTTCCGGCAAGACCACACTTCTAAACTGCATCTCCTGCTACATACCTGCCGATAGGGGCAGTATAATGCTGGGGAAAACAGAGCTTGCCAGCCTTAGCCAGGAGCAGCTGGCCACGGTGAGAAATAAGGAGTTGGGCTTTGTGTTCCAGGATTTCCTGCTGCTGGACGGCCTCAGCGTAAGGGACAATATCCTGCTTCCCGCCATTATCGGCGGCAGTGTAGACCCTGACACGGAGCGCCGGGCGGATGAGCTCTGCCGCATATTCGGGATAAGTGATATCCGGGAGAAATATCCCGCAGAGATCTCCGGCGGGGAAAAGCAGCGCACCGCCGTGGCCAGAGCCCTGATAAACCGGCCAATGATGATACTGGCTGACGAGCCCACGGGCAACCTGGACTCCAAGTCCAGCCGGGCGGTGATAGATAGCTTCCTCCAGGCTCGACAGGCTATGGGAGCTACGATCTTCATGGTGACCCACGACAGCTTTGCCGCTTCCTTCTGCGACAGAGCCATAATCCTCAGGGACGGGCAGGTGTGGCGTAGCCTTGAGCGGGGAGATATGGACAGGACGGCTTTCCAGGATACGCTGCTGGATTCCGTCAGGGAAATGGGCAGGGAGTGAAAAAAATGAAGAACTTTACCGAAATCTATGCCCGTCTCCGCCGCCGCAGCCTAAAGCAATACGGCTTGCTTACCGGCTGCTGCTTTTTCTCGGTGCTGCTGATAACGTCCTATGCCTGCATGATGCGCTCGCCCACCATACTGAATGTGCTGCCTGAAGGCGGAGATTCCCGCAAACAGGTGATGATGATATTTGTCCTGGCGGTCATTGGCTGCGCTGTATTTACACTGTATGCCGCAAGCCTGTTTTTCCGCTATAAGTCGCGGGAAACCGGGATATTCCTGGCACTGGGGGCGAGACGCAGCCAACTGAGACGGCAGCTCATGGGAGAGCTTGCGCTGATGGCGCTGGGTTCCTGCGCAGCCGGGGCGGTTCTGGGCGGACCTCTGGCCATGGGTTTGTGGCAGCTTTTCCGCCTGGCTGTGGTGGATACGGAGGAGATGGCCCTGAGCTTCGATATACAGTCTTACGGCATCGCTCTGGCTTTTTCGGCCTTTGTGACCGTAGCCCTGTTTATACTGGGGCGACGCTCGGTGATGAAAACCAACATCATCGACATTATTCAGGAGAGCCGCAAGTCTGAACCCATCCATGATGTTCCCCGCTGGTACGGCTGGGGAGGCATAGCCATGCTGGCCCTGGGAGGATTTCTGGGCTACATTGCCCCAGTGGTATTTGTAAGAGGACTGCACTGGTAGCCCCCGGAGGGACTCACCGCCATATTTTATCTGCCCGCTTTGCTTGGAATATACACGGTACTGCTGCACACCGTGGTCAACGGCTGGAGCAGGAAAAAACACCGGTATAAAAATATTATCTCCACCAGCATGATGAAGTTCCAGGGACGGCAGACGGTAAACAATATGCTGGTGATGACAGTGCTTATAGCCGGAGCCTACTTTGCCAGCTTTTATACTCCCATGCTGGGCACCGGGGCAATGATGGGCTATGATTCCCGCCCTGTGGACTACGCCTATTTTTACCGCGATGACCAGGATATACCCGGGGAGGAGGGAGTACGTCGGCTGGCTGAGGACTACGGCGTGAACATCACTTTCTGGGCCGAGGCCCCAATGATACGCTTGGCGGTGGACGGGGAGTACGACGTGGAGAGCGAAGGCCCTATGGGTGCCACCTACGAGGTGAAATACAGCGAGCAGATGCAGTCCAAGCTCTTCCTCTCCGAAAGTTCCTACGAGGCCTTGACAGGTGAGAGCATAGACCTGGAGCCGGGACAGATTGCGGGCATAATGGACTCCACCGGAAGCGGCCAGGGAATTTTCGGAGGCAACGCCGGTGTCGTGACCAACTATATTACCGGCGAAAAATATTATGTAAACTCAGACGTGAAGCTGAGGAATGATGTACTCTTTGGCCGCTATGTGTGCGACGACTCGGATTTTGAAAAGATGGCACAGGGCCTGCCGGATACATGGAGGGAGACCATGGTGTTTTTCAACGTGGAAAACTGTGAAGAGAGCTATGACTTTGCAAAGGCGCTGTTCAATGCCATTTTGGACGCCTCCGGACCGGAGGTGGAGCAGTACGACGCCTGGGACCCGGTGGTTAGAGAACGGGAGATAAGGGAAAACGGAGAGTATTTCATGGATATGTATGCTCCCGACTATGACCAGAGGGACAGCTCCGACTTCAGGCTATACTGGAAATATATGCCTCAGTTCAGGGTATTGGACAAGGCGGACTTTGTACGTACCACGGCGGTATTCTTGATGCTGTTCATCTTTATTGCTGTCGTGTGCTTTGCGGCGGTATATGTGATAGCTTTTACCCGCTGTATGACAATAGCGCTGAATAACCGAAGGGTTTATGAGGACATGGGGAAGCTGGGGGCATCCAAGGAATATCTGTTCCTCTCCGTCAGGGGCCAGATTGCAAAGGTGTTTTCCGTGCCATCCATTACCGGTACAGCCCTTATCTATGCTTTCTATGCAATGATAATGTATTTTAACGACAATCGTCTGACAATTACGGAAATCGCAGGCATGGGAGTCTGCTTGCTGGTGGTAGCAGCTGTGTCCGCTCTCACATGGTTAGTCTATAGACTGGCACTGAAAAAAGTCTGTGCTGCTCTGAGGATATGAGTATAAAATAACAAGGAAAAAGGTCCCGGCACAAGCCGGAACCTCAGCCTGTAGAAAAAGCCTCGCAGAGTTTTTTCGCCGCAGCAAAAAATAAATTCAATCGTTTTCTGCGGCGGCGTGTACGTCGCAGAAAACACT
>CALWWB010000017.1 GCA_944385175.1 uncultured Oscillospiraceae bacterium | reverse complement strand
GTTCCCGCAGTTCTTCTTCCGAGGGAGCTTCCGCCTTCCGCAGCTCCGGGGCCCGATCCCCCACGCCGGCTGCTCCCGCCTCCGGGATGCTCATGCTCAGATGCTCCCCGCCGTCGGCCAAGGCGGCGTATATGAGCCAGCCCGCCATGGAGGCTGCCTGGCCCAGAATCTCCGGGGCCATGGGCCGGGACACGGCGGACGCGGCCTTTTCCAGAGTCTCTTCGGGGCGTTTTACCGAAGCCGTCATGAACAGGCGCTCCCGGGCGCGGGTCATGGCCACATACAAAAGCCGCATCTCCTCAGAGAGCATCTCCCATTCCAGGCGCAGCCTTATTGCATTCCTGGCCAGGGTGGGATACTCAACCCGGTTCTCCGTATCGGTGAGCTTGGGTCCCAGCCCCAGCACCGTGTGCACCAGCACCGTGTCCCGGCTGTCCTGCCGGTTAAAGCGCCGGGCCGTATCGCAGAGGAATACCACAGGGAATTCCAGGCCCTTGGACTTGTGTATGCTCATTATCTGCACTGCCGAACTGTGGGCTGCTCCTGCTGCCGGTTCGTCCCCCCGCTCCTGCAGCTTCCTCAGCCACAGTACAAAGGGGTGCAGCCCCCTGTATCCGCTGCTCTCATAGCGCTCGGCCAATCCCATGAAGGCCATAAGACGTTCCCGGCGCCGCTCTCCGTCTTCCATGGCGCTGCACTGGGCAAGCATATCCAGGCGGGACAACAACAGCCAGCTCAGCTCGGCCATGGACATGTCCGCCGCCAAGTCCCGCAGCTGCTCCAGCAGTTCCAGAAAGGCCCTGCATTTCTCATTCTGCTCCCCGGCAGCTCTCAGGGCCGTGTACATATCTCCACGGGTGTCGGCACTGCGTATCTCCGACAGTTCATCGGGGCTGAAACCAAAGGCAGGGGAACGGAGCACGGCAATGAGGGGTACGTCCTGATGGGGATTATCCAGCACCGCCAGCAGCGACACCAGGGAAGATACCTCCACAGAGTCGAAATAGTCCCCGCCCTGTACCGAGGCCACGGGTATGCCTCGCTCCAGCAGGGCCTTTCTGTAGGCCGGGCCCACAGTGTTGGCCGAGCGCAGCAGTATCGCCACATCTCCATATTCCAGAGGACGGGGCCCATCCCTGCCGGAGACGCTGCAGCCGCTTTCCACCAGCTCGGCTATTTTACCGGCCACATAGGCCGCTTCCCGCTCCGTCTTGTCCAGGGTGTCCTCCTCTCCCTCCTGAGCATCCAGCAGGATTAGCTCCGGGGGCGGCACACTGCCCTCATATCCGGCTCCATATCTCAAAGCGGCGGCCTCGTCATAATCCATATCCCCCAGACGGCGGGACATACACAGGGAGAATACGGCGTTGGCCCCCTCCAGGATCTCCCGACGGGAGCGGAAGTTTTCCCTCAAAAGTACACGCCGGGGCCGTCCGGGTTCGGCGTCGTCGGAATAGCTCAGATATTTTTCCGTGAATATCTCCGGGTCAGCCAGGCGGAAGCGGTAGATGGACTGCTTCACATCCCCCACCATAAAGAGGTTTTTCCCCTCCCTAGATATGGCCCGGAATATGGCGTCCTGCACCCGGCTCACATCCTGGTACTCGTCCACCATTATCTCATCGTAGCGCCGGGAGAGCTGCCGGGCCAGATCCGTGGGCTGCCCCGTCTCGTCGGTGAGGAGACGGGCGGCGTAATGCTCCAGGTCGGAGTAGTCCACCAGTCCCCGGCGCCTCTTGTCCTTTTCAAATTCCCTGTCAAAATCCATGGTCAGCTCCAGCAGGGCTTCCATAGCCGGGGCCGTCTGCCCCATCTCCCACAACAGCTGTTTCGATGGGGCATAAAGCAGCTCCTCCAGGCCCTTCATGGCCTTTTTACAGGCCTCCCGCCGGCCCTTCAGCCGCTCCGACAAAGCCGGGTCGGGGGAATTTCTCAGGCTTTTGAGCCTGTCAAAGCTCACGGGCAGGCAACTTCTAGCGCTGTCCCAGCCTGTGTCCAGGCAGCGTCTCAGCTCCCTTATGTCCTCAGACGTATGAGAAAAGCTGTCCATATAAACGGCGCTTATCTTCTCATCCTCGGCCATGAGTCCTATGAGCCGATCCATTTCCCCGGCCCAATAGGAGGCCACCCCCCGGGCTTCTCCCAATATTTCCCGTCCCCAAGGAGTCTCCGCCACATCCTTAACCGGAGCTTTCAGCGCCTCCACCTGTGCCCTTGCCCAGTTTTCCGGTCTGGCATGGCATTGCATGCGGCTATGGAGTCCCAGCACCAGCTCCGCCAGACGTTTGTCGGAGCGTCCGGATCCCACAGTGTCCGCCAAGCCGAGAAATCCGGGGTAGCTGTCGGAGTTACCATAGCGTCTTTCCAGCACCCGCTCAAGAGCCGCCTGTTTCATACTGTCGGAGCGTTCCTCATCCACTATTTTAAAGTCCGGGCTCAGGCCCAGCAGATGGCAATTTTCCCGCAGCAGGGAAGCACAGAAGCTGTGGATGGTGCCTATCTGGGCCCGGGAACACAGGGCGTTCTGACGGCGCAGCCGCCGGTTCCCCGGCTCCTCGGCCAGCTTTTCCGCCAGCTGCTCCATTATCCGGCCCCGCAGCTCTCCGGCGGCAGCCCGGGTAAAGGTGATTATCAGGAAGCGGTCCAGATCTACCGCGTCCCTCTCGTCGCAAATACGGCTCATAAGCCGCTCAGTAAGCACTCTGGTCTTGCCGCTGCCCGCCCCGGCAGACACCAGCAGGGCACCGCCCCTGGCTTCGATGGCTGCGGCTTGGGCAGGCGTAGGATTAAATCCCTTCATCTTTTTCCCCTCCTTCCAGCAGTGCCCAGACTTTTTCTCCGGAGAGCTTTGGCATGTACCGGCAGCTCTCCCCGTTCTGGTCCTGGGCAAAATGGCAGGCCTCGTAGTAGTCGCAGTTTAGGCAGGCGTTCTCCTGCTGGCTGCGGTAATAGGGGTCGGCAGCTATGCTGCCCTGGCGCAGCTGCCTTGCCATGCCCCGGAGGGTCCTGCCTATATGCTGCTGCAAAAGGCCCATCCGCTCCAGAGATGCCAGGGACTCCGCCGAAGGCTTGCCGGAGCGGAATTTCACCGGTATGTATTTCTTGTCCTCTCCCTTTTCCCAGGCCTCCAGCAGCTCCATATCCTCCAGCACCAGGCCGCTTCGCCGGATCTCCTCCAGGCGTTTTTCCTCCGCTTCCCCAGTCTCCGGAGTGCGGCTGAGGCTCACCATGGCGTTTCTGGCGGGAATATACATCACCCCGGCGGGAACTATCTCACGACCGTAGCGCCCCTTTCCGTCCTTTTCCAGGGCAAAGAGGTACAGCAGCATCTGAAGTCCCATGCCGTACCAGATATCCGAGAGGCTGAACTTCTTCTTTCCGGTCTTGTAGTCCACTACCCGGATATAGAGTTTCCCATCGTGGACCCAGCCGTCCACCCGGTCGGCTATGCCGCTGAGCCTCACCCGCTCGTCGCCCTCATCCAGTTCTATGGGGGAGAAATCCTGAGCATTGGAGAAATCCAGTTCAAAGTCCAACGGCTCAAAGTCAGAGCGGCACAGCTCCGCCGCCATGTCCTCTACTACCTGGTACACGTCTTTTTTCAGCCGTCTGAACAGATATATGAACCGGCTTGACTTCTCCTGGAAGTCCTCCAGCTCCTCTTTTACATACTGCTCAATATATTTATCGCAGAGCAGGCGCAGCTGCTCCTGCCCTACAGCCTTGAATCCCCCCAGGTTTTTTACCTCCCGGGCGGTGTTCTCCAGCACATAGTGCATGAAGCTGCCTATCTCCGGGGGGCTGAAGCTGGCAGGCCTGCTGGGCTTTGCCCGCAATCCGTATTGACAGAAGTAGGCAAACTTGCAGGAGGCGAACTTGTCTATCCGGGAGGCACTGAGGCGCAGGCGCTTGCCGTAGAGCTTTTCCACCATAGCCGGGGATAGGCGGCCTCGGCCCAACTTTGCCGCAGTCTCCAGTCTGGCCATGCGCTCCGGCTGACGCTGCCGGAAATATTCCGCCGCCGCCTGTTCCCGGCTGCCCCCGCCCTTTATGGCCGCAGCAGCCAGGCTGAGGGCAGGCCCCTCCGCCGCCATACGCAGCCGAGACAGCTCCGCCCTTTTTTTCTCCTTGTCGAATATGGCCCCGGCCCGGTTGTAAACAAAGGCCGGGCGCAGCTCTCCACCCTCAGCATCCACAGCAGGGCAGCTGAGCAGCAGGCTCTCCGAGGGGAGGCTGAGGCCGTTATATATAAGAGAAAACTCCCGCCACAGCTCTCCGTCTCCGCCGCCTCCCAAATCCAGCTCCATCTCCAGCAGACGCTGCCTCTCCTCCTGGGAGAAAACTCCTGCCTGCTCCTGTATATAGGGCAGCCGCTCATCGGAGGCTCCCAGTACGATAAGGTGCTTCACACTGCGGCGGCGGTTGCGGTCAAAGTCCCCGGCGCTTACCCGGTCCAGGGACACAGGTATGGTACCGATGTCGTATTTGGAGAGCATCAGCAGAAAGAGCTTCCCGAATTCTTCCATATCCATGGGGTTGTCCCCCAGCAGAGCGGCAAATTGCTCCAAGGCCGCAACGCAGATATCCCAGAGCTGCCGGTACTCGGCCGCCAGTTCCTCCCGGCCGCTGTCCATGAGTTCCCGGGAGCGGCGCTCCAAAATCTCCGCCAGCTTCAGCTTTTCCAACAGTCCGGCAAAGGCCCGGGCCTGTCCCAGGGCCGTCTCAGCTCCCTCAGCGTCCTGATAATAGGCCAGCAGAGGCCGGGCTATGAAGCGCCGGGAGGCGTTTATCCTTTTCAACCGCTGCTCCGCCCCTTCGTCGTATTCCATGCCGTAGCCATCCGGGTGCTGCCGCCAGCTGCGGCTGCGCTCCCAGGCCGGAGCTCTCAGCTGCCAGGTGAAGATATAGCTCTCCAGCTCGTCGCAGCTGTCCCTGTCCAGGCCGGTGAGGCCGGTACGCAGATAGCTCGTCACCTCATCCACAGCCCATCCGGACTGGTATATCTCAAACACCCCGCTGATAAGGGCCGCCAGGGGCCGGGAAAGCAAATCACTTTTCCTTGCCGTGTACAGAGGCACTCCATAGTGGCGAAAGGCACTTTCCAGATTGCCCCGGTAGTCCTCAAAGCCCCGGATCAGGACTGATATATCCCGCCAACGGCAGCCTTTCTCCCGCACCAGTTCCAGGGCCCGTGAGGCTGCCAGCTCACATTCGGCAGAGACGCTGTCCGCCCGGTAGAGTTCCAGAGCACTGCAATCCCCAGAGAAGCAATCCTGAGAATAGCTGAACATATTGTCGTTGAAAAAATTCAGAGCTGGGGCTTTGCCCGTCTCCCCCTCCAGTTGCTCCACAGAGCCGGGTATACCCAGCTCCTCCGCCTGTCTCAAAAGGGCACGGCCGGAGCGCCGGGACAGTTCGTAGATCTCGCTGTCCCCCGTCATAGAATCCACCGTGAGGCAAACCGTGAGCTGTACGCCCTTTTTCATCAGGGCAAAGAGCACTTCCAGCTCCTGACGGGTAAAGTCGGTAAAGCCGTCCACATAGACCCAGGTGTTTTCGTCCATGCCGCTTTTTTCTATCTGCCGTGACAGCTCCGTGAGCCTGTCTGCCGGGTCGGCATGGCCCCGGCTCACCACAGCCTCATAGCTCTCCAGCACCAGGGCCATGTCCGTGAGCTTGTCGGCCAGGCTGCCCTCACATTTCCCGGCGGCGGAGAGCAGCTGCCCGGCATCTATGGCAGCGGTTTTCAGCTCGTCTACTTCCCTAAGCAGCATGTCCTGAAGTTCACAACGGCGGCCTGCGGCGGAGTAGACCTTCAACCGGGGAGCTACGGCCCTGAGAGCCAGGGCCATGCATAAAAGTCTGCCTCCCTTATCCAGATAGGGCCTGCCGCTGCCCCCCACCCGTCCGGCTATACGCCGGGCCAGGCCCGTGAAGCTGAACACCTCTCCATATAGGGAGAGGCCGTCGCCGCAGCGCAGGCAGAGCTCCCGCTCCGCCTCGTGGCTGTACTGCTCCGGGACTATCAGCAGCCGGGAACCCTGCTTTCTGTCTACTGCCTGCCGTATCTCATCCATTATGGCGGCAGTCTTGCCTGTTCCCGCCTTGCCCGTTATAAGTCTCAGCATACCAAGTTCCTCCCGTCTCCCCACTCATTGGCCCTCGTGGGCCCGGTCATAGGCCTCCTGTATCCCCTCCGGCAGCTTATCCGGCAGCAGAGACTTGAGGCGCTCCTCGTCGCCGTCCTCCATGGCCTGCTCATAATACCAGCATTTAAAGCGCAGCATATCCAAAACCTTTTCCAGCTTCTCAAGCTCAGCCTCCACCGCTGTCTTCTGCCGGCGGAACAGCTCCAGCCGCTGCCCATAGGTCTCGCTTCCCCGGGCACACCAGAGCATGAACTGTTTTATATCCTTTATCTCCATTCCTGAGCGTTTAAGGCATTCTATGACCCGCAGGGCCTCCAACTCCTGCTCCCCGAAACGGCGTATCCCTGAGCTGCGCTCCAGGCCGGGGAAGAGCCCCTCCTTGTCGTAATAGCGCAGGGTGGATATGGGTACCCCAAACAACTCCGATACCTGGCCTATAGTATACATGGCAGCCTCCCGCAAAAATTTTCAAAACTATCAAAAAACATCTTGACCTAAAGTCAACTTTAGGTATTAACATGAGGGTAGCACAGGGCAGAGCCAAAGTCAAGCCGCAGTCTGTGGGGAAGTTCATCCCGTAAGATGTCGGGACGACTGGCTCAGCTCTCCCCTCAGTCTTTCCATGGAGGTTACACAATGTCAAAAAAGATTTTAGTCATCAGCACCAGTCTGAGAGAACACAGCAATTCTAAAACCTTGGCAGAGGCTTTTGCTGCCGGGGCTGCTTCCGCCGGGCATGAGGTAGAGCTGGTCTCACTGCTAGATAAGCAAATATCCTTCTGCCGGGGCTGCTTTGCCTGTCTCAGGCTGGGCCGCTGCATAATTAAGGACGACGCCCCTGCCATCGTGGAAAAGATGCACGACGCTGATGTCATAGCCTTTGCCAGTCCCATTTACTACTATGAGATGAGCGGGCAGATGAAGACTCTGCTGGACAGGGCCAATTCCCTTTTCGACTCCGACTACGCCTTCAAGCAGGTATATCTGCTCACCGCCGCTGCGGAGAACGAGGAGCAGGTGCCGGAAAATGCGATTCGGGGGCTGTCCGGCTGGGTAGAATGCTTTCCCCGGGCCAGCCTTGCCGGCACTGTGTTTGCGGGCGGGCTTAACGATGAGGGCGAAATAGCCGGACATCCGGCTCTCAAGAAAGCCTATGACATGGGCGCAGGAATAAAATAAGGAGGAAAATTTCAAATGGAAGAGAAACTGAACATGACTATGGAATGGGACAAGACTTTTTCCAAAAGCGATAAGGTGGAGCACAGCAAGGTCAGCTTTCATAACCGTTACGGCATAAGCCTGGCAGCGGATCTGTACAAGCCCAAGGGGGCCGAGGGCAGGCTGCCCGCTCTGGCGGTATGCGGTCCTTTCGGTGCAGTGAAAGAGCAATGCTCCGGCCTTTACGCCCAGATCATGGCAGAGCGGGGCTTTCTCACTTTGGCCTTCGATCCCTCCTTTACCGGAGAGAGCGGCGGCAGCCCCAGGTACGTGGCCTCCCCGGACATCAACACCGAGGATTTTCAGGCGGCGGTAGATTTTCTGTCCGTCCATGAGGGGGCCGACCCGGAGAGAATAGGTATTATCGGTATCTGCGGCTGGGGCGGTATGGCTCTCAATGCCGCCGCCATAGACACCAGGATAAAGGCCACGGTCGCCTCCACTATGTACGACATGAGCCGGGTCAACGCCAAGGGCTATTTCGATTCGGAGGACAGCCCGGAGCAGCGGCACGCAAAGCGGCTTGCCCTCAATGCCCAGCGCACCGAGGACTATAAAAACGGCTCCTACAAACGGGCCGGAGGCGTGGCGGACCCCCTGCCGGAGGACGCCCCCTTCTTTGTCAAGGACTACTACGACTACTACAAGACGCCTCGGGGTTATCACAGCCGCTCTTTGAACTCCAACGAGGGTTGGAATGTGACTTCCTCCCTGTCCTTTCTCAATATGCCCATCCTCCAATACAGCAGCGAAATAGAGAGCGCCGTCCTGCTCATCCATGGGGACAAGGCTCACTCCTGCTATTTCAGCCGGGACGCCTTTGAAAAGCTCAAAGGCGACAACAAAGAGCTGATGCTGATCCCGGGGGCCGTACATACCGACCTGTACGACAGGAGGGATATTATTCCCTTTGACAATATAGAGTCCTTCTTCCGCCGCTATCTGGCCTGAGGGGCGGCTATGACCGGCAAGAGCTTTACAGCGGCAGTCCTCACCCTTTCGCTGGCTTTCACCCTTGCCGCCTGCGGCAGAGTCGAGGATGCCGTTTCTGAAACCACCGTACCGGCTCCGGCCGGTGCTGCCCAACCAACTGCGGCAGCCACCGACAGTCCCGAGGACAATCAAAAGGAGGATGCCCCTATGATTTACGCCCATGTGGGAGAGAATGTTCTGGCCATAATCCCGGAGGACAACTCCTCCGCAGAGGATTTTATCGCCCTGCTGCAGAAGGGCGACATCACCATAGAGATGGAGGACTACGGCGGTTTTGAAAAGGTTGGCAGTCTGGGCCGGAGCCTGAGCACAAACGACCGGCGCATCACTACCGAGCCGGGAGATGTGATACTGTACCAGGGCAATTCCGTCACCATCTATTACGATACCAACACCTGGAACTTTACCCTCCTGGGCCGCATCCAAGGTCTGAGCCAGGAGGATCTGAAAGACATTCTGGGCGAGGGGAGCGTGAGCGTCACCTTTTCCCTGAAAGATAGCCTATGAACATTGAAGCCCGGCGGATTCTGCCGCCGGGCCTGTCTGTTAAGTTCCTCTCTGACAAAAATTTTGCCGGGCTGCAATAGGCCCGGCTCTTTTGCGTCTTTAACAGTATACAGTTTGAAACACGGAGGTGCATACCATGAGAAAAAAACTCACGGCGGCGCTGCTTATCTCTATGCTGCTGCTCAGCGCCTGCGGTCGGGGAGGAGAGCTTGCCGCTCCCCCGGAGAAGGTGGAAGCGGAAGGGGAGGGCGCCCAGACCCAAGCCCTCCCCCCAGAGGAGGAAAAGCTCTCCATGGCCTATGTGCCCCGGGAGATAGCCTTCCCGGCAGAGCTAAAAAAATGCGATTCCTGGACCACCCTGGGAGACAGCATCTGGCTTGCGGGCCGGGACAGCAAGGACGGCTTCCTCCTGGCGGAGTACGACACCATAGAGGGCAGCTGGCGCAGCTTGCCACTGGACACCGGGGAAGCCCATCGGCCCGAAATCCGGAGTTTTTCCATGGCCGATGGCAGCTTCTGGCTGCTGCTGGCAGAAAGCCGCAACCAGGAGGACGTGGAAAACGGACTGTCCCTGGAGGAGCTGGGCTACTACGTCTTAAGCGGCAGCATAGACGGAGAGCAGAGCTGCCTCCGGGTTCCCTTCCAGGGCGAGGCTTCCACGGAGACCAGCATGCTCACCTTCTCCTCCCTCCTGGCCCTGGACTCCAACCGGGCCCTGCTGAGCACCGACAGCTCCTTTTTCGAGGTAGACCGGCAGCTGAACATCCTCTCAGAGCCGGAGCCGGATGCGGAGGGCTACGGAGCAAAAGTAAGCATGGACGACGAGATCTGGATGCAGAGTCGCTCCGGGGCCTGGGCTCCCCTGGACAGGGCAAGTCTGAGTCTGGACATGAGCCGCAGTATAGAATCGGAGCGAGTCAGCGGCTCCAGCAATGCCGGGCATCTCCTGTACCTGGGAGACGGCGCTCTGTGCAGCTATGACCCCGCCAGCGGGGAAAAGAGTGAGATATTCAAATACATCGACGTTGCCCTGAACCTGGACAGCCTGAAAAGCCTCACATTTTTTGAAAACTCCCGGGGCATCTTTTTCTACAGGCAGGGCAGCTCCCTGGTGGAAGTCAGCCCCAAGCTGGTGAGGGAACGGCAGACTCTGCGCCTGCTCTGCTTCGGCAATGCCGGGACAGAGGCCTATCAGTATTCCCTTACCGACTACGACTACAGCGAGGCCATGATGGACGCCGTCATCCGCTTCAACAACACCGACCCGGAATACAAGGTGGAGATAGTCTCCTGGGTATATGAGGACGAGGCGGAGCGGGACCGGCTGCTGATAGAACTGAGCCGGGCGCAGGACATCGACCTGGTGGACACCAGCTTCCTGCCGGAGGGGGCGGTGGACGCCGGGCTCTTCACAGACCTGCTGCCCTATCTGGACTCCGACGGGGAGCTGAGCCGGGAGGACTTCATACAGCCCCTGCTGGAGGGCATGATATACAAGGGCAGGCTCTACCAGTACACCGCCAGGTTCTCCATGATATCCATGGCCGTCAATGAGGAGCTGTTCCCAGGCCGGGATAACTGGACTTCCCGGGCGGTCATGGACATGGCGGAGGGGTGCGGCGCCATACCCGGAGTGGACAGGGAAAGGCTCTCCTCCCTGTTTCAGCAGGCGGCCACGGCGGAGTTCATAGACTGGGAGAGCATGAGCTGTGATTTTGAAAGTCCGGCCTTTATAAACTGGCTGGAGCTGCTCTCCAAGCTGGCCACAGAGGAGGGCGGAGAGGGGCTGCACCCCCTCTCGATGATATCCGACATGGCTGCGGAGGCCGGGCCCGGGCTTCGGAACCCTTACGGCCGGGAGCAGGATCTCAGCTTTGTGGTGGCCGGTTTCCCGGATGCCCAAGGCACCGGCAGCTACTTCATCCCCATGAGCCGGGAGACCGGATGGGGCAATGCATCCCACAACACCATAGGCAAAAATGCCAGCGCCGGCATCCTGGCCTCCAGTCCCAATAAGGAGGCCGCCTGGCGCTTTATCCGCTGCCTTATGCTCAGCGGCGGCACGGACATAGGCGACGGCATACCGCCTTTGAAGGAGAGCTTTGAGGCGGTCCTGGAGTCCTCCATAACTTACCAGGCGGAGGAGTACTATATTTCGGACTTCTTCCGGGCGGAAGATGCGAATGCGCTGCGGCAGCAGGTCTATGGCGGCAGCAAGCTGGCCCACTTGGACCCGGCCCTGCTGGACATCCTGGACCGGGAGTTCACCGCTTTCCTGGAGGGCGGCTCCACCGCTCAGGACTGCGCCGGGCAGATACAGAGCCGGGTGAGCCTGTACCTGGCGGAGAATGCGGATTAACAGTTTTTTAGGACATGTAAATCGCTCCGGTCCAAAACGGGCCGGAGCAATAAGCTACGTTTTTCTCAATGTTTTCCCTTGTTTTTACTTTTTATCTGAGTCTCAGCTATATACACCAGTGCCGTCAGCACCGCCAGAGCGCAGAGGATATAGATATATATCTTGGACACATTGCTGGTGAGAAAGCCCATCATGGGGTTATAGCCGTCCAGCACCACTATCAGCGCCAAGCCCAGGGCCATGCACAAGAGCAGGTGGGGCAGTATATACTTTATAAAAGCAAGTATCTTTATCACGGCTGCACCTCCGGCTCCCTTATCAGCAGTATATCCCCCAGCTCCCGCTGGCCGCTGCGTATATTGCACACTTCACCCTGGAACACCATGCAGGCCGAGTCTCCCCCGTCCAGATTATAGGCGCTCTTACAGCCCAGGTCGGAAAAGATTTGGGCCAGCTCTGCCATGGTCAGGCCGTAGCCCCCGTCCCTCAGACGTCCCTCGGAGACTACAAAGCAATAGTGCCCCGGCTCATAATAGCCCAGGGCGGAGCGGGGATTTGCCTCCTCTATGGCGCTGCTGGTATTGAAGCTCTCCAAGGGCTGACCGGCTCCGTCCAGCAGCTCAGGGCCGAATTTCCAGACCTGCCAGGGCTGCCGCTCCAGTATCTCCTCCACCGTATATTCTCCCGGAGCATAGGTTTCCAGGCTGCCGTCGGTATACAGCACCGCAATGTCACAGCGGGGCAGCTCCTCCTGCTGATATACTGTGCCGTTTCGCACAAAGAAGCCGGACTGAGCCTGGGCATTGCAGTAGTCCCCGTTGATGCTCACAATGGCCCCCGCCAGTTCCGCCAGCTCCAGGGCCGGGGTAGTGACATAGCTCTCATAGCTGTCGTTCTCCACATAACTGGCCAGACAGCTTATATCCGCCACATATATATCTGCCACGTACCAGCGCTGGAAGTGGCCATCCAGTTCCTGCTCAACCGTCTCCACCGTGACGGAGACATTGGGGCCTTTGTAGAAATTTTCTCCTGTCTGTATTTCCTCACTGAAGTGCTCGGCAAAGCGCTCGCCCCAGGTTTCAGCCTCCGGCTCTCCATCCTGGGTCGGCTCCGGGGCCGGGGCCTGGGTCTGGACCGCAGGGGTGGGGCTGCTTTGGCTGCGGCTGAGGGCGCTGAGCCGGGGCTGCACATGATGGAAAAAAGCGAACACGCAGAGGATGAGCCCCGTGAGGAGCACATCCTGTATTATCATAAAGGGTACGGACTTTTTCATTATCTCTGCCTTTCAGGGTATTTCCTAATCCTACCCGGAAAATATACCATCCTCCGCCGGGGATTTCAAGGCCCTTTCTCTCGCTGCCCCGGTGGTGTAAAAGCCTTGTTATTATTTTGTCTTTGTATTGCTTGAAGCGAATCTGCGTAGTATAATTATTTGGTCATAAATTAATTTAGAAAAGAGGCCTTGCTATGAAGCTGTCGTCCAAAATGGAGCGCTGCGGACTTTCCCCCATGCGCAAGTTCAACCCCTATGCCGTAGCCGCCGAAGAACGCGGAATAAAAATCTACCATCTGAATATCGGCCAGCCCGATATCAAAACCCCGGATATATTCTATAAGGCCATCAGCGATTTCCATGACCCTGTGCTGTCCTACGCCCCCTCCGGCGGCGTGCCCATGCTGCTGGATGCAGTCCGCAGCTACTACAAGCGCATAGGTGTTGAGCTGACCCGCTCTCAGATCCTGCCCACCACCGGCGGCAGTGAGGCTTTGCAGATAATCATGGCCACCATTCTGGACGACGGTGACGAGATAATCATACCCGAACCCTTCTACCCCAACTACCACACCTCCGTCACTCTGGCCGGGGCCACCATCCACCCCATTCCCACCAATCCCAAGGCAGGCTACTCCTATGCCGACCGTAAAGCCGTGGAGGCCGCCATCAACGAGCACACCCGGGCTATAATGGTCACCAATCCCGGCAATCCCACCGGCGCAGTGCTCAGCGACGAGGAGCTGAAGCTGATGCTGGACATCGCCAAGGAGCATGAGCTCTTCATCATCTGCGACGAGGTATACAGAGAGTTCACCTACGGCGGCGAGCCCCTCATGTCCGCTTTGCAGTTTGAGGGCTATGAGGATAATGTCATCGTCATCGACTCCGTGTCCAAGCGCTTCTCTGCCTGCGGCGCCCGTGTGGGCATGCTCATATCCAAGAACAAGGAGCTCATGGCTCAGGCCATGAAGTGGTGTCAGTGCCGCCTCTGCTCCGCCACCGTAGACCAGGTGGGTTCAGCCGCTCTCTACTCCCTGGACCCCAGCTATTTTGACGAGATTCGTGAGGAATACCGCCACCGCCGGGACACCATGGTATCCAAACTCAAAGCCATCCCCGGCGTGGAGTGTGAAACTCCCAAGGGTGCCTTCTATGTAATGGCCGCCCTGCCTGTGGACGATGCCGACAAGTTCCAGATGTGGCTGCTGAATGAATACAACGACAATGGTGACACCGTGCTTTTTGCCTGCGGCGAACCTTTCTACGCCACTCCCGGCAAGGGCAAAAACGAGGTGCGTCTGGCCTACACAATCAACGCTGAGGACATTTCCCGGGCTATCGACATTCTTGCCCACGGCCTTGAGGAATACAACAAAACCCTCTGATTTAGCTATTCAAACTCAATTCCCCATACCGGCAAAAACCGGTATGGGGAATTTTTTGATTTCTTCCGTTTTACTGCAATATCCGCCGGGCTTCAAAGCCGCCGGTCCTCTCGCTTAGAGGTGAGACCACAACTCCGGTGGCGGAGTCCTGGGAGTGGACATAGTTGCCGTCCCCCACATATATTCCGGAGTGGCCGATATAGCTGCCCTTATAGAAGCACAGCACGTCCCCCGGCTCCAGGGCGTCCGGCTCCACATGGGTGCCGTTGGAGGCCTGGTCGGCGGCGGTACGGTTGAGTTCATAGCCGAACTGCTGATACACATAATACACAAAGCCGGAACAGTCAAAACCCGTCTCCGGAGAGCTGCCGCCCCACTTATAACTGTAGCCCACATACTGCTGGGCAAAGTCAGCTACCTCCTGTCCGGTGGCATAGGTGGCACTGGGGTTGGAAGTATCCCCCGCCTCAGTTATTTGGGAGGGCGGGGCAGGAGTAGGTTCCGGAGTAGGCACGGGAGTGGGCTTAGGCGTCATATAGGGTATGGACTGGGGTATGGGGGCCATCATCCAGTCCGGGTAAGGCGTGGGGGTGGGCTCCGGTGTAGCCGTGGGTTTTGGGGTTGGTGTGGGTGTCGGTGTCGGTTTCGGCGTTGGTGTCGGTTTCGGCGTTGGCGTAGGTGTCGGCATTGGACTGGGCGATGGGCTGACGTAAGCTGTGGGACTTGGCGCAGCCGTAGGTCTGGGCGTGGCCGTAGGTTTTGGTGTAGCCGTAGGCTTCGGCGTGGCAGTGGGCTTTGCCGTGGCCACAGGGCTGGGTGTCACCGTGGGAATGGGGCCAGCCAACTCCATCAGCTCAGCAATATTCTCCAACTGCCGGGCCAGAGCCGCCGACTGGCAGCCCGTGAGCAGCACCGTCAGCAGGCATGCAAATATCAGAATGCGCTTTTTCATTATCCTTGCTCCATAGGACTTTTTGGTTTTTAGATTTACTCCATTCTCTCTCCCAGGTCGGGCTTTTGGAATTCCCAGCCGTGGTCTATGAGCCAATAGCTGTAATCCTCGATGGGGGCGGCCAGTTCTTCCTCAGTAAGCTCCACATCCTGCTGGCGCTGGGCTTTCAGTCTTGTCTCGTACACCAGCAGGTCCATCACGGTGAAAGGCAGCCCCATTTCTTCGGCCACCGGCAGAAGAACATGCTGTACTACCCCGTCCCTTATCTCCAGCGAGCCGGGAAATTTCTCCTCAGCCCGACGCAGCCTTTCCCTAAGTTCCGGGTCAGAATCATATATTTCAAAGAACTTTTTCACATTTTCGTTCATGATTTTCAACTCCGTTCATTGAAATCCCGTACCTTTGGATTATACTACAGCGGTTTCTTCTGGTCAAGCACAGTGGGTAAACTGTTTGTAATATGAGCAAAAATCGCCTTGTAAAAGCATTTTTTTTGTGGTATGTTATGTTTAAACAATAAATGCTTCGGGAGGCATACAATGGATAGGCTTAAAGGCAAGGTGGCAATAATAACAGGGGCCGCCGGCGGTTCCTGCTATAAGACCTGTGAGCTCTTCTGTCAGGAGGGCGCCAAAGTGATTATGACGGATCTGGATCCGTCGGTTGAGGAGCTGAGCAAAGGGCTTAATGAAAAGGGCGGCGACACCGTGGCTCTTGTGGGAGACATCGCTCAGAAGGATACCTGGGTAGCTTTGAAGAAGCTGGGGCTGGAGAAGTTCGGGTATATCGACACTGTAGTCAACGGCGCTGCCGTGTTCTCTCCCCCCACCCATGACTGGCCCACCATCACCTCGGAAATGATAGAAAAGGTCATGCGGGTGAATATCGATTCCATGCTCTATTCCTATCAGGTCATCCTGCGCTACATGATGAAGAACCATATCCGTGGCAGTTTTCTAAACTTCTCCTCTGCCTCCGGAGTTGGGTACAACGGCTCGGCCGTACAGGGCTATCCCCTGTCCAAGGCCTGTATCAAGCTGGCTACCGAGAACATGGTAAACCAGGTGAGTAAGAAATACGGCATCCGCTTCAACTGCCTGGCCCCCAACAATGTATGGGTGCCCAAGCAGGAGGATGTCTGGAAGCAGTTCGGCGATCACTTTGCCGAAGTCACCCCCCTGCCTTACACCGGCATGCCCGAGGATATAGCCTGGGCTGTGGTCTACCTCTGCTCCGATGAGGCCAAATATATAAACGGCGTCTGTCTGGCTGTGGACGGCGGCTGGGCTGTCAGGCACTGAGTGCAAAGCAATAATTAATCTTACATCCCCGGCGGATATTCCCGCCGGGGATGCTTTCACTTCTTGAGCCTTCCGCTTCTCTGAAAAACTTTTTCTTCAGCTCTGCTCCGCCAGGTACAGGGCCACCCGGCTCTGTATCTGTGAGGCGCAGTCCTGGGCACTGTACTTCCCGCCCATAAAGGCATTTATCTCCCGGCGCATCAGCTCCAGCAGGGTCGGGTCATTTATCACCATTCTGTCCGTGGAGTACACCAGCTGCCGCAGGTACTCCGCATCCTGCTCACTGAAAAGCTCATAGGGGAGTTTCTGCTCTTGCTCATTTTCCAGCGACCGTTCCAGCTGGTTCTCCAGCGCTTTTTCAAAACTGTCCTTCCTCACCGGGATGCCGTCGTATATATACGGCTGGCTCTCCCCGGCCATGAAGCTGCGCATGAAGCGCCAGGCCCCGTCCCGCTTTTCGCCGGAAGCCATGATGCCCAGGCTGGTGTTCGTTCCAGAGCTTCTCAGCTCCAGCTCCGGTTCATAATAGCCCAGGCCCCCGTTGAGGCCGGGCCGGGCCAGTTCTATAAAATAGCTGCCGCTGCCCCCGGCCCCGGGAAAGCCCAGGGGCGTATAGGCTCCCCCATGGCTGCTTTGGACTCTGTGGCCCGCAGCGGAGGCAAAGTCGTTCCACACCGAAAAGAGCCGTTTTCCCCGGTATTCCCCGGTGTCCCTCTCATATGTGGTTTTCAGCAGCTCCAGCCAGGAGGCGAAGGCCCCGGTATCAAAGCTGCAAGTCCCGGCGTCCCGGTCTATAAACTCGGCGGTGGCGGCCCACAGGAAGCATTGCAGCAGTTCATCCCCGGACATGGGCATGAGCAGTTCCGCTTTCTCATTGCTCAGTTCCAGTACCTTCTCAGCCGTCCAGTCCTCCCCCTCCGGCAGCAGGCCCGCCGGGGCGGTCATGGTAAGCAGGGTGAACTTGTCCGTATACTCATAGAGGCCGCCGTCTCTCAGCATGGCCTCCAGGAGGCTGGGGATGAAGTCCTCCCGGCTCAGATTGGGGTCTGCGTCTATATAGGGCAGCAGGTCCACCAGCAGTCCGGCATCCACCGCCCCCTCCGGCAGGAGGCTGGTGTCTATCAGGTCTACATCTCCGGAGTTTATAAGCTCTATGAGCATGAGCTCCCGCTCTTCCTCACTGCCGTACACCACCGGCCTTATCTCTATCCTATACTCCGGGTCGCTGTTGTTGAAGCGGATGACGGCATCCTTCAGGGTGTCGGTGCATACATAGCTTGTAAATGGATTGACGGCACTGTCATCGCTGCTGTCCCCGAAGCAGGCCAGCACCAGGCTGTCCTTTTTGGGTATCTGCTCCAGGCTCGCTTTTATCAGGCTGTGGGTGAGGTGGTAGATATCCCCCCTGGAATTTTCCATGCCCGTCCAGCCGTACATATAGCTGTAGCTCAACGCCACGTCGGTCCAGGCAAAGAGCTCCTCCATACTTCCGGATGCCGGGTCATAGCGGCAGAGCTTCTCCTCTTGGACGGTGAGAATGTTCCCCAGGCTGCTGCTGTACACCGTCCGGTCGCGGATGTCCCCCAGAGCCGGGCCGTATTCCAAGTTCTGGGTATCCAGGGGCGCCAGGCCCTCAGAGGTGTTCACATAGATGGTGTCCCCTATACGGGCGTTGAAGCCTTCGCCTATAGTTAACGGTTCCATCTCCTCCAGCAGCTGTCCCCGGCTGTCTACAAGGAAGCTGCTCGCCCCGTTGCCCAGCAGGGCCCGCTCCCCGTCCAGGGCTATGAGGGATAAGAAGTAGGACTCCCCCTCCTGCCAGAACTCCAGCTTGTTGCAGCTCTGCTCCCCGGTCTCCAGGTCATAGTGCAGCAGCCAGTAATACTTATCCTGGTAATAATCCGTGTCCTCCGGGGCAAAGCTCTCCCGGAGCAGGACCCACAGAGCTCCGGCAGCGGCGGAGAATTTCTGTACCCGGGCAAAGTACACCGGGCTCATATCCAAATCATATCTCTGCCACTGCTCCGTTATAGTGTCATAGGCCGCCGCGGCCCGGGCGCCCTCCCCGGTTTCCGTCAGGATATAAAAGACGTCCCCCATGACCGTACCGGCGCCAAATTCTTCCGCCCAGTCCGGCGGCTCTATCACCGTGCTCTTGTAGCCCAGCTCCGTCTCCGAAGGTATCCGGGGTTCGCCTATGGTCACCGCCGGGACAGGCTCTCCGGCGTCCCCGGGCGCCTGCGATTCGGGCTCCGCCGCCGTATCAGCGCCGCTTCTGCCGCAGGCAGTGAGGAGCAGCGTCAGAGCCAGCAGCGCCGCAGTGAGTTTACTTTGCATTTTTTCCCCGCCTTTCTTTCCGATTTTCCGTTCAGGTATATATTTAGGACGCATAAGGCAGGAGCTTTGTTTCTTTTTTTCAGCGTGGTTTTATATATTATAAAGAAAAACACAGCGACCGTGTGGCCGCTGTGTTTTGTGTTTCTGTATGGGGTTTCCCGCGCCGCCCTTTACTCCAGCTCGAAGGCGCCGGTGTACAGGCGGTAGTAGGTACCCTTTTCCTCGATGAGCTTTTCATGACTGCCCCGTTCGATTATCCGGCCGTGATCCAGCACCATGATGACATCGCTGTTCATGACCGTGGACAGGCGGTGGGCAATGACAAAGACGGTCCTGCCCTCCATCAGCTTATCCATACCTCGCTGGACTATGGCCTCGGTTCGGGTGTCTATGGAGGAGGTGGCCTCGTCCAGTATCATGACCGGGGGATCGGCCACGGCGGCCCTGGCTATGGCCAGCAGCTGTCTCTGGCCCTGGCTCAGGTTGGCGCCGTTATTGGAGAGCATAGTCTCGTAGCCATCAGGCAGGCGGCAGATAAAGTCGTCGGCCCCGGCCAGCTTTGCCGCCGCCATGCACTCCTCGTCGGTGGCATCCAGGCGACCGTAGCGTATATTGTCCATGACGGTGCCGGTAAAGAGGAAGGTGTCCTGAAGCACCAGACCCAGAGAGCGGCGCAGATCCTTCTTCTTTATCTTGTTGATGTTTATGCCGTCATAGCGTATCTTGCCGTCGGCAATGTCGTAAAAGCGGTTTATCAGGTTTGTAATGGTGGTCTTGCCTGCGCCGGTAGCGCCCACGAAGGCCACCTTCTGGCCCGGCTCGGCGTACACGCTCACATCGTGGAGCACCGGCTTGCCCTCTTCGTATTCAAAGTCCACATTCACCATGCGCACATCGCCCCGCAGCGGCGTGTAGGTGACGCTGCCGTCGGCCTTGTGGGGGTGACGCCAGGCCCAGTGGCCGGTGCGCTCCTCGGTCTCGGTCATTGTGCCGTCCTCGGCCACTTTCACGTTGACCAGGGTGACATAGCCGTTATCCACCTCCGGCTCCTCGTCCATGAGGGCAAAGAGTCGGGTGGCGCCGGCGCCGGCCATGACCACGGAGTTTATCTGCTGGCTCAGGGTATTCACGTTGCCGGTGAACTGCTTTGCCATATTCAGGAAGGGCACCAGGATGCTGATGGAAAAGGCCTTGCCGGATATGCTCACATTGGGTATGCCCGCCAGGATGAACACGCCGCCCACCAGGGCCAGGGCCACATAGAGGATGTTGCCGATGTTGGCGATGATGGGGCCCAGGGTGTTGGCATAGGCATGGGCCCGCAGGCTGTCCTGGAACAGGGAATCGTTTATCTTGTCAAAATCGCTGATGCTCTCGTCCTCATGGCAGAAGACCTTTATGACCTTCTGTCCGTTCATCATCTCCTGGATGAAGCCCTCGGTCTTGGCCACGGACTGCTGCTGGCGCATGAAGTATTTGGCGCTGCCGCCGCCCACTCTCTTCGCCACTATGAACATGGCAAGCACGCCCAGCAGAAGCACCATGGTCATCCAGAGGCTGAAGTACATCATGATGGACAGCACCACCAGGACCACCGCCCCGGACTGGATGAGAGTGGGGATGCTCTGGCTCACCAGCATGCGCAGGGTATCAATGTCGTTGGTGTAATAGCTCATGATATCCCCGTGCTGGTGGGTGTCAAAGTACTTGATGGGAAGATCCTGCATGCCGTTGAATATCTCTTCCCTCAGCTTGCTGAGGAAGCCCTGGGTCATATAGGTCATGAGCTGGGTATAGGTGAACATGGAGATAAGGGAGAGTATATAGAGGGTGGCAAGCAAGGTGAGATAGGGCACTATCTCCGCCTGGGCTGCCGCCCAGTCACGGCTGGCATACCATTTTTCTATAACGGACAGGATGTTCTGGATGAAGAGAGAGGGGATGGAGGAGACTACGGAGGAGAAAAGGATGCACAGCATAGTCACCGGGGCCAGTACCGGGTAGTAGCCGAAGAACTTTTTCACCACGCCCTTCAGGGCCTTGATGTTTACCTGGGCAAACTTCTTATTCATTCTCCTCACCTCCCTTGTTCTGCTGGTGATAGATCTCTCTGTATATCTCGCTGCGCTTCATAAGGGTGTCGTGGTCGCCCATGTCGGAGATGCTGCCGTTTTCCATGACTATTATCAGGTCCGCGTCCTGGACGGAGGCTATGCGCTGGGCGATGATTATCTTGGTGGTCTCAGGGATGTAGGCCCTGAAGCCCGCCCTTATCAGGGCGTCGGTATGGGTATCCACGGCACTGGTGGAGTCGTCCAGGATTAGTATCCTGGGCTTTTTCAGCAGAGCTCTGGCTATACACAGCCTCTGCTTCTGGCCTCCGGAGACGTTGGTGCCCCCCTGCTCTATCCAGGTGTCATAACCCTCCGGGAAGCTGCTGACAAACTCGTCGGCCTGGGCCAGGCGGCAGGCCTCCTTCAGTTCCTCATCGGTGGCCTCGTCATTACCCCAGCGGAGATTTTCCTTTATTGTGCCGGAAAACAGCAGATTCTTCTGCAAAACCACGGCCACGGCATTACGCAAAGTTTCCAGATCATAGCGGCGAACATCTATCCCGCCCACTTTCACCACGCCCTCGGTGGCGTCATACAGTCGTGGGATAAGCTGCACCAGGGTGGACTTGCTGGAGCCGGTACCGCCCAGTACGCCCACAGTCATGCCGGATTTTATATGCAGGTTTATTCCCTCAAGAGCGCTGCGCTTTGCCTTTTTGGAGTACTTGAAGCTGACATTCTCAAAGTCTATGGAGCCGTCAGCTACCTCGGTGATTGCATCCTCAGGGTTGTGCAGACTGCTCTCCTCCGTCAGTACCTGATAGATACGTTTGGCAGACTCGGCAGACATGGTAATCATAACATAGATCATGGAAATCATCATCAGGCTCATGAGTATCTGCATACCGTAGGTGAGCATGGCGGATATCTGGCCCACGTCGATGGTGGCGCCGCCGGAGCTGATGATGAGCTTGGAGCCCAGAGCCAGGATGAAAACCATATTAAAATATACGCACATCTGCATCAGCGGACCGTTGAGAGCCACTATGCGCTCGGCCTTGGTAAAGTCCTTGCAGATGTCCTGGGAAGCAGCGGCAAACTTCTGCTTCTCATACTCCTCCCGGGTAAAGCCTTTTACCACGCGCATGGCCCGGACGTTCTCCTCAATGGACTCGTTGAGCTTGTCGTACTTATTGAATACGGCTCTGAAAGCGGGCATGGCCTTTCGGGCTATCATCAGAAGTCCAAAGATGAGCACCGGCACCACAATGACAAAGGTGGTAGCCAGGCTGCCGCCCATGATATATGCCATGGTTATGGCAAAGAAGAACATCAACGGGGCCCGGATCGCAATACGGATTATCATCATGAAGGCCATCTGCACGTTGGTCACGTCGGTGGTCATTCTGGTGACCAGGGAGGCGGTGGAAAACTTGTCGATATTTTCAAAGGAAAATCCCTGTACCCGGGTGAATATGTCCCGGCGCAGATTCCTGGCAAAGCCTGCCGAGGCCTTGGCACTGGCAAAGGCCGCCAGTCCCCCGCAAACGAGGGAAGCCATGGCCATAAGAAGCAGCATTACGCCTGTCTTGACCACGTCCGCCATAGGTTCGCCGGCTTTGATACCGTTGACCATATCGGCAGTGTTAAAAGGTATGAGTACTTCAAAAAACACCTCGCCCACTATCAGCAGCAGAGACGCGAGGCTGGCGGTTTTAAACTCCCGCAGGCTTTTTGCAAGCGTCTTTATCACTTTCTTCTATGCTTCCTTTCCCATAATATTTGAAGGCGTTATCAAGCATCACGCCGGTTATCTTCCACAGCTGCTCAACCTGTTCCCCTGTAAGGCCCTGGCTCAGTTCTCTGAGCACTGCCTCATCCATCTCGTTGAGCTGCTGATGCAGTTCACGGGCCTTGCCCGTAGTACTTACACATTTGTGGCGTCGGTCTATGTTGCTGCGTCGGCAGCTGATAAAGCCCTTGCGCTCCAAACGTTTGAGAATCTCCGTCATGGTTGGATGGGTCACATGGCTGATATTTTCCAGATCCCGCTGGTTTACCTCCGCAGCGCCGGAGTTTTCCAATCGCTCTAATTCCTTCAGCACCGTCAGCTGCACACCCGTCAGATCCTTTTCCATAAGCTGTTCGTTCAGGCGTTTCTTGAAAAATCTGCCCAGGAGGGAAAACCTCAAACCATAGGGCAGTTCGTGTTCCACCATTTATCACCCCTTTGCGCTCCACGCAAATTAGGTAGCGTGCTACTTATTTTAACAGTTTATTTTGCGAAGTCAATGGCAATTAGCCACAAAAGCTGCTAAATTTTTCTCTGCCTGTTCATGCAGAATTATAGTCAACTATTGACAAAAACCGAATATCCTGATACAACTCAGTACATATCCCGCCGGTTTCATCGGGATAGCAGATTCTGAGTAAAGGCGAAACAAAGGAGTGTGCAGAATGCCTGTATTCGGCATTAAAGCCCCGTCTGATCCGGAGCTTCTTTTGAATGCGGCTGAGTTCTGCCGCCGCAACGGTCTGCATTTTCTGGAGGCAGATCCGCTCACCGCCGCCCACGGCGAACTATGGGGGTTGGAGCTGCTTCCCCCGGGCAATGCCCTGAGTTTCAAACTTACTGAACCACAGGAGATGGCGGACTTTCTTGCAAGCCTGCCGCCCCGGCAGCCGGTACTGCTTGAGGCAGAGAGCCGGGAGGAACTGGAAGCTTTGACGCTATGGGTCAACAACTGGCTCAACAGGCAGAGCGCCGCCGGAGAGCTCTGGGATGTATATGATGAAAACTGCCGCCCCACCGGCAGGCTGCATCCCCGTGGGGAAAGCTTAAATCCGGGGGACTACCACCTGGTGGTACATGTATGGATCAGGGACAGTCTTGGCCGGTATCTGCTCACCAGACGCAGCTCTAACAAAGGCTATGGCGGATTGTGGGAGAGTCCCGGCGGGGCCGCCCAGGCCGGCGACGACAGTCTCAGCGCCTGCCTGCGGGAGATACATGAGGAGACAGGGCTCACCCTGGAGCCGGAGCAGGGCCGTGTGGTGGAGAGTTACCGGGGAGATCACTACTTCTGCGACGTTTGGCTTTTTAAACAGGACTTTTCTCTGGAAGATGTGGTGCTCCAGGCCGGTGAAACCTGCGATTGCAGATATGCCTTCCGGGAGGAGGTACTGGAACTGCACAGGCAGGGCCTGTTTGTGCCCTTCGAGCATCTGGAAAAAGTCCTGGACGCAAAATAAAGGGAAAAGGCTTTTCGCCTTTTCCCTTTAGAATGCAGAAAAAAGTCAGATTTCCGTGGCCTTTTTCTACTGCACTTTCCCCCAAGCATTTTGCCAAGGGTAATATGCTGCTTTTTTGTAATTTCCATATCCTTCGCAGCTTTGTCAATTCACAAGGGCAGCTGCAAATTTTCATCCATAGTATGCTTTTGGGGACAGTCTCACTTACTGCCTTGCGGCGGGAAGTCTTATTTTATATGAGCTGTTGCTCATTTATCATCAGTTTGAATTGGAGCCCCAGCTTCTCCGCAGCCTTGCGGCAGAGCACCATGCGCTGCATAAATATCTCGAAGTAATCCATAACCGAGCCGTAGCGGGTATCTACGGAGAGTTTGAGCTTTATGAGGCTGTGGGCCTCGTTTATTTTCAGCTCCGACTTGGTCACCGAGTAGTTGACCCGGTCGTGGATATCGAAGCCGGAAGGGTCCTGGTTTCTCACCCTGTTCCTGCGTACATCACTCTTATCTGCCAGGATGAGGGCGGCGGCCACCGGACTCACAGGAACCCCGGTACCCTCGTCGTGATTGCCTATGGCGGAGACAATGACGGATATCTCCTCCGGGTCAAAACCCATGTTGTCCAGCAGACGAAAGGCCATCACGGCCCCGCTCTGGCTGTGATCCACCCTGTTCACCAGGTTGCCGATGTCGTGCATATATCCGGCTATCTTTGCCAGCTCCACGGTACGCTCCGGGTAGCCCAAAGTCTCCAGGATATATCCGGCCTTTTCCGCCACCAGGCCCACGTGGGCAAAGCTGTGCTCCGTGTAGCCCAGGGCAATAAGGCTGGCGTCCGCCTGTTGTATATAGGTATTTATTGCTTTATTATTCTTTATTTCCTGATATGTCATTAAATTTCCTTTCTTTCCAAATTCTGTGGGAAATGCAGGGTAAAGGTAGTGCCGCTGCCGGAGACGCTGTCCACCTCAATGGTGGCATGGTGGATTATGGCCGCGTGCTTGACTATGGACAGGCCCAGGCCTGTGCCTCCCACAGCCTTTGAACGGCTCTTGTCCACCCGGTAAAACCGCTCGAAGATACGCTCCCGGCTCTCCTCCGGTATTCCAATACCGGTGTCGCTGACCTTAAGGAGCACTTCCCGTCCCTGGCTGTGCACACTTACATCCACGCGTCCTTTTTCCCTGTTGTATTTTATTGCGTTGTCACAGAGGTTATAGCATATGCCATAGAGCAGCTGAGGGACTCCGTAAAGCCTGGAGCTCTCACCGCTGATCTTCAGCTCCACTCCGGCCTCCTCTGCCTCCATGGCCAGGCTGTCTGCGGCGGCACGGGCCAGCATGTAGAGGTCGGTCTCCTCTCGAACCATGTCTACGGCCCCTGTATCCAAGTGGCTCAGTTCTATGATATCCTCCACCAAGCTGCTCATGCGCTGGCTCTCACTATATATTTTGGCGCTGAAATTCTGCACGTCCTCAGGGCGCACTATCCCCTTTGCCAGCAGCTCCGCATAGCCGGAGATGGAGTGGAGAGGGGTCTTCAGTTCGTGGGAGACGTTGGCCGTAAATTCCCGGCGGATCTGTTCATTTTTCTCCAGTTCCTCCCGGTCCCGTTTCAGCTGCCGGTGCTGGCTGTCTATGCGGCTGAGCAGGGGCCGCAGCTCCTCATACTCCACGTTTTTCAGCGGGTCGCTCAGGTCGATTTCATTCAGGGGCTTTACCAGCCTGGCGGACAGGCGGTAAGCCAGCAGCAGGCTCAGCAACACCGCCAGCAGCGCCACCACCAGCACCGGCTGCAGAACCCCCATCAGCAGCACCCAGACTGTATACTGGGAATTTGCCAGACGGATCACCGTACCGTCGGGCAGGAGCCGGGCCTGATAGCACAGCCGCCGGGTGAGGCTGTCGGAATAGCGCACGCTTTCCCCCCGGCCGGTCTCCATGGCCTCTTTTATTTCTTCCCTGTCCAGATGGTTTTCCATGTCCTGAAAATTCAATGCACTGTCATACAGTACGCTTCCGTCGGCAGCTATCCAGCTTATCCGGCAGTCCCCCAGGTCCAGATCCTGAAAGAAATCCATACCCAGTCCGGCAGCTCCCCTGGCAGCCATATCCGCCTGGGCCGAGAGCTGTTCGTTCTGCACGCGGGAAAAATAGTCGTACAGCACACCCATAACCAGCGTCAGCGAAGCCAGCAGAACCGTAACGGCCACAACGCATATGGAACGGAAGATGCGCTTTGTCATTGCTCCCTCTCCATCTTATAGCCCACACCCCGGACGGTCTCTATGCACTTGCCCTCATCCCCAAGCTTTGTACGCAGGGTGCCTATGTGCACGTCCACGGTACGACTCTCCCCCACAAAATCTGCGCCCCACACTGAACGCAGCAGCTGGTCCCGGGTAAAGACCAGGCCGGGATTCTCCATAAACAGGCACAAAAGCTCATATTCTTTCAACGTCAGGTTCACCCGCCGTCCCGCGGCGTTTACGCTGTGTCGGGCCTTGTCCACCTGAATGTCTCCACAGCAGAGGAGCATTGACTCGCTCCTTGGCAAGCTGCGCCGCAGCACCGCTTTTACTCTGGAAACCATTTCCATCATACCAAAAGGCTTCACCAGATAATCGTCGGCGCCGGAGTCCAGACCCAGCACTTTGTCATACTCGGCCCCTTTGGCGGTGGCCATAATGACCGGGATAGTCTCAGTCTTGGGGTTGGAGCGCAGTTTCCGCAATATGGAAATACCGTCCTCTCCGGGGAGCATTATATCCAGCAGAATGAGCTCCGGCCTGGTATCCTCCAGGGCAGACCACAGCTTCCCTGCTTCGGCAAAGCCCGCTGCCTTGAAGCCTGAAGACATAAGGGCGTATATCATCAGTTCTCTGATACTGTCGTCATCTTCCACACAAAAAATCATCTCTACTCCTCCTCATGGGGGATTATAGCGGTATAATATGAAATTCCGCACAGGTAAATTGTAAAATCACTGTAAAGCTTTCTCCCGCCGTGTGTGCACAGTACAATTATATACAACCTGTCAAGGTCTGAAACGCAGAAACAGCACCGGGCAAATACCCGGCGCTGTTTCTGCTTGGCAAAGAAGGCTGTGCCTTCTTTGCCAGAACAGATTGCACTGCGCTTCGTGCCTCGGTTATACGCCAGAGGCGTACAATTCGACACTCCGCTCCGTGAGAAGTGTTTTCCGCGACGTACACGCCGCCGCGAAAAACGATCATATTTTTTCCCGCTGTTATAAAAACTCCGTCAGTTTTCATTGCAGAATCAAACAGCACCGGGCAAATACCCGGTGCTGTTTGAGTTATAAGTTATTGTGGGTTCAAGTCTGTGTATTACTGATAGAGGGCTACCAGCTTCATCAGGTGCTCGTAACGGGCCTTGGCATTGGCCTCGGAAGCGGCAAACAGACGGTCTGCACGCTCGGGGAACTCCCGGGTCAGACGGCTGTAACGGGCCTCGTTCATCAGGAACTCCTGATATCCGCCGGCGGGAGCCTTGCTGTCCAGAGTGAAGGGCTTCTCGGCGTCGGGGTTGAAGCGGAAGAGGTTCCAGTAACCGCACTTGACAGCCTTGTCCATCTCCTTCTGGCAATTCTCCATGCCGCCCTTGATGCTGTGCATCTCGCAGGGGGCGTAGGCGATGATGAGGGAGGGGCCCTTGTGAGCCTCGGCCTCGGCAATGGCCTTCAGGGTCTGGACGCTGTTGGCGCCCATGGCGATCTGGGCCACATACACATAGCCGTAGGTCATAGCCATCTCGGCCAGGGACTTGGACTTGATCTCCTTACCGGCAGCGGCAAACTGTGCCACCTGGCCGATGTTGGAAGCCTTGGAAGCCTGTCCGCCGGTGTTGGAGTAGACCTCGGTGTTGAACACGAAGATGTTCACATCCTCGCCGGAGGCCAGGACGTGGTCCACACCGCCGTAGCCTATATCGTAGGCCCAGCCGTCGCCGCCGAAGATCCAGCAGGACTTCTTGTTCAGGAAGTCTTTCTTCTTCAGCACCTCGGCTGCGGCGTCGCAGCAGGCACCCTTCTGCTCCAGCAGGGCTACAAGACGCTTGCTGGGCTCCTGGTTGGCATTGCCGTCATCGTAGGTGGCCAGGTAATCCTCTGCGGCCTTCTTCAGTTCCTCATCGGAGGTGTTGGCGGCAATGTACTCAACGCTGGGCTTCAGGTCGTCACGGACCTTCTTCTGGCCCAGGTACATACCGAGACCGTGCTCGGCGTTATCCTCAAACAGGGAGTTGGCCCAGGCAGGACCCTGGCCTTCCTTGTTGACGGTGTAGGGGGAGGTAGCAGCGGGGCCGCCCCAGATGGAGGAGCAGCCGGTGGCGTTGGAGATGAGCATATGGTCGCCGAAGAGCTGGGTGATAAGGCGGGCATAGCTGGTCTCGGCGCAGCCTGCGCAGGAACCGGAGAACTCCAGGTAGGGCTGAGCAAACTGGCTGAACTTCACGTCAGTGGGAACAAACATATCCTTCTTCTCGGATACCTTGGAGATCATGTAGTCGAAGACCTTCTGCTGCTCGATCTGGCTCTCCATGGGAACCATCTCGATGGCGTGGGCAGGACACTGGCCAACGCAGACACCGCAGCCCATGCAGTCCAGAGGAGACACGGCCATGGCAAACTTGTAGGTATCCTTGCCCTTGCCCACCTTGATGGGAACGATCTTTGCCTCGGCGGGAGCGGCAGCGGCCTCTTCCTCGGTGAGGGCGAAGGGACGTATGGTGGCGTGGGGGCAGACGAAGGCGCAGCGGTTGCACTGGATGCACTTCTCAGCATCCCACTTGGGCACGGAAACGGCAATGCCGCGCTTCTCGTAGGCAGCGGCGCCCAGTTCGAAGGTACCGTCGGCGTGATCCACAAAGGCGGAAACGGGCAGGGAGTCGCCGTCCATCTTGTCCACGGGGTCCAGAATGCCGGTGACCATCTTCACGGTCTTCTCCCGGCCGGTCTTGGCTTCGGGAGTCTTGGTTTCCTGAGCCTCGGCCCAGGCGGCGGGAACCTCAACCTTGACGTAGGCGGTAGCACCGGCGTCGATGGCTGCATAGTTCATGTCCACCACATCCTGTCCCTTCTTCAGGTAGGAGTGGAGAGCTGCA